>JBFHVL010000030.1:0-22110 GCA_041589565.1 Kangiellaceae bacterium | reverse complement strand
CCTCTTACCCTGAATATAACTATAAAAAACAGCAAGTTAATCATATTCTCATAATGAGATTTCAAACACAGGGGCGCCAAATAAGAGCAATATCTATGATCATTTGTTATCGCAATGCAAAACGGCAAGATATCTCTTTTTGTTGATTTTTTTGTTGGCGCCGGTTTGTTTCAATCGACCTTAAAGGGGCTCCAACCGTTCAGTACGAGATAATTGTAGGTGTGCCTTTAGATGCGATAAATGCAATTGCATGAGTTTACTCAATCTATTCTTCTAGCCCTATGGTTTGACTCAACTCATAACAATCGCCCGGTTGGAGCAATAGTTTATCTCCCGTGTTAGCGGCTTCAACACATAGCATTTCAACATAGCCATCATCGGGAAAATCACTCATGCGTAGGCTTTTTTCAACCCATGGATTCCAAACCACGGTACTGTCGTCTCCGCTTTGTTGAATCGTGATTTGTCGTGCTGAATCATCGATAATTAATTGCGCGTTGCAGGTACGATAAATGCGGTCGGTTTCTTTCTTAAAGGTAATGACGCTACTTGTTTCATTATCATCCTTTCCAGATAACTGATCGTAGAATGGCGCTGCTTCAAGACCTGTTAACTGTGTGTTGTAAATATCTTGAAGATTAAAGTAAGTGTGAATTGCTTGTGATAGCGGTAAAGGCAGGCGCGATAGATTGGTAGTGATCAACTTTATGGTTAATGACGTTGATATTAATAGCTCGACCGTCAGTTTAAAGGCAAAAGGAAAGATGGTACGAGTTTGAGCGGTATCGGTTAATTCGAGAGTGACCAGAGCGTTGTCTTGTTCAATTGTCCTGATATCGATCAGTTTAAACAATGAATTACGTGCAAAGCCGTGTTGAGCCAGCTCAGCCTGTTTAGGGTGTTTTCCAAACCATGGCCAGCAAAGAGGTATGCCGCCACGAATCGCTTTACCCGGAGCAAACTCTGCCAATGAACTTAGCCAGAGAATATCGTCTGCACCTCGAGGTATAAAAGAAGAGACATGAGCCCCTTGAAGATGCAGTACTAAACTGGCCTTGGGTGTCTCCAGTTTGAGGACCTGTAAACCTGAGTGATTATCCAATCGGTGAATTTTTAACGACTCACTGCGCGCTTGAGTAATAATTTGATCCAGTGTCATATCCATTTTAGTGTTTAAATATTTTTATCTGTCCCAATAATAACTCAATGACTACCTGGATGCTCTGGAAACGAGACTTTAAGCTCGTACTCTATTTTGTGGTTCTGCTGTGGCTTATTCACGCAGCAGAAGCCTTATTCCGCTTAGATTTTCAATCGTTGGCAATCTATCCTGGTAAGCTTGAAGGCCTGGCTGGGATTATTTTTGCTCCCCTACTGCATGGTTCTTGGGAGCACTTGTCGGCTAACACACTCCCTGCACTGTTTTTGGGAGGACTGCTAATTTATGGATATCCACATTCTAAATGGAAGACTGTAGCCATTGCTTGGCTTGTGTCAGGTTTTGGTGTGTGGTTATTTGGGCGGCCAAGTTTTCACTTGGGAGCCAGTGGTTTAAATACTGGAATCTTCTATTTTCTATTTGCTATGGCGATTTTACGCCGTGATAAGCGCTCCGTGGCGTTAATGTTTTTAGCTGTATTTATGTATGGTGGTATGTTGCTAGGCGTATTGCCGTGGGATCCTAAGATTTCATTTGAAGCTCACCTGTTTGGTGGGATGGGCGGTGTTTTGGCGGCGCTGGCGTTTCGCAATCGAGACCCAAAATTCGTCGAAAAGAAATACGACTGGGAGATAGATGATAATTTAGATGACGATGATGATTATTGGAACTCATCATCGCATCATCAGTAGTCCTAAATTTCAAAAGTGTGCTTTGATCAGCAGGTTCAGATTATCTTCATTGCTATCGATAGTGGGGCGATTTTTTACGCCAAACTTGTCACGCCAATAAACGTATTCAATCCCCAGAAATAACCTATCTTTTGGCAGCTGCATCAGCTGGCCAACATCCCACTTTAATTGTGAAGTGAAATTGAGTGAGCTATGGGTCGTTTCCGCAGCACTGCTCCAGTCTATAAATCCATCGTACAGAAAACGATGCTCGCCGACCGAAAATGGAATGGCAAAGGCATGGGTCATTTGCCAGTTATTCGCTCGACCATCATTATTTCGTCGATAAAAATTAAGTTTAAAAAATTTATAATAGGGAATATTAAGATCAATGCCAAAGCCATAAAGGTGATGGTCAAAACTGACCACATCATTTTGGCCAGACTCCATGGTATAAGATAACAGTATGTCTTTTACAAAACTGTGTTCATTGGGATCTAACAAATAATCTCCTAACGAATACCTTGGAGAGACTTCCATATAGGTTTCATTAGAGCCGTTGCTTGAGCGAAGACGGTCGACAAATAAGAACATATCGCCCCACGTATGACCGCTGGCGTGCTCAAAGGTAATAACTTTCCTTTTAGCATCACCTAACTCATAATGACTTCCTTGAAGATAGGTAAAGCTATTGTTGTTCCAAAGCTGCTCGGCTGTGGCATTATGGATGGTGCTAAGCAGGAGCAGAGATAAGAGTAAACGTAGGTAAGACACGTATAAGCTCTCGTATTAATTTTCCTGATATTTTAAGGCAGATCAGGAGTGTCTAAAATTAATTGTGACGTTAAGTATAGCAGCTCCTTTAAAAAATCAAGAATAGGATCAATTCTGGCAGGTATTGAATACTATAAGTACCAACTCCGTGTTTTCTTAATGACTTAATTGATAAGTAAATAGTGAAATATGACACGTCAAAACTTAACTCAATCTAATCAAACGTTTTGTCCGAGTTGCTCTTCCGAGTTTCGGGGCGACTACTGTTCTGTGTGTGGTGAGCAACGATTGACGCCTGAACTTAGATCGATGAAACAGATCTTAAAAGACGTGTTTGAAGAATTTACATCGGTCGACAGTAAGCTAATAAAAACACTTAAGGTGTTTCTATTGTATCCGGGACGTTATGAGCGCAATTTTCATGATGGCCGACGAGTCAATTATTTAAAGCCTATCACTTTGTTTTTATTAATTAATGTAATTTTTGTCTTTCTTTCTCCTATTACTGATTTTTATGTATCTTTTATTGACCAAATGACTTTGCAGCCATATAGCCCCTGGGTTCAGCCATGGGTGCATTCTTATATTGAACATATCAATATTAACCAACAAACGTTCGCTAATGCATATGACCAATTGGTGACTCTGCTTGCAAGATCGCTCATTATTTTACAAGTGCCATTTTTTGCGGTCTTTATTAGTGTCATATATCGAAATAAAAACTATTTTCCTGGCGATTATCTTATTTATAGTCTTAATTTACATTCATGGTGGATGTTGTGGATAGTTTTTGCGCAAATTCCAGCATCACTATTTTTTCTTATCGCTCCGGGAATAACTGAAGACGTAGCATTCAAATTTTATTTGATTATTTTAGAGTTAGGGCTAGTAGCATATACAGTGTTTTCTGCGATGACTATGTTCAGTCTTTCATGGAAGCAAGTTTTTTGGCGAGTCCCACTTGTACTGCTTGCTTATCAGATTAGTCACTACCTATTTAGGCTCGCTCAGTTAATTATAACTTTACTTGTTGTTGAAGTTTAAGATTTTCAAATAGTTAGCGGATTATAGCTATAAAGAAATATAAAGCACGAATCCTGACAGTGTCTCTTTGGAAAGGAGGGGGTAAGCGTAAATTACATTTAAAATAATATTGAATATCGGCATTTAAGGCTGGTAGTTTTTTCTACCAGCCATTTTTTAATTAGTTAGGTTCTGATTGACTCCAAGTGTTATCTACGCGAACTGTATAGTTGCCATTGTTATCCACAACGAAAGTCAGTACATTCCATGTATAATTATTACCTTCTCCAGCGGGAGGGCTGAACACCTGTAAATCACCATCGATATTCAGTTCAACGACTGTTGGCGATTCAGTTATACCTGGATTTTGAGTGCGACTGTAGTTGTATACCGAATAAGAGTACTCACCTGGTAGATCAAACTGTGAAATGGTAATGATCTCCGGCCCTTCACCATCCACATCATCTACGTCTAACTGAGCAAATGGAGCTTGCGTTAAACTGCCTTTATTTACGTAATAGACATGATAGTTGGGTCCCACCAAATGTGAGTCCAAGTCAGAAGGTGAATCTCCCCAGGTTAACTTTAGTCGAATGGCACCTTCCGCTAATGTAAAGCAGTTCGGTAAATCAATGTCTGATGCTCCTACGCTTTCTAAAGCCGTGTTTGATACGCTGCCTGCTCGACTAGCAAATAACAATAAGTCTGAGTTCTGTCGAGCACGAATCGAAAAGTCGCCTGCTGAATCGGTAAAGGTTTGTGTCGTACCACTAAATCTAACTCCTTCAGACTTTACTGTAATGTTTGACACTGGGTTGCCAAGTAGATCTACAACGCAACCAGTAATATATACAAAGTTATATTGGGAACCCGCTGCTAAGGAAGTAACTCGGTTAGAGGTGACAAGGTATTTTCCATTGGAGATCGAGCCCGAATCAACAGCAGTCCAACGACCGGTGCTAAAATCATATCCAAAAATATCTGTGGGCGATAATGGAGAGTTACTTGCGCTTGCGACGTTGAAGTTTGCGGTGATGGTTTCGCCTTGCGCAAGACTGAGACGTTCCCCGGAGTCATCAAAGAGCTCAATATTAATACCGCCAAAGGTTTCAATTGGTAACCCATTATTAATTGTGTAGTCGCCTGGCATAAGGTAAACGTTATTTGATGTGTTGATTGCCGAAATTTTTGCCGTGACATCTCCGGAATAGGCCATGCCAGAGCTATCAACAAGACTATTAGCTGTAATAGATACTGATGCACTGGAGTTTTGAGTAGATATCGAAGCGCCCTGGCTCGCACTAAAGGTTAAAATATCCGCAGGAATGATCGCTATCGTTGAATTTACTTGAGGCTCTTCAGGAGATACCGCGACAATTTGCGACTGTTTTGAATAATTATCATGCTCTACCGTAATAATAGTTCTTGGGTTATAAGATATATCAAATAATGCATAACGACCTTGAGAATTACTTACTGTAGAAAAGTTGTCAGCAGAAACTGTAGCGTTTGCGACTGGAGCTCCAGAGTTAGCATCAACAATTTTGCCCTGGACAAGCCCTGTATCTGGACGCGTAACATATACATCGACAGTTCCTGTTCCAACTCCTCCGCGAACATCTGTAACGGTTAATTCAAATTCTAGTCTCAACAGTTCAGATGCTGAAGGCGCTACAAAGGCTAAACGATCACTGGAAACATTATTTAGAGTGACGGCCGGCCCTAAGGTTTGACGCCAGGAATAGGTATGAGAAGTGCTGTCATTATCGCGAACTTCTGAAACGATAAGTACATTTTCTCCTCCATTGGTAATTACCCACTCAGGTAAAATTACCCTGGGGGCATTGTTCTCGGGTAGTAAGTTCTCATCCACAGGACTATCAGAGCTGCTGCATGCGGATAAAACAACTAGGATGATTAAACTAAAAAGAGCCAGGAAAGGACGATGCATGAGGTGTCTCCATCACAACACGTAAAATAAAATCAGAGGGCCACTAAATTAATAGAAGTTTGTAAACGTAAATATTACTAATGCTTGCCTGCATTGTAACGAAATCAATAAATCCAGATGACTGCCCTATTCTCGCTTGATATTACCTAATTCGGATTCTCTGAACAATTATCAATCGCTGAAATCTAACATTTTCTTCCAAAATATTAGGTTTATAGGTAGTATTCTGCGTACGAATGTCAAAAAAACACATGAAGCAGGAAGCATATGCGACTTATTATTGTCTCCTTGATCCTTTTGCCGCTTTTCAGTTATGCGGCCGATAAAAATGCAACTACTAATCTGAGTTATGCTGAATTTGGCTACTCCATGATTGATATCGAGAATAGTACTGATGACGATTTCCTCGGAATAGGAATGAATTTTAGTTATCGTTTGGAAAGTGACTTTTTACTTAAGTATGAGCGTCAAGAGCTAGAGAACGATTATGAGTTACCCATGAACATTACTTACCATGGTATTGGTTTAGGGTATGTATTTGATATAAATGACCAATTATCAACTTATGTCATTGCGAGAAGAAAGAGAGTATCGGTGGTCGATTATGAAGATCGGTTAGACCGATATTATGATAGTAAAATTAAATCGATTGGGGGCGGACTTAGTTATCGAATTAGCTCGACATTCGAACTGAGTGGTGAATTACGGGTTGATGAGCTTGAAGTGGTAAGTGGTGCAGATGACACTCAAGACGGAGCTAAATTGGAGCTTGCTTATTATCCGATTGAAGGTATTAGCTTTGTAGGCACTTGGGAATATGTATTAGAACAAGATGTTTTTGGCGCGTTTATTCGTTTCGATTTATAGAGTAATGGATGGCATCATACAAGCCGAGCTATTGCTCGGCTTTTTTGTGCTTAGTCTTAAGATCCCTGATATGGCTCTTTATGTCTGAGTAAATATTAGAGTAAAGGTATTTGGGTGAAAGCTTATGGTAAACAATTCTGGTTTCAATGTAGGCAAAAAAATAACATTGATTCTTGTTGTTTGGGTGAGTAACTTTGGTTTCGCGGAACAGCTTCGAGTCGCCGTGGCTTCCAATTTTATTAAGCCGATGGAATCGATAGTCGCTAACTTTGAAAAGCAAAGCGGGCATCGTGTCGTTGTTTCATATGGTTCTTCTGGAAAACATTATGCTCAAATAGTTCATGGTGCACCTTTCGATTTATTTCTATCAGCTGATCAACACAAACCATTAGAGCTGGAAAAAAAAGAACTGACCATTAAAAATAGCCGAGCAACTTATGCCATTGGAACTCTAGTTTTATGGTCTGCAAATCCTAGTTTTATAGATGATTCTTCAAAGGTTTTATTAGATCAAAACTTTCAGAACTTGGCTTTTGCAAATCCCAAGTTGGCTCCTTACGGTCAGGCCGCATTGCAAGTTCTGGAAAAGCTCGAGTTGGTTGAAAGTACCCAGAATCGATGGGTACTTGGTGAGAATATATCGCAAACCTTTCAGTTCGTTAACAGTAGAAATGCAGAGTTAGGTTTTGTCGCAGCTTCGCAAGTTTTCGAGTCTGGAGTTTTAAAATCTGGTTCAGCCTGGGTAATTCCGAAGGAATACTATCAGCCTATAAAGCAGGAAATGGTGTTATTAAAGCGAGCCCAAAATAATGAGGCTGCAGCCCAGCTGTATCAGTTTATTCTAGATACCAATTCACAGAAGTTGATACGGTTGTACGGGTATCAGTGATGTAACGATAATTGCTTGTAAGTGTCTAGATATGACTATGACCCGAGTTTGATGTTTTAGATGATTGACCTGTGGCTAAACGGGCCAATTTTTTTGGTTACGCGAACACATAGGAAAGCTACAAGAAGAAAATGGTGGGCCTTGCTGGACTTGAACCAGCGACCTGCCGATTATGAGTCGGATGCTCTAACCAACTGAGCTAAAGGCCCACTGAAGCAGCAAAGGAATTGCCGCAAATATGCTCTATAGTCGCTTAAATGACGTACAATTAACCTTTCAAGCGAGGTGCGAAGTTTACGGTAAAACCGGTGACGATTCAATGCTAAGGATTTAGATTGTAATGAATTGTAAAACTCACTGATTTTATTGCATTTATTTTGTAATCTTAGCCTCCATTACTAGGTTTGAGAGTCAGGCTATGCATCACGATAATTTGCAGCAAGTGCAGCAGCAGGCTAAGGCGCCGTGGATTGCCCACGTTATTGTCAGTCTGGTCATTCTGGCGGTCGCATTCTTTGTGGTATCTATCATGTTTGCCAATAAACCCGAGGCGAGAAAGTTCGGGGACCGTCCTCCACCCTCGGTTGCGGTGGAAATTACATCACTTAATCCGACCAATTATGATATTTGGATAGACTCCTACGGGTCTGCTGAAGCTTTGACTGAAACTCAGTTGGTCTCTGATGTAAGCGGCAGGGTTATCGAGGTGTCACCGAATATTCGAGCGGGAGCCAGCTTTAAAAAGGATGACGTTCTAGTAAAACTGGACGATCGCGATTACCGAATTGAAGTAGATGTGGCCAAATCTAGCGTTGCTGATGCTGAAGTGAAGTACCTGCAAGAGCTTGCACAGGCCGATATTGCCGAGCGCGACTGGAATGTACGACCAGGCAGCGAGAAAGGGCAGGCGCTGGCATTGCGTAAACCACAGGTCGCTGCGGCGAAGGCATCATTGGATGCCGCTAAAGCTCGTTTGGCGAAAGCAGAGTTAAATTTGGCGCGAACAGAAGTCATAGCACCGTTTGACGGACGCGTGCTACGTCAAATGGTGGATTTGGGACAAGTGATTAATCCTAATCAGGCGATAGCTGAAATTTATTCTACCGATGCAGTTGAAGTGCGATTACCAGTCAAAGCCGCCGACCTTAACTATTTAAAACTGCCCGATGAGCAATCCGAACTTTTGACCCCGCCCCAAGTGATTTTTGAAGGGGAAGTGGGACGCCAAACCTATCAGTGGACGGGGCATTTAGTGCGCAGTGAGGGTGCCTTCGACCCGGCCACACGAATGCTTTACGTCGTTGCAGTTATCGATGAGCCATTTCGCAAACTCGAGCAACGTCCTGCCATTCGTGTGGGGCAATTTTTAAGAGCGAAAATTGAAGGTGAGCGTTTGAGCAATGTCTTCGTTATTCCTCGACGTGCTGTGTCTCAGGATTATTTTGTCAGTGTTGCCGAGGAAGGGGTTTTACAAAAACAATTGATTACACCTTTGTGGACCGATCAAAAATCGGTCGTGGTGCCTGCAATGCCATCACTGGATACCAATGAAGTGGGAAATCCGATAGCAGAAATTCGTGGTGGATTACGCATTGGTCAACAACTGATTTTAACGCCAACCGCCAATTTGCCTAATGGAACGCGAATCAAGCCGATGAATAATCCTGATAGTCGTCGTGCTGCGACTACGCATCAGCAGACGACCAAAGATACCGGGCGTCCTGCCGAAACCACAACGGCATCAAAAAGCCAATAACTGGAGAAGTCATCATGCATGGGTTAATTGCCTGGTTCGCCCGTAACGACGTCGCCGCCAATATTTTAATGGTGGTCATCATGGTGACCGGCCTCTTTACTCTTTACACAAAAATTCCGGTCGACATGTTCCCTGAATTTGAGGTGCGTAATATCGCCGTGAATATGTCGTTACCGGGGGCGTCTCCGCAAGAGGTGGAGGAAGGTTTAACTATTCGCATTGAAGAAGCTATTCAGGATGTGAACGGTATTCGACAACTCACATCTCGGTCCAGCGAAGGCAGTGCATCGGTCAATATTGAAGTTGAAGAAGGTTACGACGTTCAGGAGTTGCTTGATGAAATCAAGATTCGTGTGGATGCGATCAATAACTTTCCTGCCGATGCGGAGAAGCCACTCGTCACTAAAGATCAGTGGCGCCGCGATGCCATTGGAGTGATTCTTTACGGAGACTATGACGCGGTAACTCTTCGCAGAATCGCAGAAGATATTCGTGACGAACTGGTTAATTCTCCGCAAGTATCTCAAGCCGAAGTCGATAACACATTGCCCTTCGAAATTTCCATTGAAGTGCCTGAGTGGGCGTTAAGAAAGTACGATTTAACACTGGAGCAGGTCGCTAATGTTTTGCGCAATAACTCCCGCGATGTGTCTGCGGGTAATCTAAAAACGGAAGGCGGTGATATTTTTATTCGCAGTCGCGGGCAAGCTTATCGTGCGCGAGATTTTGCTGAAATCCCAATCATTACCAGCCAGGACGGCTCACTGATTAAACTGGGGGATATAGCAACAATTCGCGACGGCTTTGAAGAAACTCCCTTACGCATGCGTTTTAATGGAGCAACTGCGGTTGAGATTGAAGTGTTTCGTACGGGTGATGAAAGTATTATTGAAGTAACTACCGCTGTTAGAGACTACATCGCCGAAAAGCAAACACAGTTACCAGAAGGACTGAGTCTTGAATACTGGCGAGATCGTTCAGAACCCATTAAGGCTCGACTACAAACCTTAACTACCAGTGCCTGGCAGGGCGCATTATTAGTCATCACTATGCTGGCATTGTTCCTGCGTCCTGCAGTGGCGTTTTGGGTTTGTGTGGGTATTCCCATGTGTTTTATGGGTACCTTTCTGCTCATGCCTGTATTTGATATTACGCTTAACTTAATGAGTTTGTTTGCCTTTATTTTAGTGCTGGGAATTGTGGTGGATGACGCCATAGTGACAGGTGAAAACGTCTATACCCACTTACAGCGTGGTGAAGATCCGTTGGAAGCTGCCATTAAAGGAACGCAGGAGGTGGCCATTCCGGTAACTTTTGGCATCCTAACCACGGTGGCTGCTTTTTTACCGCTGGCCTTTCAAACCGGGCGCCTGAGTTGGTATGAAAGCATTCCTTACGTTGTTATCCCAGTGTTGTTATTTTCTTTGGTGGAATCAAAATTAATTTTGCCCGCACACTTAAAACATGTGAAACGACGTTCTAAAGAGTCGCCTTCACGACTCACCCGTATTCAGCTAGCGGTTTCCAATTCATTGGAAATTTTTATTGAGCGAATTTATCAGCCGCTGTTAGCAAAAGCGATGAGCTGGCGTTACGCGACCTGGACCGCCATGTTTGCCAGTTTAATCATCGTCTTTGGGGCCGTGATGAGTGGTCAAACTAAATTTTTACCCTTCCCTCGTATTCAAAGTGAAGTTGCTACGGCTACTTTGGTCATGCCGACCGGTACAGCTTTTGAAAGTACCGATCGCATCGTTGCTTTTATGAATGATCAGGCTCAGTCACTAAAAGAGAAATACCGGGATCCTGAGACGGGCGAATCCGTTATTCGTAATATCTATTCCATCAGTGGTGGACGAAATGCCAGTACCGGTCGAGTCAGGATTGAAACAGTACCACCAGAAAAGCGCTCCATTGAAATCACTACGCAGGAAATCGTTAATGAGTGGCGCAAGTTGGTAGGGCAGGTTCCTGGCGCAGAGCAATTAAATTATCGTGCTGAGATTGGCTGGTCGCGTAGTCCAATCAATATCGAGTTGCGCGGAAAAGATACCGAACAGTTATCGGAACTTGGTGACAAGTTAAAGCAAAAACTTTCCGAGTTTCAGGCGGTGTTTGATATTGAAGATTCACTGTCGGATGGCAAAGAAGAATTACAACTGTCTCTAAAACCAGAAGCCAGATTACTCGGTATCGATTTAAGTACCGTAGCCAGACAGGTGCGGCAAGCTGTTTACGGTTTTGAAGTTCAACGAGTCCAACGAGGTCGTGAAGAAGTCAGAGTGATGGTGCGTTATCCGCTCGAAGCACGCCAGTCTATCGAAACTCTTGAGCAAATGATGATCCGTGTAGGGCCAAATCAGGAAGTTCCTTTGTGGCAAGTAGCAAATGTTGAGCCTGGACTTAGTCCTAATTCTATTTTGCGGATCGATCGTCAACGTACGTTAACCGTGACGGCCGACTTTGATAAACAGCGAGGAAATTTATTTGCACTACAGGAAGAGGTGGAAGAGTATCTGCAACAAGAAGTGGCAGCCTATCCGGGTTCTTCTTATGAGCTGGCGGGTGAAGCGCGTGATCAGGAAGAGTCATCAAGAGGATTAATGTGGGGAGCATTAGGTTTATTTGGTGTTATCTATATTCTGCTAGCCATACCGTTCAAGTCTTATGCTCAGCCATTTATTGTGATGACCGTAATTCCATTTGGTGTAGTCGGTGCGGTAATTGGGCACTGGATCATGGGAATGGATTTAACCATGCTTAGTCTCATGGGCATGCTTGCATTATCTGGGGTCGTTGTTAATGACTCGCTGGTATTGGTTGATTTTATTAACCAGCAACGTAAGCAGGGGATGCGTATTAAAGATGCAGTTTTCCTGGCAGGAGGTCGAAGATTTCGACCTGTACTACTTACTTCATTAACCACTTTCGCAGGATTGATGCCTTTACTTTTTGAAAAATCCACTCAGGCACAATTTTTGATTCCAATGGCTGTGAGCCTTGGTTTTGGAATTTTATTTGCGACAATCATTACCCTGTTTGTTGTGCCTATCAATTATTTGATTCTGGAAGACATTCGAAATTATTTCCGAAGATATGCTCAAGACATGAAAGGGTTGGTATTAAGTTATCGGACATCAAAGTAAGCACAAATAGAATTGAGTGGGAAGTGTTAGTACTCTACTCAGGGCACAGTTTTGAAGCCTGCTTTAAAAAACGTTGTGTGAATTTTTCTGGCGTCAGCGGAGGACTCCAGAAGGTACCTTGACCGATATGGCATCTTAGATTTTTTAAATACATTAATTCATCTGCGCTCTCTATTCCTTCTGCAATGGTACTAGCGTTAATTGAATTGGCTAATTGAATGATTGTTCTCACAATCGCCTGATTAGTCTTGTTTTGCTGAATATTTCGTACAAAGGACAAGTCGACTTTAATTTTATCGGCTTGAATTTGCTGCAAATAAGAGAGAGAAGAATAGCCGGTGCCAAAATCATCTATTGCAATGGAGAATCCCATGGCCTGGAGTTGCTGAATAATTTTCAGCGACTGTGATGCATTTTCCATCATCGAAGACTCGGTAATTTCAAAAGTTATCTGATGTGGATTAATATGGTAGGTTTGTAATTGCTGCTCGATAAACTGAAGGATAGTTTCGTCATATAAATCGTGTACTGACAGATTAATCGCCAATGAAAAGTGTTTAGGTATATCTTGTTGAACACTGAACCAATGAAACGCATATTCGATGATATGCTCTGTGATCTTAGTGATAAGTCCTGTTTGTTCTGCCAGGGCTATGAAAGTCTCAGGACTGACTTTTCCTCGACTCGAATGAGACCATCGAACCAGAATTTCAGCCCCCGTTAAGTCCTGGGTAAATAAATCGTATTGTGGTTGTATTTCGAAGGCCAGTCGTTGGTCATTGATTGCTTGTTTAAGATCACTCAGTAGAGATAAATGCTCTTTGAGAGCTGTTGATTGCTCTTCGTTATATATTACCCATGGTAGATTTCGTTGTTCACAATTGAGTAGCGCAACTTGTAGATTACGATAGTACTCGAGCACGCTGTGACCGGGTTGGCTCTCAACTCGCGTTGCTGCTAAATGCATATCTAATGTTACTTCAAAGTCCTGTATCTTTAATGGTTTATTGCAGTGCTCCCAGAGTGCCTGGAGACGAGTTTCTAAGTCTTGTTCATCTTTTATCAGTATCAGCAGGCGCTCACCGGGCAGCATAATAAAATAATCATTTTTTCCTGCAGGTTGCTCGAAAGTGACCGACCACGACTGGTCATCTAAAAAACTGCGCAATCTGGCGATATGATTCCGATAAACCGGCTCTAGAATATTTGGCCCTAAAAATCCGACTAAATGTTGATAATTTAATGTGTCAAAAATAACCAGTCCTAGAGAAGGGTTTGTTTGCTGCTTTTGATAGAGAATTTTTGAGAACTCATTCATGAAGAATGAATAATTAGGTAATTTTTTTTGTGGGTCTACGTAGGCTTTATTGATCGCTTTCTTTTCTGCGTATCGCAATCGATCGGCGAGTGCCACTGACAGCAGTAACAGTTCGCAGATTGAACCAATAAAAAATCCGTGAAGGGTAAATAAGTTTACTGGTAGCTGGTTGGTATAGGTTGCCATCCCAATACCCGCGCCAATAATGACAAACAACCAGGAAATTAAAAAATAGCGTGCGGGTCGAAAACCATTTTTGATGGCGCTAAAGGCGAGTGTTAATGCAAAAACTGAGACTAGAAACTGATAAAGTGAAAACAACGGAATAGTTAGGTATTCGGGAATTATTAATGTCGCTATGAATGCCGGGGGCGTAATAATATGAAACCAGTTCATGTATTTGTGCCAGCGGGGACAATTAACGGGTGTATTTAAGAACTCTCGAGCAAATTGCACCACAATCCAAACTAAAAGCACATTGAGTGGCATGATGTTTTGAGCTAACCACTGCTGAACTTGCGCTGGCCAGAGAAGAAAGCCGTATCCGTGAAGCGCTGCAAAATAAATAAAAGTTGTTGAATGGAATAGTAAGTACCATAAATAGGTTTTTCCGGGGTTCAGGGCAAATACAAACGCGTTGTAAAGAGCGAGTACCAGCAATACGGCTATTGCCGCTCCCCAAAACATGCTTTGCGCACTAACAAATGCTTGATATTCCGTGAGGCTGTAAATCGTAATAGGCGCGATTGCGGGACCATCGTTTTGTTTTCTGATCAGTAATGTAAATGATTGATTGTGTTTAATAGTGAATCGAAAATTCGGACCCTGATATCCAAGCTGAGTTTCTTTATCTACTCCCTGTTGAGCCAAAAGCCCGAGCGACTGTTGTTTAATTAGCCGCTGTCCATCAAACAGATATAAATCGAGATGGCGATTAATATGACTGCCGAAATTAATTATAAAGGAGCGCATTTCGACCTGATCAAACGCAGCCTTTAGTTTGATTCGATGCCAGTAGGCATCAGGAGAGGGGGCTAGTGATTCAGAGTATAATTCAGTGCTGAACCGAATAGAGTGTACAACATTTTCGGGTGCTTGTTGGTGTGTTTGCTTTAAGGTAGGTAAGGCAGAGCGTAGCTCCAGCTTTTCGATATCGTCTGTCAAAATAATGCTCTGCTCCGCCCATAATAACGGACTGAGCAAGGTAGCAAGACAGAGGAGTAAGCCACGCAAAGTAGTTTTCACCAATTCCAAATGATATTTATATTTTAAGAAATATATGCCATGAATTATCCATTATAGAAGACGCATCAGGCGTAACGAAAAACTCCGCCGAAGCGGAGTTTAGTTTTTATTGATCATCAAGAAAGCTACGCAGCTTTTCTGAGCGTGATGGATGACGCAGTTTACGCAAAGCTTTAGCTTCAATTTGTCGAATCCGCTCTCGAGTAACATCGAACTGTTTGCCGACTTCTTCTAAAGTATGATCAGTATTCATGTCGATACCAAAGCGCATACGAAGTACTTTCGCTTCTCGAGCAGTCAGTCCGGCTAATACATCTTTTGTAGCTTCACCAAGACTGGTTGCCGTTGCTGAATCCACCGGAGACTCCTGAGTGGCATCTTCGATAAAGTCACCCAAATGTGAATCTTCATCATCACCGATGGGGGTTTCCATTGAGATTGGCTCTTTTGCAATTTTAAGTACTTTGCGAATTTTGTCTTCAGGCATGTCCATGCGCTCAGCCAATTCTTCTGGCTGTGGTTCACGTCCCATCTCTTGCAGCATTTGACGCGAAATACGATTGAGCTTGTTGATGGTTTCAATCATATGCACCGGAATACGAATGGTACGTGCTTGATCGGCAATGGACCGGGTGATGGCTTGGCGGATCCACCAGGTCGCGTAAGTTGAGAACTTATAGCCGCGACGATATTCGAATTTATCCACCGCTTTCATCAATCCAATATTACCTTCCTGTATTAAGTCGAGGAACTGTAAGCCTCGGTTGGTATATTTTTTGGCGATAGAGATTACCAGTCGTAAATTGGCTTCAACCATTTCTTTTTTAGCACGACGCGCTTTAGCTTCGCCAATGCTCATGCGACGGTTAGTTTCTTTAAATTCGGCTATCGACAGGTTAGTTTCTTCTTCAATTTGCAATAGCTTGTTTTGAGCTCGGATAACGTCCTCGGCGACTGCTTCGAGATTGTCACGATAAGGAACGTCTTTACTCAGATGACTGTCGAGCCACTTTAAGTTGGTTTCGTTTCCAGGAAATTCAGAGATGAAGGTTTTACGTGGCATTTGTCCCTGATCGACCACCAGTTTCATGATCAACCTTTCCTGGGTGCGCAATGCGTCCATTTTTTTGCGCATACGCGCTGTCAGTCGGTCGAACTCTTTAGGTAACAGTTTGAACTGCATAAAGAGATCTTGCAGTGCTGAAACCTGTTTCTGGGCAGTTTTATGTGCGCGCCCATATTTTTTTATCGCGTTAACTGTTTTTTCGTGTTGCTTGCGAAGTTCGGTAAACTTTTCTTGTGCTTCCTCGGGATCCGGCCCAAGATCTTCATCAGCCGAATCGTCGTCGTCATCATCGTCCTGATCATCATCAGGCACTTCAGAGCCTACGTTGGTA
The DNA here is from genome assembly GCA_041589565.1 of Kangiellaceae bacterium. Classification (GTDB taxonomy): domain Bacteria; phylum Pseudomonadota; class Gammaproteobacteria; order Enterobacterales; family Kangiellaceae; genus Pleionea. The sequence continues at coordinate 5,914 of JBFHVL010000030.1, read as the reverse complement.
GCACCGACGATAATATCGTCATCTTCAGTACCATCACTGAAACCGGTGATTATGTCGGATAACTTAATTTCGCCAGCCAAAAAGCGATCGTAATCGTCAAGTAAAGTTTCAACCGTCGCTGGGTATTCCGCTATGGCTACGGCAACTTCACGAATACCTTCTTCGATACGTTTGGCAATATCGATTTCGCCTTCACGCGTTAACAGCTCAACCGTTCCCATTTCTCGCATGTACATACGGACAGGGTCGGTGGTACGACCGAAGTCGGAGTCTACGCTGGCAAGGGCTGCCGCGGCTTCTTCTGCTGCATCATCGTCAGCAACCGAATCACTCATTAGTAAGGAGTCGGCATCGGGCGCGGTTTCAAAAACCTGAATCCCCATGTCGTTGATCATTCGGATAATGTCTTCTACCTGATCCGGATCGACAATGTCCGGGGGCAAGTGGTCATTGACTTCAGAATAGGTCAGAAAGCCTTGCTCTTTTCCTCGGGCAATCAATAGTTTAAGCTGTGATTGTTGTGACTGGCTGGACATCTCGTTGGACATTCAGTTATGACCCTTTAAGTTAAAAAATAGGTTACGCTAACGATTAAAATTTGCAGATAAATAGCTAAATTCTTGCAGACAATAAAATAGCGTCGCGCTGCACACGAAACGCGCAATTATACACAGTGTAGATGTGATCGAGCAAATTTGCTGAGTTATTTTTCAGCGTTACAGGTCCCGTTAGAGTTCCAGAAGCAGCTTTTGGTATTCCTGCTTTTCTTCAGGGTTCAACGGGCCCCGTTGCGACTTTTGTTGTAATTCGGTAAACCTTTGTTCATTAAAGGCTTTTTTTAACTTCACAAAGATGCCGTTCAATTCCAGCTGCATGCCCTCAACGGGCGTAATGATTTCTTCATTTGCCAGCTTCATCAGGTGCGGAAATACGTTACTGTCTCGCCAATGCTCAATTAACGCGCCGACCGATAGATTGGGGCTGTTATGCAGAATTTCAATCATTTTCTTTAATATTTCATGCCCAGGCATATTGAGCTGGCTGAGCCAGTGGTAGTTCGATACCTCCCGAGCCAGCTCAGGGCGATGTAAAAGCAAGGTAATTGCCCGGCGAATAGGTGTGAGTTGACTGGTGTTGGTTAGCGGAATTCCTTGAGGCTCTTTAGTCTGAGAAGACTTATTCTCACCGGTATCTAAAAGCAAAAGCTCATTCAACCGGCTTTCGCTAAGTCCAACCTGAATGGCTAGCTGTTGGGTAAATCGCTCTCGGTGAATGGGATCTTTCATCAGTTCGATATAAGGTTTGGCAAGGTTAGCCAACTTACCCGGACCTTCAAAACTGTCCATATCCACCTGTGACTTCAGGTGTTCCATCAAGAATTCAAATAGCGAAGGAGCATTTTGCGCCTTTTCACAGAAGTCCTCTGGTCCCGTGGCTCGGACCTGAGTATCCGGATCTTGGCCCTCGGGTAGGAACATAAAGCGAATTTCGCGATTGTCCCTGATTTGTGGAATGCTGTGGTTGAGAGCTCTGAGCGCAGCATCGCGGCCAGCACGATCGCCGTCAAAACAGAAGACAATTTTGGGGCAAACTCTAAACAACTGCTGAATGTGGGTACTGCTGGTGGCGGTTCCGAGAGTCGCTACTGCATTGCGAATACCAAACTGTGCTAATGACACTACGTCCATATAGCCTTCCACAACGACAGCCCAGTCAACCTTACGGCTAAACTGTCGCATTTCGTATAGGCCATAAAGTTCCTGGCCTTTGTGGAAAATATCGGTTTCCGGGGAGTTCAGGTATTTCGGCTCACCTTTGTCGATCACGCGACCGCCGAACGCAATAACTCGGCCGCGTCGGTCACGAATAGGAAACATCACTCGATCACGAAAACGATCGTAACGGTTGCTGTCTTTTTCGATGAGCATACCGCAGGCAACCAAAGCCTGATTAATTGATTGATTGTGGCCAAACAGAGCTTGTAGGGAGTGCCACTCGTCAGGCGCATACCCTAATCCAAAATCGCGGGCTATTTCACCACTCAAACCACGATTTTTAAGGTAAGTAATGACTCGCTGACTCTGCGTGGATGTTTTAAGCTGTTTTTGATAAAACTGGGCAACTTTTTCCATCAGCTCATAGTAGTTATGCTGCCATTGCTGCTCTTTGTTGGATTCAATACCGGCTTCTCTGGGGACCTCCAGTCCCTGAGCATGGGCCAGATCCTCAATGGCTTCCACAAAACTCAGGCCGTCGTACTCCATAACAAAGCTAATAGCGTTGCCATTAGCGCCACAGCCAAAGCAATAATAAAACTGTTTGTCGGGGCTGACCGAAAAGGAAGGTGTCTTCTCGTTGTGAAAAGGGCAGCAGGCCTGATAGTTTTTTCCGGCTTTTTTTAGTGTAACCCGGCGCTCGATCACCTCGACGATGTCGGTTTTCGACATAAGATCATCGATAAAGTGCTTGGGGATACGTCCAGCCATTAATTCCTAAAGCTCACATAATTTAGATGGGGAGTATTATGCAGAGGGACGCAGTGGAATGAAAGTAGAGCTTTGTTTTAGTCTCTAATTCGGTGATTGGCAGAATTAAAAAACGCGCCAGAAAAGGCGCGCTTTAATGTATTTGCAGAACCTAGCCCAAACGAGCTTTTATCTTTCCGCTGACTGCGCCCATATCGGCACGACCCTGTAATTTTGGCTTTAAAATACCCATCACTTTGCCCATATCGCGCATGCTCTCAGCGCCTGTAGCACTGATGGCTTCTTCAATTAATGCGGCAATTTCGTCATCTGTGAGAGGTTGTGGCATGAAATCAGCCAAAACTTCGATTTCTGCTTGTTCAATGGCAGCCAGTTCTTCGCGTCCTGCTTCAGTGTAGGCTTTAATTGATTCGCGACGTTGTTTTACCATTTTATCGAGAATGGCGAGGATGGTGGCGTCATCCACATCGTCGACACGATTGTCCACTTGATATTGCTTGATCGCTGCGGTGAGCAAACGAATGGTGCCAAGGCGGTCTTTTGCCTTGGCACGCATCGCATCTTTCATCGCATCGTTGATTTGATTCAATAATGCGGCCATATGCTAAAGGTCCTAATCGTTGTTCCGTGAAGAATGTCGATTAGTACATACGCTTGCGACGTATGCTTTCACGAGCCACTTTTTTAGCATGACGCTTTACGGCTGCCGCTTTTTTACGCTTGCGAACTGAAGTTGGTTTTTCGTAATGTTCACGACGACGAACTTCGGCCAGAATACCGGCTTTCTCGCAAGAACGCTTAAAACGACGCAGAGCCACGTCAAACGGCTCGTTTTCTTTTACCTTCACGCTTGGCATGAAAAATCACCACCTTAAATAGTTGGATTGTTAACAATATCAAACCTTTGGCGAATCCATACCCACCAAAGGGGCGCTGATCTTATAGGGTTTTACTATTGAATGCAAAAAAATTGACCAATTGTTGCCCAAAGCTGGGCCGGGCGGTAAAAACCGCTAACCTTAGTGTTACAGTCAGTTCTATAATTTTCACCAACTGCCCAGATTAGGCTGCACACAATATGTCGACATCATCTCAGTGGATCGCTCAGGAACAACAGCGCTTACGCCAGCTTTCGGATCGGATTTATGCGCTCGCAGGTAATTTAACCATTCTGGCTCGATTGGCCTGGCCGCTTTCGGTTAAAGAAACTTTTTTTAGAAATGGTCAACAAAAATTGCCCGAAGTGCAGTATGAACCTTTTGATGCTTCAACCATGCGTGAAGGATTACTGGCTGTTAAGCGTGATCTGGGCGATACCCCGGTGGACGGTTGGATGTCGAGGACGATAGATACCATTTTATTAACCGGCGAAATGTTGGAGGCTCGGGGAACCGAAAGGTTTTATCAGTGCAGCCGACAAATCTATGGGCGACCGACCGATCAGTTGCGGGATGAGAAGTCCTCGTCGTTGGAATTGGCACGTCGGTATTTGGCATTATTAAAGCCCATGGAACAGCTCGATTTAGGTAAGCCACCGGATGCCTGTATTTTGGCATCGACTCTGGCTGAGCGAATGCGACAGGCCACGCAGGAAATGTTTGGCAAAGAAGCGCCGGAAATTTCCGTGGTAGACGATTTATCGGCTAACGCACTGGCCAGTTCTGAGCGTGTACGCATTCGTCGTAAAGCCTGCTTCAGTGATAAGGATATTGAGCAGCTGATCCACCATGAAATTTACATTCATGTGGCCACTATATTAAATGGAAAATCGCCCGGCAATTTAAGCATGCTGGCGTTGGCTCATCCAGGTTCAACCAAAACTCAGGAGGGGTTGGCGGTGTTTGCCGAGTTTATTACCGGAACCCTGGATCTGGATCGCATGCGACGCCTGGCGGACCGTGTGGTGGCGATTCAAATGGCAATCGATGGTGCTGACTTTATTGAAGTGTATCGATTCTTTCTCGAAAAAACTGACAATCCTGATCAATCCTTTGAAAATTCGCGCCGAGTATTTCGTGGTGGAGTTGTTGCTGGGGGTGCTCCCTTTACCAAAGATATTGTTTATCTCGACGGGTTGCTAAGAGTTCACAACTTTATGCGTGCTGCAGTCAATGCTGGTCGAGCGGATTGCCTGCACCTACTCTTTGCGGGCCGATTGGATATCGAAGATTTACCAACGCTCTCTTACTTGCGCAATTTAGATCTCTGTCGAAAGCCTCGGTTTTTACCTCCCTGGGCGAAGGATCTGCGCTTTTTACTGTGTTATTTATCTTATTCTTCATTCCTTAATTCGGTAGATATGTCACGAGTATCAGCGCACTATCAAGATATGCTAAAAGATGTCGGGCAGTTTAGCTGATGTTCTACGACTCGAAACCTGCACCAATATCCCTTATGATCGCGGGCATTGATTTAGTGGAGTAAGCAATGAAAGTTCTGGGTATTGAAACCTCTTGCGATGAAACCGGTATTGCTATTTATGATGAACAGCAAGGGATTATCGCGCAGGCACTTTATAGTCAGGTGGAGGTTCATGCTGAATATGGCGGTGTCGTACCTGAACTCGCTTCACGGGATCATATTCGAAAAGTTGCATTGCTAACGCGTCAGGTGATGAGCGAGGCCAATCTCTCTGGTGACGATATTGATGCTGTGGCCTATACACAGGGACCGGGTTTAATCGGTGCTTTGTTAGTTGGCGCAACTTTTGGCCGTTCACTGGCATACAGTTGGGGCTGTGAAGCCGTTGGGGTTCACCATATGGAAGGCCATCTACTTGCGCCCATGCTGGAAGATCGTGTACCTGAATTTCCTTTTGTTGCGCTGTTAGTTTCTGGAGGCCATACCCAGTTAGTCGATGTGCGTGGGATCGGTGATTACACCATTTTGGGCGAATCGATTGACGATGCTGCTGGCGAAGCTTTTGATAAGACCGCAAAAATTATGGATTTGGGTTATCCTGGTGGACCCAAGTTAGCCAAATTAGCAGAACAGGGAACTCCCAGCCGGTTTAAGTTTCCTCGTCCTATGACCGATCGACCGGGACTCGATTTTAGTTTTAGTGGGTTAAAGACGTTTGCCGCTAACACCCTGCGTGAATGTGATAAAGAAGAACAAACCTTAGCGGATATTGCCTATGCGTTTCAGGAGGCGGTGGTCGATACTCTGGTAATTAAATGCCGACGTGCCCTGGAGCAAACTGGACATAAACAGCTGGTCATTGCTGGCGGCGTGAGCGCCAATATCGAGCTTCGAGAAAAGTTAGGTCAATTAATGATAAAGCAAGGTGGCGAAGTGTTTTATCCAAGGCCTGCTTTTTGTACCGACAATGGTGCCATGATCGCCTATGCGGGTTTTTGTCGGTTAAAAATGGGGGAAAAGGAGAGCTTGGCAATTAAAGCACGACCTCGTTGGCCAATGGATGAGCT
>JBFHVL010000029.1:0-22473 GCA_041589565.1 Kangiellaceae bacterium | reverse complement strand
TCAATCAAAAAAACCAACGCGTTAAGCTGATCGTTATCGGCACTGAGCTTGACCTGTGTAACCTCGAGATCGGCTACGACTCTAATTTGCTCTCGATAATTTTGATTAAGCTGGACTTCACTGTCATCGAGATAAATCTTAAGACAGGTTGAGCTTTGACATTCCTCATGGTATTCAGTGATTGAAAACGATATATCGGCAGATGAATTGAATAAGGCCAACAATGATTGGGATTTATTGGAGTAACCTGAAGGATTAAAATGAAGGGAATCATTGCTGATTGACCAACCGCTGCCAACCGACTTAAACCACTCAACCGAAAAGTTAGTATCGATGGGCCAGTCGGAAACTTTTTCCAACACTTCGCCGCTTAACTGAACAGTGCGCGAAATGCCTGTATAGGCATCAATAATTTCCAAAGTCGCTTCATGAAATCCTACGGTGAGAGACAAAAACTCTACGAGCACCGTACATGACTGCTTATGGTGTAAAACTTGCGCACAGCTTGTTTTTGAAAGCTTAAAATGACTGCCAGATACTCCCACAGTTTCAAGTAACAAGCTCATATCACTACCGGAGTTATTTGATATTGTTAACGGCAACTTTATCGCTTTTCCTTTGGGTAACAGTCCAAACTTCAACTTATCTGGCGCAGCAAGCTCACCAGTTACTTGCGAAATCCAGTCGTTCAGTATGCTCACATTTGCGAACACGCTATGCAATCCCTGCTCCCCACACTTGTAGGCCCAACTCACCAACCCGCCAAGCTTCCATTCGCCACCAAACTCAATAACCAATGGATGGCCACTATCCCCCATACAACTGCCGAGCTCTGGTACTGCTGGAGCCGCACAAAGCATAGACTGGTCAAGCTTTACATCGGGCTGACTGTTTGAGAGACGCTTCCAGGCTGCAGACATATCGGCGACACATTGCTGCTGCGACAATAAGTAGTAAGAATCTTTCCGATTTGGCTGTGAGGTTCTTAATAAATAGGAGGCCTGCCCTGCCCCTAGTTGCGAATGCAGTTCATCTACCTTAATAGGCGTCATCCATGATTTTGAAGTGCCTCCAACTACTTTGATTAGAGCTGCATCAAAACTCAATGAGTTTGGCTCCCAGTCAGGATGTAGCACAATTGATTCGACAACTAAGCTATTTTGGCTACTGGATTCAACCACCAGCTCTTCAGGCTTAAAGTGCTCAACACAGTGAGCCGAGGTAATCACCCAATGCTCTGCAATAAAGACACCTCCGCACAAAGGAGGCATATCAGAAAGCTCGCCATCCACCCAAATCCCTACAACCGCAGCCAAGGGATCTTCAGGATTGGACGACCACGCGTTCGCCGATAGCAATACCGCCATCAACAACATGCTTCCTTGTTTACAGAGCTTAAACCGCATATCGGTATAAATGTATGAAAAGTCTTGCTTTATAGTATCAAAAAAACTCACTGTATAACCGATGTTCGGCCATTTTCACGCGCTTTTTCATGACAGTCTGGACAGTCACAACAGATTTACCTAGACTGCTTCGCAATATAGGACACTAGATAAGAGAAAATTATGTCGATGAATCACAAACGAAAAGCTCTATTTGGACTGCTGGCCTTATTCGCTGTCTCAGCGCACGCTAAAAACGTTAAAGACTGTATCCAACTCTCCAATGACGATGAGCGTTTAGCATGTTATGACAAGCTCTTTTTAAAAAACGCCAAAGTGCAAAAAAAAGACAATTCTATTCTCGAACCAACAAAACCAAACACACCGGCAGTAGCTGCCAAACCAGAACTACCAAACAAAGATAATCAAACGAAACAAAATACGGATTGGTTTGGTATCGAACATAAAGCAGTTTCTGCGACACCAGATTCTCTTGAAAGTCGAGCTATTGGCAGCTTTAAAGACTGGAAAAAGAAAATGAAAATAGAGCTTGAAAACGGTCAGATTTGGGAAGTGACTAGCTCGCGCTCAATGTATTATAAAACCGAAAATCCTAAAGTGACCATTGAAAAGGGAGCGTTAGGCGCATTTTACATGGGAATTGAAGGAATAAATCGGCGATTAAAGGTAAAGCGAATTAAATAACCATTCAATAAAAAAGGGAGCGTAGCTCCCTTTTTTATTTTTCATCGCTTAAGGACGAAGCGTTAGCTTTAGATACCAGAAACGGCCTTGAGGATCATAAACACCAGGGAGGTATCCATTCAGATCACACTGAGTACACAATGGAGGATCTTGATCAAACAAGTTTCTCGCTCCCAGAGCCAAATCGGCATCATAATCGCCCCACTTCATCGAGTAACCCAGTTGGAAATCGACATAGTAGGTTTCATCAAGCACATTAGTTGATGCCGCGTTATTAGCTGTATTTGGGTTTGAGCAAAGTCCCATTGCAGTTAAGCTATTTGCAGTTCCATCTAAAAAGTCTGAGCACTTTTCCCAAATCTTGGAAATATAACGAACCGTCGTACTGGCTGACCAGGCATCCCGATTCCATCCTACTGTTAAGTCGTATTTCCACTCAGGAATAGCGCGATCTGGATTGCTACCAAATTCAGTACCATCCATATCGGCGGAACGAACACCTTCAGCATCAATTTCTACATACTCATCAACAAAGGTGTTTCGCCAAACCACATTGATACGTCCAAAGTCAGTTTGAGTAGAATAGTTGACTTTAAAGTCCGTACCACTAGTTTCGATACCACCTATATTTTGTAGGCCATTATCGAAACCATCAATCGCTCCATTAGCGGTACGAACTATTGCAGAGCAGTACTCTGGCTTATCTCCAGAGACACAATCATCTAATTGAGTTTGGGCATCAATCGCTTGAATTGCATTGTCAATCTCATGTTTATAGAAAGTTAGCTCAAATCCAATATTACCATCATCAAACCAGTCAGGGCTGTAAACCATACCGAATAAGGTTGACTCCGACTCTTCTGGTCGCAAATTCTCATTTCCGCCGACATCAACCGAAATTTGATTGTTTGGCTGTGAATAATTGGTAAAGTTCGAACCAGTCCAAATTGCAGAACAGGCCGCTCGATTTGCTGGATTACCACACGGATCTGTTAGAGTCGCATCATTTCTGGCACCAGTATTGAACAATTCTCCAATTGAGGGAGCTCTGAATCCTTCAGACATCGATGCTCGGAAGGAAAGTTCTGCCATAGGCCGCCAAATCACGCCTAACTTTGATGTTGTTGCATCAAACTTGGTACCAGCGGTGGTTTTGTAATCTGAACGACGGAGTGCGGTCGTAAGCTCCAAATACTCCGCACCAGATACACCTTCTAGCAAAGGAAATTTAGCCTCAACATAGTATTCATCTACGGTAAATCCACCATCGGTAGGACTTGCTGGAATACCCATGGTCTCACCACCAGACGCAATTGGATCTGGACTAAAGAAACCAGACTGAACACGATGCTCATAACCACTTGCGAATCCGGCATAGCCACCAGGTAGCTCAAACAACTCGCCTGAAATATTGGCCGAGAACAACTGCATTTTGTTTTCGCTGACATCTTTCTGCTCAAACATGATGTAGTCGAGCATTTCAGGAGTTATTGCTCCGGCACCAAATATATCAAGAGGTACGCATAATGGATCCGCATTACAATCAGATACGGGACCGAGTGCTTTTTTAATCCGTGCCGCATTCAATGCCCCTGTTTTAACTTGCGAAGCATAGTTTTTACCCCACGACATACCAACATCCCAGTAGTAAGCCGAGTCCCCAGCATCAAAACTACCCTCGAATGCAGTTGTAATGTAGGAGGTATTAACATTTTGGAAGTATTGTCGAGGACCAGCTTCGACCGGACGACGGCCTGCAAATATAAAATTGCTCGCATCTAAAGTGATGCCAAATGGATTATATGGGTTGGTTGCGTCAATCACGACAGAGTTTGCAACCTCGCCTGCACCTGCGTCTGGACCGATAAAAATCGGCTCGGGAGCTGCCTGATTTTTAGATTTACGCATGTTATACATAACTTGCGATACAAAGCTCACTGAGTTGCTTAAGTCATATCGTGCACGGCTGTAAATATTGGTTCGTTCGCTGGGCGTTACATAAAGATTGTAAGCCGCATAATTAAAGCGATCGTCATTGGTAAATCCATGGAAATCATTTGGAAAGTCTAAAGTACCCGAAGTAGCAGCATTTCCATTAGGTGTCACATTACAGAAGGTCGAATCATTAGTGTTGTCACCATCAGTATCAATAAACGAACACAACCCACCATAGTTATTGGTAGCCTGATTTTCAATCCACAGGAATCGACCAAATGGAGTAGCAGAACTTCCGCGGGTATTACCAGTCCCTGCCAATGGAGAGTTCGCCAATGACCGATCTCTGGAGTAAACAACATTCTGATCTACGTGACTAATAGATGTCACAATATTATGGCGATCACCGACGGCTCCAAAGGTCAAATCAAATGAGGAGGTTTCGCCATCATCAAGTCCAACGACAAAATCTCCGAAGCCACCATAGCTGGCATCAATTTGCCAACCATCAAAATCTTTTCGAGTAATTACGTTAACTACGCCAGCAATAGCATCAGAACCATAAATTGAGGATGCACCATCTTCAAGCACTTCAATTCGATCAACGATTGCAAGTGGGATAGTGTTCAAGTCTACTGAGTTTGATACACCACTGGCCGATGATCCGCTCACCCAACGTCGCCCATCAACTAATACGAGAACACGATCTGAGCCGAGATGGCGCATATCGACTTCCGCTCCCCCGGCACCAACTCCACCGCCGTCAGAAGGCATACCGAAGTTACCACTACTATTGAATCGAGTATTAAGTGCCGCGCCCGAAGTTGACATTTTCTGTAAAATATCGGCGACAGAAGTTAAACCTGTTTTCTCCAAGTCTTCTCGCGACAAAGTTAATATGGGTGCAACACCCGCAGCCTGTGATTGACGAATACGAGACCCGGTGACCACCACTTTCTCATCCGCCGAAGCATCATCTTCAGCCGAGAGCACGGGTACTGCCAGGGTTGTGGACAGAGCAAGAGGTATCAAGCTAAGCTTGAATGGTAGCTTTACTTTCATAGGATTAACTCCCTTTTTTCTGGTTGTTTTAATAGAGTTAAAACTTGTCATGAACTACACTACTTAAATAAGTAGATCAAGCAAGCATTCAACCAGACCACCTTACCTCAATTTTAAGTCCTTGAAAACCATCAGAATTTCTCGAAATGAGATTAAGCTAAATCGCAAAAAATCAATCGGGGAAAACCCTCATATACTTGGAGATAGCCTGACTTTTGCAAAAAGAAAAACATCTCCGGAGCGACTACAAGCAGCCCAAGAGAATTGAACATATTTAGAGAATTTCTTTAATTGGAGACTAAGTCGTCGCTGTAATGAAATTGGCCGTTAGCATCAATAATAATTGCAGAAACGTCTTTCATTTTATTAATTAGTGAGAGTCCTTTTTCGTAACCTAAAATAAATACAGTTGTCGATAGTGCGTCCGCAGTCGTTGAATCAGCAGCGATTATAGAAACGCTTATGCTTTTTTTAGCCGATTGGCCAGTTTTGGGATCAAGAATATGGTGAATACGCTCTCCGTTCTCAATAAAGAAGCGTTCGTAATCGCCTGAGGTTGAAATGGCGACATTTTCCAATGGCACCTGCGTCAACACTTTATCTTTATTTCTCGGGTGTTGAATACCAATCGTCCACAGGCGTCCTCGTTTATCACCAAGAAGTCGACTATCTCCACCCGACTTTACAAAGGCATGCTTTACACCCTTTTGCCTCAATAACTCAATACAACGATCAACCGCATATCCTTTTGCAATCCCTCCAAGGTCAATTTTCATTCCTTGTTTTGCGAAAGCTATCTTATAATTTTTAGCATCTAGCTTAATAGAGCGGTAGTCAATCAAGGGTTTACCTTGGTCAATCTCGTCTAGAGTAGGCTTAATTCTTTCACGGTAATTGTATCGATAACCGATACTGGCAAACGTAATATCAAATGCGCCATTACTCAGTCTCGAGAACTCTATGGAACGTTGAATGAGCAAAAAAAGTTCCTCTGAAAGGTTTAGCGATTTCCCTACCGGCATTTGATTAATCTTATAAACTTCACTGGATTCAATGTACGGGCTCATCAGCTCTTCGATACGGCGCATTTCGCTTTCTACCATCACAGCAAAATGCTGCGCTTTTACGTCGTTTTCATACCAAAGTTCTACTTCGGCCTGCGTCCCCATCACATTAAAGGAGTGCTTGTGCCAGTTGGCCTTTAATGATAATGAAATGAAGGTTAAGACGCAGAGAAATAGATGTTTTTTCATCGAAAGAATAAAACCTGACTTTAATTTATAAAAGCGACAAAGCATAGTACTCTACTTTGTCGCTCTAGTTTCGTATTATTATTGAGGAGCAAAAACAACCGGGTAATTACCTTCCCAAACCGCTACATTCATGGCACCAAAATCCAGTCGCTTAATAGCAGCCATCAGTCGTTTTTCGAGCTTGGGATCATTGAGTTCACTGCGGACGATGCTCACATCACTCACTTTTCCTGAAGGCTCAATTCTTAATTTAAATACAACCACACCTTGTAAGGATGGATTGTTCCTTAACGCTCGATTATACGCGGTAAAAATCATTCCCTGGCTACGATCAAAGGTTAGCTGAATATTCTCACTGGTACGTGCGCCTGATTTTCCACCAGAATCGGCAGTTGAACGTTTGCTCGTCACTCCCTGGATCTTACTAGTTACGGCTGTTGTGCCAGAGCCCTTTAAAGCTCCTCCTCCACCTTGAGAACTACTGGCTACCGATTGATTAATTCCACCACTATCTTGTAACGCAGAGTCACCTATGACTTCTCGGCGAGTCTCCGTTTCTTGCGCTCCAGATCGAGTCAACTCACTGGTTTCTGTTAATTCAGTTACGGTAGTGTTGTCTCTCAAGTCAGCAAACACATCAAAAACGGCTGCTTTTTCTTCTGCCGCTTGCTTTGCCGTTTTTATCTTAGGCTCAGGCTTTTTTTCTTCAGGCTTCGGCTCGGGTTTAGGTTCCTCTTTCTTTTCTTCCGGCTTTGGTTCTTCCTTCTTTTCTTCTTTAGGTAACTCCGGCGGAGGCGGCGGTACTTTTTCTTTTTTCTGCTCAATAACCAATTTCACTAACCGATCCGGTACTTTATTGACCACACGAACATCTTTAGGAACATCAATTAAAGGGATCACTATGCCAAATAGTAAACAAAGAGCTAATATAACAAGAAGAATTTTACGAAAACGACTGGATTCTTCTTCCTGTCGCTCCCAAGGTAACATTGGTGTCAATTGGTGTTGATAATAGCTGCTCATATTCAATTCGCAGCCTCTTCTTTTTCTGACTTTTTCACCACGGCCAAAGAGATATTTTTATAATTCGATTCACTTAAAGTGTACAAAATTCGTTTAAGCAGCTTGTATGGAATCTCTTTGTCGCCCATGATGGTCACATCACCCGGCTCCTGAGGAGTCGCACTAATCCCCAAACGTTGCTGTAACTGAAACTCAAGTTCCTTGCGAAGTCCGGGAATAATATTCTCATCACTCTCCATTACATCGGAAGCTTTCGCTACGCGACGTCCTTGAACTATAAGATCATTGTTGTTAACCATAATGAGTAAAGTTTCTTCTGGTAGTCGCTCCGAAGAAGACTCCGGCAGTTTAACCGCTTTGGTTGAAGGTAACTGCTCTACCGTAGACGAGTTAACCAGCAGGAAAAATACCAAGATAGTGAAGATGTCCATTAAAGAGACAAGATGTAAGCCACCTTTGCCAAAACGTTTGTGGTGTCGTTCCATTCGTTTTGCCCGGTTAGAAAGTTTCACTTACTTTCCCTCCTGAGGCTTATCATAAGCGGGAGGCGCACTACCGATTGAAATATCGGGAAACAGCTCACCATAAACAATGGTCTTTTCGCTGGCAGACTCCTCCTCCTGCTTCATAAGTCGAACAGCGTCCATTGTCTGAATGAGAACATCGTACTCAATATTTTCTTCTAACAATAAAGTTATAGCTGTTTCATCTGCAAAATCAGGTGAAGCTTTAAGACTTTGTAGCGAGGTGTTTAACTTTTCAAAGTCATAACCTTGCTGAGTATTTTCGATGGTAAAGAATCCTCCGGTGGCTCGCTCAGCGATTTCAAGACGATCAGCGCGAACAATCACTTCGAGTGCTTTTGCAGGCTCATCGGCCTGAGTTGGGGGAGCACCAGTTCCGGGCAAATTCAAATTAAGAATGGAAACCTGAGAAAAAACCGCCGTGATCAGTAGAAACGGAACTAACACCACCATTAAATTCATAAAGGCCGTGATATTTAATTCGGCGTTAACTTCTCTGGAACGTTTTGCCCGACGTTGCCACATAGTGCTGCTCCGTTATGCTTGAGGACGAACCGCAGTTTTTGCGGTAGCACGTTTCTGCTGACTTTCAGCAGGCGCTGCCGAACGAATAACATTTACAAATTTCACCGATGCCATTTCAAGACTATCAATGATCTCGGTGGTCTTGGTCTGTAAAAAGGTAAATGCCAACAGTAAAGGAATCGCTGCCATCAATCCAAAGGCCGTGGTATTCATAGCGACCGAAATACTCGCAGAAAGCAAATTAGCTTTTTCTGCAGGATCAACATTAGCAACCGCAGTAAAGGCGTTGATAAGCCCCAGAATGGTTCCCAAGAGACCTAATAAAGTCGCGATATTGGCAAAGGTAGCAAGATACTGAGTACGCTTTTCAAGTCGGGGCATAATTTCCATCAACCCCTCTTCCATAGCCATTTCGAGGTCATCGTGACGACGCCCTTGGCTTAATTTAGTTAAACCATAGGCAAGAATACGACCTAAAGCGGCATTGGAATTAGAAGCGACATTCAGCGCCTGTCGATAATCTCCCTTATTCAAGATGGGAAGAACCTTTCGCCAAACCAACTGATTTTTGGTTTTTACCAATTGTAGATAGACATATCGCTCAATCGCGATAGCAATTCCGAGCGCCATTACAATCAAGATGGGATACATAAATGCACCACCTTCCTGAAAGAATTCGACAACAGTCATGATAAAACCTTTGTCTTGCGCTGGCGCTGCGCTAGTAACGCTTTGAGTGAGCGCAAAAAAAGCCAACCCCGTCATGTTAATTCTCCGTTTCTACTGTTTGTAAAACTATAAACACCAAAGTATAACCGATGCTTGATACATTGTTATATTGAACCTCCCGAATTGAGATAATGGTCACTTTTCGGGGTTGTTTACTTTTGGAACCAGCTGTCGGTACAAATTGACCCGGCGCTTAAACACGTGACTTTCCACTGGCCCATAAACTTCGTCAACAATTCGACCTTGAATGGGTGAAATTTCGTTTCTAGGCCCTTTCTTCCATGGAACGATATACAACACATTCGGCAACTCCTGATTGCCTTTAATTGTAAGGCCAAGCTGGGGGTCTTTTACCAAAGTTGTTACTTCCTCCGATTGCTCCTGTGCATAAGCATCAACAACCAAAAATAGTATTGCAGCTAACAGGTATTTCATTGCGATTCTCCTGACTCTGGCATTCGTCTTTTCAAGTCAACCACCCAGTTTTTAACTTTTGTATCTTCGGGTACTAAAGTTAGATATTGCTCAAATGCAGACAGAGCCAATACAAATTCCTGGAGATAAAGATCGGCCAATATTCCCAAATTTAGGTACGCATTTGTATAGTTAGGCGCAATTTCGATGGCTTGCTGATAAGCTCTCTTCGCATCCTGAAAGTCACCACTTAAACGATAAACAACGCCGCGTAAATTATGAGCCGGAGGATAACCGGCTCTTGTGGCTAATGCAGCGTCAATGTGCGACTGAGCTTGATTATAATCATTTTGCTTCAACGCTGTAAGCGCGCGATTAAGATCAAGGTGAGGATAAGATGGAAACTTAACTTTGCCTTGTTCCAACAGTCGATCGGCTTCTTCAAGTTGCTTATTATCAACCAAAGACTTTGCTCGAGCTAATAGCTGATTCAGCTCATCAGGCAGTTCTTCTTTAAACGTAGCGGGAACATTGATCAACTCATCTCCCGCGGGTGCCTCTTCTACTGATTTTTTTGACAGACTGCTACAACCAATTAATAACAAGGATAGCAGCGCAAAAGTTAATATTTTCACTCGACTTCACCTCCAAACCAGCTTTCAACAACCTCTTGTTTGTCGTATCGTGCAGGTTGTAACTTGGCCAGCTCAGCAAAAGATTTTTTAATCCACTCATCGTAGAGATCTTGCAAAACTCGCCCAGTATTTGAAGCAAAGATTTCAATAGCTTTCTCTTCTATGGGGAAGGCTTGATCTTCAATTAAGTAGTTGTACTCTTCCAACTCGTCTTCATCCATTCCCTTTGGTCGCTCGGAGTTCATGATATCTTTAGCTAAAACTAAATAAAGTTGTCCCACACGATGAGTGCTGGCAGTTGTAAATTCAGCAACTTTGTATTTGGCAATTTGTCCATACTCAGCTAGCGCTTTATCCATTACTGCTCGCTTTTTCTTCAAAGACTTTGCCAAGGGTAACGTTAATCGAATCGACTGAAACTCCTGATACAAAGGCTCTGCTAATTCGAATGCAGACTTGGCGGCCAGATAACGCGTTCGGTCGTTATTATTGCTGCCTCCGCTACGGTAGCTGGCGATAATTTTATTGCGCCAAAAGTCTCGTTTTTCAGAGTCACCAAATTCTTCATACAATTCAACCAACTTTGCTTGCGCTTCCACCGATTGCAGGAAGGGCTCCGGGTAAGTCCAAACGTAATTCTTAAAAGCATCAATCGCCGACTGTGTACTTTTCGCTTTTAAATAAAGCTCAGCCACATACCATTGTATATCTCTGGCTTTATCGGGATTTTTGGTTTGCTTGCCAATACGTTCATAGGCCTGGGCAGCACTGGCCCACAACTCCTGTTTTTCGTAAACCAGAGCCAGCCGCTCATCCAGCCCTTCAGCTAAAGGATGACTAGCATAACGTCCTCTAAAGCCTTCGAGAGCAATTTGCGCTTCGCGCCAATTTTCCAGCTTCATCAACAAAACGGCAGCATCAATTTCGGCATTAGGACGTATGGAAGCGTTTGGTTCAACCATTATCATACGCTGATACTCGGCGATTGCTTTTTCCGTTTCACCTGCAGATTTCAACACCTCTGCCTGTTGATAAATCGCCTGCGCCCGGCGTTCTCTAAACTCTTTAACTTCATTAGCATTTAATGACACTTCGGTTAACACTTGAGTGATCGCAACTTCTGCTTTAGGGTACTGATTTAAATCGAAGTAACCATTGGCGATTATCACTTTAGCTCGATCAGTTTGTACCTTGGTTTTCGCTGCAGGCAATACCAATATCTTTTCTGACGTTTGTATGGCCTCCGGCAACCGTTTGAATACTATGAGCTGTTCTGCAGAGCGTAACAACAATTCAGCTGCACGATTCGAGTTAGGAAAGAACTCTGCAAACAGTAAACTGTAATTTATCGACTGCTCATGATAGTTTTGAACAGCTTGTTTATTTGTCTTATCTGCCTGCTCCAGCAGTTGTTGATAAGCTACCAAAATGTTGTAAGCCGCCTGTTCTCGCCTTTCAAAGGTCTTATATTGATAGGCAATTATATCGAAAGCCTCTATCGCTTTTTGATAATCGCCAGCATCAAACAACGCTTCGGCCATTAAAAAATGGTAAGGAGCCACGTCTTTTTCTTCAGGTAACAGGTCGAGAAAATGACTGTACCATTGTGCCGCTACCAAGTAGCTTACTCTGTTTTTATTGGCTTGTGCTTGCGCGTGATAATGACTTGAGACCTCCTCGAGATTAGTAATAACATGAGGTTTTAGCTCTTGCTTTAAACTATCATCAGCTGAACTCCAGTATTGGCTTTTAACTCCAAACTTGCTAAGGAAAGTTTCTTTTGCGGGCAGTACCAATGAAGGAAAGCCACCATCGATGTAGGTTTGTACTACTTTTAATTGAAACTTCGCAGCTTCATGATGCATCGGCTCTTGCTCAACAAACACCAAGTAGGTATTGGCTGCATCTTGAAACCGTTCTTGCGTCAAATAGAGGTTCGCCAAATTATCATAGATCTCATGTGAGTATTCTTTGTTTCCATGTTTTGCAAAATACTCTTTAATGGATCGAGGCCCTTCTAAATGGTAAAAAGATAAGGAAATTGCTCTTTGCGTATCTTTAATTAAGTCAATCATAACGCCCTGAATACTGGCGTTAGCTTTATCGCCTGCCTTTAATCGTTCAAGTAACGGAAAAAAGTTTTCCAATGCGGCTGTATAATCAACCACTTTAAATAGCGACCAACCATTCTTATAAAGGGCTTTGTCATAAAAGTCCGTATCACTTCCTTGTTCTATGACGCGCTGATAAGCTGAAGCGGCCAAACGATATTCTTTTCGCAAAAAGTAAGCTTCACCACGTCGAAACTGCACCTCAACCATCTCTGGTGACTCATTATGCTCTGCAACTAAATTATCCATCTGCTGTAAGGACTCTTCACTTTTACCTTCAAGCGCCAAAGCCCGTGCAAGTTGATAACGAATACTGGCATCATCAGCCTGCTTAGGAAACTCGCTGATTACTTGTTGATACAGTTCTGCTGCCTTCGCATAACTCGCCTCACGAATCGCCTTAGGCATTTCTGTTTCAACCTTACCATCGGCCAGTTCTGCATTCTTAGCCTCAGCCAATCGCATATTTAAGTCAGCAAGACGTCGAGTGGCCTGACGACGCACTTCAGGATGGGGTGACTGCATTAGTCTTAGATAAGAGTTGACCACCTGATCAGCATCGACCTGCTCGATATTGGACTCAGGAACCTGAACTTGCTTTTGGTCAACGAATCGAACGGTTGGCTCTAACTGTTCAAGTGGAATTCGATTAAGTTGCTTGGGACCAAGAAAACTGCAGCCGAATAATAATGATATGATAACGAAGCAATGGAGTAATCGAATCATTCGCGACTCTCCAATAAACGACTAATGGCTTCGTCCTGAATTTTAGCAATTGATAATTCTGTTTGCGCCAATAAAAAGTCAATTTCCTGTTTACGCTTGTTTAATTTTTCAACCAAAACTTGCTCCATGGCTTGACGAGCAACTTGGCGATTTTGTTCAATTGATAGTTGTAAAGATACGATACGTTGTTGCAGGGTCTCTATTCTTTGGTCGTAATTTAAAAATCGAGTTGCCGCTTTAGTATCTGCAGTTGCCATACTTGCACTTTGTGCATTCAGCGCTTCAATCGCCTGTTGTGCTTCTTTGATCTGGGTTTTTACTCGATGACTTTTTGGGCCATAACTAACCGCCATTTTCCACATTAATGCGCCATATGCTCGTCGCCACTGCTCGCGCTGTTCTTCTAGATCAAATTGATCGGTTGGTATTTGGTCCATAACCGATTTAATTCGCATTAAATCGTTGTAGTACTCCAGCTCTTCTTCGTTGGCCAGCACCCACAAATCGTTATTATCAAGTCGTTGAGAGGCTTCATCGGCCAGAGTTCTGATTTTTTTTGCGTAATCCTCACTTAACATAAGCTGAGTTTTTTGCGCTACTTGAGGCTGAACTTTTTCATAACGCAAGCGGTGGTTTGCCAACATTTGTTCAAATACCGGCAGTTGGCGTTTCCAACGCTCTAGCACGGTATTTAAATGCGACATTTCCTGAAAGCGATGGAAATACTGATTAAACTCATTTGTCGCCACCACTTCCTGCAAGTAATACTCAATGGCATGTCCAGTGACTGGTACATCACCAGCGGCCCAACGGTCAAAAATTTTGTCACCAAATAACCCTCGACTGTCCAGCCACTGCTGGAATAAATCAGCTTTCAAATCATTTTTTGCTGTATCAATTAAGGTTAACTGTTCACCAAACATGGCAGCCGCAGTCACAAATGCTTCTAAGGCTTCTTTTTTTGCTCCTCGTTTGTAGTAGGCAAAAGCTAACGCCATTGCCGCTTCTTGTACGGCTGGGTCACGGGCATCACTTTGACTCAGTTCCTGCCAGTAGCCAATCGCTTTATCTTCCACCTCGTTTTCGTAATAGGCCCACCCTAGAGAAAGTAAGGCTCGATTACTGAACACACTATTGAGACGCACGTTGAGTAAGTGTGTTCTTGCTTGTTCAAACTCTTTTTTTTCCAGAAAGTAATAGCCCAAAGCCAAATTTGCTCGGTCATATAAGCTGCGTTCAACATCACTAGAATGTTCGTTAGGATAGAGTCGTTCAAATAATGAAATGGCTTCTGTCACCTTGTCTTGCTGCAACAAGAATACAGCAAGATTAAATTGCGCAAATTGTCCTTGAGTAGAACTTGGTGAAACCTGTTGCAACAGCTGCTGAGCGAGCTCAAACTCGCCCCTCTCAAAGGCCATCTGCGATCGAATTAGTAAGGACTCATCGGTTAAGCTTTGAGGCAAAAATGAGCCGGCTTGTTGCAAGTGGCGTTCAGCCTGTGCAAATTGTCCATTCAAATAGTGCGTTTTGGCCAGATAAAAACGAACTTGCGCCAGTTTTTCATCTTGAGACTGCTCAGATAATAGTTGAGTAAAAATTTGCTCTGCCGAATTGAGCATACCGTAGCTTAAATACATCACACCACGTAACAACTGCAAATGATGCTGATGCTCAACGACTTCATTTTTATATTCGGCGACATCCAGACGCGTTAAAGCGGAAAAGTAGTTTTCCTGATAGTAGTCATACAGCAGCTCACCAAATGCGAGCTCCTTCAGCTTAATTTTTTCGTTTGAATTAAGCGATACGATCGCTGCCGAATCGTTATTGTCTTCTGCGATCGCCAACGAACCAGCGAAGTAACAAATGGCCAGTGATTTAAAAAAATAAGAAGTGCGAGAAACAATTCGCATGCAACAATCCTTGCTTCTAATTAGTTCCAGTGCTTAACCGTTAACTTAGGCTGTTGCTTATCTGCATCATCTTGAATCTTGATTTCTAACAGTTTGGCATCAGTATCCTTCTCAAAAATGTCACTGACCGCCAACTTATATTCACGGCTCTCGGGACCGTAACCTATAACGACGGCCACGACCTCATGCTCACCAGTGGTAAAGTTATCTACATGTAAACGTTGCACGGCTCCACGACGCAGAGCATCGAGTTCACGAGCAGTGTACAAATACTGAGTAATCCACTCGCCATCCACTTTGAGCTTTATGCTATCGAGCTTAAAAAAATGGCCTACATCAACCGAAACGAAAAACGCCACCTGTGTGGAGGCTGGAAACAGGAGGTCCTCTTCAAGAATAAATAACTCCCGATTAATCGATAAAACCTGCTTTTTCAGGTCTTCCAGTGCATCAGCCACCGGAACATCAGGATCAGCAGCAAATGCTGTACTTGAACCCAACCATAATAAAAATACGGACAAAACCTGTTTTAAATACCTACCCATGTCCTTCCCACCTATTTAAAAAAAAGCCAACTGAACACAATAGTTACAGTTATAGCGAATTTATCAGAGAATTCCTTTATAAAATCAGCATTTGCGCACAAATCTGTAATTATTGTTGGGATTTGAGTTGATCGATTATTAGTTGCACAGAGTAAATGTCTTGCCGACCATAATAAGGACCAAAAATATCCCCCTGTGGTGAAACAATTATCAAAGCTGGTAATTTTGAAGGGCGTTTAAAAGGCACCTTAGGCTCAGGTTGAGTTGCCACCATGGGGTACGAAATATCAAAACGTGCTTTTGCATCCCGAAGCTGCTTGTTACTGACTTTATCGTAACTAAACGCAAAAATCTCCCAATTGGCCTGATCGCGCATTTCATAGGCATGGTTTAACTCGGGAACCTCTTCCAGACAAGGCCCACACCACTCAGCCCAGAAGTTAACCAGCACCCACTTGCCACGAAAATCAGACAGTTTATGTTGCGAGCCATCTAGCAACTGAAAACTCGAATCATCTCGCTGGCATGATATCAGGCCAAGAAAAAGCAACAGAACGAGGCAAGCCCGGATTCCTAAGCTATTATTATTGTTGAATAAAGGTAAAATTTGACGACTCATTGCGATTAATGTTATCTCTACACGAGTTTTTTGCGTACATCTGTTCGCCAGACACTATACAAGTTCAGTAGTTCCTGAGAAAGTACTGGCTGTTCAGATAGTTAGAAACCAGATTTTGAGCTAAACTATGCTACCACTTAACCAATTCAACAAGAAGAGAAAAGCCGAATGGAATCATTGCGACTGACCTTTCCTGCTCAACAACAAGGACAACACCTGTTAGTTGAAACGGAAACCTCTGACTTACGCAAATGGCTTAAATCTCTACCTTACGGTGATATGGGACGCGCCGTTCCAGAAGTTTGTCGAGCCATCGCCAGCTTAAATCGCTCACAAATTGCCCTCTCGCAACGCAGAGAGCTGGTGGCTTTATTTGACGCGACTTACGCCCAAATATTTGATTCCTACCGCCCCAGCGCTCCACACATTATTAATGATGATATTCGACGACGTGAGCACAATAATTTACATTTATTGACGCGTGAAATGGCATTCGCCCACAAAATTATAACCGATGGCGAACTAAAAAAACGAAAGCTTTGGGGTAAAAACAAAGATCTAATTCGGGCGATCAATCTGTCATTGCACTATCTGGGCTTACTCCTGATGGAGCACTATGAAGCCTACAGCCCCATTCCTGTTTATTTATGGCGTGAGTGCAACGGCCTGTATTCTCACGCACAAAAGCACCAGTTTGAAGATTACGCTATTTTTAACGATGACTATTATCAGTGTCTATCGACCATCGAACGCACATTTTCCAGAATTTGTTTGATGTCACTGGCCGATCCTTACCATCTATCGCACGGCGAGCATTGGCAAGTTTACAAATACCTCGAAAGTTGGGCTCACTTGGTTCAATTTTCCGATGACTCGTCAGATTTTGAAGAACATAAATGCTTTATCGTACAAATGGATAGCCAACTAAAGCCCTGCTACAGCGCGCAATACAATGGAGACGTTGACGAAGACGATGTTTGTTTTATGTTAACTCACGATATACTGCGACAGGTCAACTTTCAGCTTGACTCTCTTACGCAGCAGGACGAAACCCCAACAGGATTCTATCGAGATATTCGTCGCGCTTCAGCCCAACAGCTTCTTGAGCACATGGCTTCTCACTGGAACGCCAAGATTGAGCGCAAAGGTCGACGATATCCGGTTATTACCAAACTGGATATTGTTTGGGGTATCCACCCTATTCATACTCTACTGCAAAAGCACCTCATGTCGCCCGAGACCTCCCATTGGGACTCAATAGCCATTGAAGACTTTATCAATCACGAGCACAAGGTGCCACTAAGTTGGGATGCCGCGAATGTGAGCGATGGTGGAATAGGTATAACAACTCACCAAAATATTGCACATCGTCTGAAGGTCGGTGAAATAGTCATTATTCGAGAGTACATCGATAAAAAGCCCTCTTTCCGCTGGCGCCCAGCAATTTGTCGCTGGCTCTTCGGTGATGATCACCAAGGCACCAATGCAGGACTTGAGTTTCTCGACGGCAGTTTGATCCCTTGTCGACTGAATAACAAAATGTCGAAGTCAAAAAATGCGCTCGGGCAAGTCGCCTTGTTATTCAAGCCACTATCCAATCGTCCTAATGACGCCATGTCCTTACTGGCAACTCGGGGTACTTATCGTGATGGGCGCGACTTCTTACTTCGTCACGGCAATCAGATTGAAGATATTAAAACACGTAAAAGAACCCTGGTTACACCTTGCGTCGAACTGTTCAACTTTCAAAGCTACGATGTGATCGAAGTGGAAGAGTCGGCACAAGACGATAATTCAGAAATGATTCCTTGGACCTCAGTCCCAAGCTACGAGGAGTTGGAAGACAGCAAAAACGGTGATGATATTAACTTTGACTCGGTTCGCTTGCCAGGGGATCACTAAGTTTTGCCATCAGCGCATCGCGCCCCTCTGCGATGCGCTCTGCTAGTTCATTGTCAGCCTCTTTTAAACGATTTAATACTGACTCATCTGGCAACTCCTGAATTCCAGCTCGAATAATATCGGCAAGTTGATATCCTTGCGAATCACCAGCTAAAGAATAGCCCCCGCCTTCAAGCTCAATGATTAACTTGGCCGCCATAAGCTTATCGACTACTTTGGCCAGGTTATCCAATCGCACTCTGGGTAAATGCAACTGCAATACTTCCATGTCTACAACCTCTCGATGACTTTGCGACTGTACTAAAAGCTTTAAAATTCGCGCCGCCAGAATAAATGGATGACTTGCCTCTCGGTCAGCATCCGCTTGAAACACCTCAAGTGCATGGCAAACTTGTGCTCCAAACAGCAAAATCATCCAGGACAGCTGAATCCAGATTAAAAACAATGGAACTGCAGCAAGAGCGCCAAAGATAAGCTGATAGGTTGAAAACTTTTTAACAAACACACCAAAGCCCCATTTGGCGAGTTCAAAAAGAGTTGCGGTGACCACGGCTGCGATCGCAGCATGACCTACTTTTACTTTGCGATTGGGTACAGCAATAAACATTACCGTAAAAGCAATAAATGCCATAAACATCGGCAAACCACGTTTGAACAGTACACTGTCACTTTTCACCACATCAGAAATAAAGGGCAACGACGCAAAGTAAGAACTGACCGCCAAGCTCATTGCGAGCAGCAGAGGCCCCATCGTTAGCACCGCCCAATAAACTAAGAACACACGCACTGGCGAACTTTTCTTCTTAACATGCCATATAGCGTTAAAGGATTTATCAATGGTTCGCATTAACAGTAATGAAGTCACCACCAGAAAAATGACACCTACCGAAGTAAGCCCCTGAGTATTTTGTACGTACTGATTAAGGTATTTTTGAATGGTTTGGTTCGATTCTGGAATAAAGTTCTGGAATAGCCAACCTTGAACGTCTGCGCCCATCGTTTGGAACTGAGGAAACAAAGATAGCAAAGCAAAGACTACGGTTAAAAAAGGTACTAACGATAACAAACTGGTAACCGTTAGCTCTGCGGCTATAGAAGAGCAGCGATCTTTGCCAAACCGAACAAAAACATAACGAATATACTGTTTAAACCAATGCAGCTTTTCTTCTATTTCCATTTCGGCCTACAATAACGTTCAAATTTGCAGTTGTTGAATAAAATTTCAGCACTTCGACAGGATAAAACACCAATCTAGCACTGGAGTGACTATGTCAAACTTCACTATATATCACAATCCACGTTGTTCAAAATCACGTCAAACACTGGAGTTACTACAAAGTAACGGTGTTGCGCCTAAGGTCGTTGAGTATTTGAAAACCCCACCCAGTGAAAAAGAGCTCGATAAAGTCCTTAAACTACTCGGCTACGAGCCTCAACAGTTGATGCGAAAAAAAGAAGCAGAATACAAAGAAGCTGGCCTTGATGACACCTCCCTTACGCGTAAAGAACAAATAAAGCGCATGGTGCAATATCCTAAAGTAATCGAGCGCCCAGTTGTGTTCAGTGACTCAAAAGCTGCCGTTGGCCGTCCTCCCGAAGCAGTACTGGACATTTTTTAATGGCGCAAGTTCTGGTTCTCTACTACTCCTCGGGCGGCGCCACCAAACAAATGGCTCGCTTGATAGCACGCGGGATCGAATCCACTGGAGCAGAAGCGCTTTTGCGTACCGTGCCCAGAGTGTCGGCAAATAATGAACAAATGGAACCAGAAGTTCCAGCAGATGGCGATCCTTATGTCACATTGGACGAGTTAAAGCAATGTGATGGGCTGGCACTTGGTAGTCCTACGCGTTTTGGCAATATGGCCACACCGCTTAAATATTTTCTCGAGCAAACCAGTGAACTTTGGTTGTCTGGCCAACTGGCTGGAAAACCCGCGTGTGTTTTCACCTCAACCAGTAGCTTGCACGGTGGACAAGAGACTACCCTCACCAGCATGATGCTTCCACTGTTTCATCACGGCATGTTAATGTGTGGTCTGCCTTATTCCGAAACCGATTTATTACACACCACTACCGGCGGCACTCCCTACGGCGTCAGTCACTTTGCAGGTAATGATAATGACAATCCTCTGAGCGACGAAGAACGACGCCTGTGTAAAGCACAGGGAAAACGACTGGCAGATATCGCCATTAAGTTAAATAAATCATAATTGAGTCAATCCACTATGAAAGCAGAACAAACTTTAAAGCTCTGGCACGGTATTACTCAGGTGAGCTTTATATTGCTAATTTGTTTGCTCATTCTTTGGGCGGCGGTCTGGTTTCCACCGGAAAAAATCAGCGGCTGGACTCTGGCAGTTATCTGGATAGTTCCGCTGTTATTTCCACTGTGGGGTGTGCTTAAAGCCAGACTTTATACCTACGCCTGGCTTCAATTTATCAATATGATTTATTTTTGCCATGCCATCATGTATTTAATGACCAGCGAGTTAGAAGTGTGGGTGGCTCTAGCCGAGTTGATTTTAGTGTGTGTTAACTTTACTGCCGCAGTAATGTGCATTCGAATAACTAAAAAAATTAATGGTTAATTTTTTATCTAATTATTTCGTTCAATCATTGAAGTAAACGCAAATCTATTAAAAAACAAAATCTTATTGTTATTGATTTTGGTACGCTCGATACCTTAACCAATGATCACATAGCGTTAATGCCGCCATGGCTTCTACAATGGGCACCGCTCGAGGTAACACGCAAGGATCGTGACGTCCTTTCGCTTTGAACACCACAGGGTTACCATCAACATCCACCGTATGCTGATCCTGAATAATGGTAGCCGTTGGTTTAAAAGCGACACGAAACACAATTGGCATACCGTTACTTATCCCGCCCTGAATGCCACCAGAAAAGTTACTCGTCGTAATCACTTTACCCTGCTGGTTAACAAAAGGATCGTTGTGTTGTGAGCCCAGTGATTTGGTTCCTTCAAAACCGCTGCCAATTTCAAATCCTTTACTGGCATTAATACTCAACATGGCTTTAGCTAAATCTGCTTCGAGCTTATCGAATATCGGCTCACCTAAACCAATAGGCACCTGTTTAATCACACACTCCACCACGCCTCCGGTTGAGTCGCCTTTTTTACGAACCGCTTCAATATGCTCAATCATCTGACGCGCAATCTGTTCATCAGGGCAACGAACTGGAGTGAATTCAACCTGCTCCAAAGTCACCGATAATGGATCGATATCCGTTGATAATTCAGATACCGATTTAACAAAGCCTATAATTTCAACGCCACAAGTTTCACGTAAAATTTTCTGCGCAATAGCACCGGCAGCGACGGTCGGTGCAGTCACACGGGCAGAACTACGACCGCCTCCCGCAACATCTCGAACTCCGTACTTTTGTTGATAGGTAAAATCGGCATGACTGGGGCGATACAATTGCGCCATTTCGGAATAATCTTTCGAGCGCTGATCTTCATTACGAATCATCAAACTGATAGGCGTACCTGTGGTTTTACCTTCAACGACCCCTGATAAAATTTCAACGCGATCAGCTTCTTTGCGCTGAGTCACAATTTTACTTTGTCCGGGACGACGGCGATCGAGCGCGGGTTGTATATCCTCTTCACTCAATTCGATCCCAGGCGGGCAACCTTCAACCACCCCACCAATAGCTTTACCATGAGACTCTCCCCAGTTGGTAAAACGAAAAACCTGTCCTATCGAATCGCCTGCCATATGTGTTCCAGTATTAATTTATAACAAGGTTAAATGTTGCGAGAGATAATGCCAATACTGGCCAGTTTATCAAAGTAATCGGGAAAAGACTTGCTCACAACATGCGCGTTGTTGATCACCACACCAGAGACTTTTGCTCCAATTAACGCTAGGCACATAGCCATTCGGTGGTCATCGTAGGTTTCTACCTGAGTACCTTGCAAAGTGGATCCAGTTACCGCAAGATAATCAGAGCCATATTCAACCTTGGCACCAAGCTTTTTTAATTCCATTGCGGTATCCACAATACGATTGGATTCTTTAAACGCCAGATGCGCTATATTTCGCATCACGGTAGTTCCTTGAGCAAAACAGGCAACCGCGGCCAGGGTTTGCACCACATCAGGCATACTGCCCATATCCACATCGACCGCCATTAACTCACCAATGCGAGAGATGCTTAACGAATCACCTTTTCGTTCAACGTCACACCCCATTTGTTGCAGCACTTGATAAAACTGTGCCTCCCCTTGCAATGAATCAAAATCAAAACTTTGCAGCTCGACACTACCACCGCAAATCGCAGCGGCTCCCATAAAATAGGAACTGCTCACCGGATCAGGCGGAATATAGTATTCACCACCTTGATACCCTTCTTGCTTGGGGATCAAATAACAGCGTTCCTGCTTTACAACCTGTGCACCAAACTGTTTCATTAAAGCTACTGTCATATCAATGTA
>JBFHVL010000028.1:0-22632 GCA_041589565.1 Kangiellaceae bacterium | reverse complement strand
GCAATGCCTGCAAGCCGGAATAAAGCGAGAGTTGCTGTCAATTGATCCTGGCTTTGGCTTTGGTAAGCGACTGGAACATAACCTTGCTTTATTATCGGAACTTCCCCGATTCCATCAGTTGCAGTTACCTTTGCTGATTGGTATATCACGTAAATCCATGCTGGGTGAAATTACCGGAAAGCCGATAGAGCAGCGCGTTGCTGCCAGTGTGGCTGCTGCCGTCTTAGCAGCAGATAGAGGGGCGCGAATTATTCGAGTCCACGATGTTTCTGAAACAGTGGACGCGTTAAAGGTTTGGTCGGCGGTGTCGACCTTTGAGTTAGCTTAAGTTATACAATAATGAATTAAATCAGGTGAGATCTTATGAGTGAACGGAAATACTTTGGAACCGATGGCGTTCGCGGAACGGTAGGTGAGTTCCCTATTACTGCAGACTTTGCATTGAAGTTAGGCTGGGCCGTTGGCAAGGTTTTGTGCAAAGGCGAAGGTGGCAAGGTTCTGATAGGAAAGGACACGCGAATTTCGGGTTATATGTTTGAGTCTGCGCTGGAAGCCGGTTTGATTGCTGCTGGAGTTGATGTGTTGCAGTTAGGACCTATGCCGACACCCGGCATTGCCTATTTAACGCGAACCTTCCGTGCCGATGCTGGTATTGTCATCTCTGCGTCTCATAATCCATACCACGACAATGGCATTAAGTTTTTCTCCCAAGATGGCTATAAGCTTCCCGATGCGGTAGAACTGGAGATTGAAGCCATGATGGATCAACCCATGGAAACGGTGCGCTCGGAAGCGTTAGGTAAAGCGCGTCGGGTGGAAGATGCACGTGGCCGTTATATTGAATTTTGTAAGGCAACCATTCCCTCGTCTTTAAGTTTTGAAAACCTGAAGCTGGTTATCGACTGTGCGCATGGTGCGACTTACCACATAGCGCCGGAAGTGTTTACTGAATTAGGGGCACAGGTTATCACCATTGGCACCAAGCCAAATGGTTTAAATATCAATAAAGACTGCGGCGCAACCAACACTACCAAGTTGGCCGAGACGGTGTTGGCCGAAGGTGCAGATCTGGGCATTGCATTTGATGGTGATGGTGATCGGGTAATGATGGTGGATCATCGTGGCGAGCAGGTGGATGGCGATCAATTGCTGTTTATTATTGCCCGCGATGCGAAAAAACGCGGCACCTTGCAAGGGGGAGTCGTGGGAACACTCATGACGAATCTGGGAATGGAAAAAGCCCTGACCAAGCATGATATTCCCTTTGTTCGCGCTAAAGTGGGGGATCGCTACGTCATGGAACAGCTGAAAGAAAAAGGCTGGAGTTACGGTGGTGAGTCTTCTGGGCATGTTATCTGTCTCAATGCTACCACTACGGGTGATGGCATCGTATCTGCACTACAGGTTTTGTCTGTCATGGCAAAACTGGATTTATCTTTGAACGAACTCAAGTCAGGTATGACCAAGTATCCACAGACGATGATTAACGTACGACTACCCTCGCGTGATGCCAAGCCTTTGGACTCGGCGCAGGTGCAAGCCGTGGTGACCGAAGTCGAGCACAAGTTAAGTGACAAGGGACGTGTGTTGCTAAGAGCCTCTGGAACTGAGCCCCTAATTCGCGTAATGGTTGAAGGTGAAGATGTATCTTTGGTTAAAGAGTGTGCAGAGGCGTTAGCTGAAGCCGTGAAAGCAGCCTGTTAACCTTCTTGTATAATCTTGTAAATGGATTTCCAGGTCTGTGCAATTAACTCTGCACAGGCCTGTTATAAGCAAAAACCTCATCTCAAGCTTCGCGTATCTTGTCCTGCAACATAAAAAATCTAGCAATTTTCTAGTGCAATTGGTTGCTTTGTGATTTACTTAAATTGAACCACTGGAAAATCGTAACTCCTTTTTGTAACTAAAAACAATCAGTATTCATTTTGGATCAGCGACGTTTACGGGAGAATCTAATATGCTCAAATCGGTTACCACTCGTGACTATATGACTTCGGCAGCCATAATCCTAAAGCCCGAGCAGGACATACTGGAAGCGGTTGAAACGTTTTTGGAATACCGTCTTTCTGGAGCTCCAGTTGTCGATGATCATCGAGAAGTGATCGGATTTTTGTCCGAAAAAGACTGTTTGCACGTGGTGTTAAGCGCCGTTTATAACGGCGACTTGGGTGAGCGAGTGATGGATCGCATGAGTAAAGATGTGATCGCAGTGCATCCTGACGACAGTATTGCAGACGTAGCTGAAAAATTTCTTGCTTGTTCCTGCCGTGCGTTTCCTGTGATTGAGAAAAATGTACTGGTTGGAATGATATCCCGTGCCAACGTATTGCAGGCCATGGAAAAAATTGGGGTTAATTGGGACTAGTCTGGTCTTTTATAAACTGAACTACTCCTCTGATGGGCGGTTTAAAATGGTAATTTCCTGCTGATTTCTTGCCGCCTCACGCCGCATTTTTTCTTTGCGTTTCTCACAAGGCTCTTCGCAGTCGCAAACTTTTTTAATACCTAAAGTGGACAATCCACCGCAACTGCCAGTAATGGTCTTGCGTTGGAATATATAGCCTACGGCCATGATCAATATCACAAAAAGCATAATGCCAAAGCTGGCTAGAAATATATTAGTCATTTAAGTGCCTGTACTGCAAAACCTAGGGTTTTAAATATTGTTGAAAGCTTGGACTGGCGACTTCATTAAAGCCTTCAGCGGTTTTCACTATCATGAACACCGCCCAATCATGCTGTTCGGCAAGTGTCATTCCTTTTTCTTCCCCCAGCACCATCAGTGCGGTTGCCAGAGCATCAGCGGTCATGGTGGAAGGATGAATCACAGTTACCGAAGCAAGTGAGTGCTTAATCGGATAACCACTAACTGGATCGATGGTGTGCGAGTATCGCTTGCCGTCGCGCTCAAAGTAATTGCGGTAGTCACCCGATGTAGCAACACCCATTATACCGGGATTGATTATTTTTTGCACTGAACGAGTGTCGGTTGTTGGTGACTCAATGGCAATAGCCCAAGGAGTTCCTCGTCCATTCTGGCCCTTCACTTTGACTTCGCCGCCTATTTCCACCAGATAATGCTCTATGGCGTACTTTTGTTCCATTAATAGGGCGATTTGGTCGACTGCATAGCCTTTGGCTATAGCCGATAAGTTAATAAAAAGATTGTCTGAGCCCTTAGTTATGCAGGAATCGGCTTGGTTGACTTGTGTTTCAGCAAAACTTAGCAGAGCTTTCCGGGCGGTGATCTCTTCGGGGCCAGGTATTCGATTGTTCGTTTCCTTGCGATCAAAACCCCAGAGTTCGATGAGGGGACCAAGTCCGGGATCAAAAGCACCAGCCGATAATTCATGTATGCGTTTAGCTTCGGCGATAACCGATAAAGTATCCTGTGAGACCGGAAAACACGATTCATTCGTTGCGGTATTTAATTTCATCAGTTCAGAGTCGTCGATGTAGGTCGACATACGCTGGTTGATTTCGGCAAGTCGCTGCTCAATTTCTTGATGAAGTGTTTCGCTGTTCACTTCGTTTGCGGAGAAGGTCACATGGTAGTGGGTGCCCATCGTCGTACCTTGCAGCTTTTTATAGGTTGTTTCCTGACAACCAATTAAGGGGAGCGCAATTGATAGAATGAAAACGAGACGATACATAGACATGCCTGCCGAGTTAAGAAGGGCGATATTGTACCTGATTTATCGATGAAGCTTTAGCGTCTTCAAGGGCTTGTTGAGTAAACTCAAGCAGTTGCTTTATTGTGACTGTTTCTGCAGACAGATAGCTGACGCCGATGGATATTCTTACTGCCTGACGGTTCAATTTTAACGTCGAAACCGTGTTTAAAATCCGCTCAAAAACAGCACGTGAGTTATGAGTGTTGGTATGGCTCAGAGCGATCAAGAAAGCATCCGGCTTTACTCTGCCAAGCAAGTCGGTTCCTCGTAACTGTTCACAGAGCTCACCTGCCACCTGTGCCATAAAGGATTCTGTGTGTTTAGCCTGATCAGCAGCAATATCGGAGACTTGCAAAATGGCGACTGTTAACGGCTGACGATAGCGTTTAGCGGTGTCAAATAACAGATTAAGTCGGGCATAAGTTGCTTTGCCGTCAGGAAGCTGGGTTGTTTCATCAAGTTGACCCAGTGAGTTTATGGTGGACTTGAGCTTAATATTTTGCGCATAAAAGTAAGCGGCTGCGGAAATGGCAGCAAGAAAACTAATCACAAGCAAAAGCGAAACAACTGACATAACTGATCACTGTGAGTAATACGCGGAAACAACAGCATAGAGGTAAGCGAAACTAATTGCCAGTTTGCTACTTTTTGCTGGGTGAGTTCGACAAGGCACGGATTCCTTTGCTTGAACAGCTGGATACGCAAAAAAAAAGCGACCCGAAAGTCGCTTTTTAACTTCGGCTGAATTAGCCACCGAAATCGTCGAGGAAAATATTGTCGCGCTCTACGCCCAAATCTTCCAACATTTTAATCACGGCCGCGTTCATCATCGGCGGTCCACACATGTAGAACTCACAATCTTCAGGTGCTTTATGATCTTTTAAGTAGTTTTCGTACAGCACTTCGTGAATAAAGCCGGTGTAACCTTCCCAGTTATCTTCAGGGAGAGGATCCGATAGTGCTGTATGCCACTCGAAGTTGTCGTTTTCACGCGCCAGCATATCGAAATCTTCAACGTAGAACATTTCGCGCTTGCTTCGAGCACCGTACCAGAACGTAATTTTACGATTGGTTTTAATGCGGCGCAGCTGGTCGAAAATGTGCGAACGCATTGGTGCCATACCTGCACCACCACCAATGAATACCATTTCATTGTCAGTATCTTTGGCAAAGAACTCACCGTATGGACCCGAAATAGTTACTTTATCGCCTTTTTTCAAGTTGAAAATGTAAGACGACATTTTTCCGGGGGGCAGGCTCCAGTTGTTTGGTGGTGGAGTTGCAATACGCACGTTCAGCATGATCATGCCTTTCTCTTCGGGGTAGTTCGCCATCGAGTAAGCTCGAATCACAGGCTCTTTCACTTCCGATACCAAGTCCCAAATTTTAAAGCGGTCCCAATCTGGGTGATATTCTTCCGCCACGTCCATATCTTTGTATTTTGATACGTGTGGAGGACATTCAATTTGAATGTAACCCCCGGCACGGAAAGGAACCACTTCACCTTCAGGTAACTTCAGGCGAAGTTCTTTGATGAATGTGGCAACGTTATCGTTAGAAATAACTTCACATTCCCATTTCTTGGTCCCGAATACTTCTTCAGGAAGCTCAACCTTCATGTCCTGTTTAACTGCAACCTGACAAGACAGTCGATAGCCTTCGCGAGCTTCACGCTTGGTGATATGGCTTTCTTCGGTGGGAAGGATTGAGCCACCTCCATCAAGAACCTTACAGCGACACTGTCCACAAGTTCCACCGCCACCACAGGCCGATGACACGAAAATACCACTGTCAGCCAACGCGCCGAGTAATTTGCCTCCAGCTGCAGTGGTGATCGATTTTTCCGGATCTTCGTTAATGTTTATCGAAACGTCGCCACTACTGACCAGTTTCGATTTAGCGAATAAGATAATCAGTACTAACGCAAGGACAACCCCGGTAAATACTGAGACGCCTAAAATAATCTCTTGCATGGGTAATTCCTTAGGTTTTTACAGTGAAACGCCGGTGAAAGACATAAAGCCTAACGCCATCAAACCAACAGTAATGAAGGTAATGCCAAGGCCACGTAAGCCGGCAGGCACATCACTGTATTTCATTTTTTCGCGAATACCAGCCAAAGCAACAATGGCTAACGCCCAACCGAAGCCACTACCGAAACCATAAACTACCGCTTCGCCAAATTGATAGTCTCGCTCTACCATGAATAGCGAGCCACCTAGGATGGCGCAGTTAACGGTAATCAGCGGTAAGAAAATACCCAAGGCGTTGTAAAGGGCCGGGAAAAACTTATCTAAAGTCATCTCTAGAATCTGTACCATGGCTGCTATAACGCCGATGTAGCAAATAAGACCTAAAAAGCTTAAGTCAACATCGCTTAAACCAGCCCAGCTTAGCGCACCTTCTTTTAGCAGGTAGTTAACTAGCAAGTTATTCACTGGAACCGTAATCGCTTGAACTACGATAACGGCAACACCTAGACCCATAGCGGTTTGAACTTTCTTCGAAACTGCCAAAAAGGTACACATTCCAAGGAAAGCGGAAAGTGCCAGGTTTTCAACGAAGACACTTTTTACAAAGAGTGAAATGTAAGCTTCCATTATGCGGCCTCCACCTGATCTCTCTTCCAGGTACGTAATGCCCAGATTAATAACCCGATCACAAAGAACGCACTGGGGGGTAGTACTAACAGACCATTGGCCTGATACCAACCACCGTCTTTAACGGTTTCTAAAATGGTGTAACCAAATAAGGTACCGCTACCAAAAAGTTCACGCACAAAGCCAACAGCTAGCAATAGCGCTGAATAGCCGAGGCCGTTACCGATACCATCAAAGAAGCTCATGACCGGGCCATTTTTCATCGCATAGGCTTCTGCACGACCCATGACGATACAGTTGGTAATGATAAGACCAACGAACACCGAGAGCTCTTTGGCCACTTCATAGGCATACGCTTTCAGCACCTGATCCACCACAATTACCAACGAAGCAATGATGGTCATTTGCACAATAATACGAATGCTTGAAGGGATATGGTTACGAATCAAGCTGATAATTAAGTTGGAGAAAGCAACAACGGTGGTGAGTGCAATACTCATTACCAGTGCTTTGTCCATTTTACTGGTGACTGCCAAAGCACTACAGATCCCCAGTACCTGGAGTGCAATTGGGTTATTGTCGAAAATCGGCGTAGTAAGAGCCGATTTTGCTTCTGCTTTATCAAACGCCATGGTTGCCTCCACGAGATTGTTCGTTTCGGATTCGCGCCAGGAACGGACCGAAACCGTGTTCGCCTAACCAATAGGAAATTAAGTTCTCAACACCGCGACTGGTCATTGTCGCACCACTGAGTGCATCCACTTCGGTATTACTGTTCGCACCGGTTTTCACCAGCTTTAAAACAGGCTGGTACCGATCATTAAGAACTTGCTTGTCTTCCCAGGTGGATGTCCATGCCGGGTTGGTGATTTCAGCACCCAGGCCTGCTGTCTCACCATGTTCATAGAACTTGATACCAGCAACAGTTTGAGTGTCTGCTTTCAGTGCGATAAAACCATACAACGTTGAAAACAGTCCATAGCCTTTAACGGGTAATACTACAGAGGTAAGCTGACCATTTTCTTTAACCAGATAAACTTTGGCCTGTTTGGCGCGACGCTTAATGCTGGCGATGTCTTCGTCTTTGCTGAGAACTACATTGTTTTTGGGATCGTTGGCCATTTTGCGTTGATCGAAACTGGCAACATCTATCCCTTCAACAAATTCGCCGCTCGCAATGTCGATGACGCGTGTCTCAACATTTTCGCTAAAGATAGTATCAAAGTCGGCTTGTTCACCTTCTTTCACTAAACCCGCAGCCAACAAGATACTTTTTTGCACATCGGCAGCTTTGTTGGCACGTTGCTCATCTTTCAGTGCCACTGCGGCTCCCGAAACCAACAGCGAGCACACCAAGCAAAGCGCTACGGCAACGACAAGAGTTTTTACGAAAGAGTCGTTTTTCTTAGTTTCAGCTGACATGACGACGAGCCCTCCGTTTAATATTGGCTTGAACCACAAAGTGGTCAATGAAAGGAGCGAACAGGTTAGCGAACAGAATCGCCAACATCATACCTTCTGGATACGCTGGATTAACCACACGGATCAGAACACACATAATGCCGATTAAAGCGCCAAAGTAGTATTTGCCTTTGTTAGTCAACGAGGCTGATACCGGGTCAGTCGCCATAAATACCATACCGAAGGCAAAACCACCGGTAACCAAGTGCCAGTACCAGGGCATAGCAAACATACCGTTGCTGTCACTGCCGACGGCATTGAGCAACATTGAGGTTGCTATCATACCCAGCATTACGCCAGCCACAATTCGCCATGAGGCGATACGGAAATACATCAGGGCCAGACCACCAATTAAAATCATTAAGGTAGACACTTCACCGATTGAGCCGGGGATAAAACCATAAAAGGCATCCCACCAGGCTTGATTAAGGCTGTAGTCAAACTGACCAGGTGCTGCAGAGGCCATTTGTGCCAAAGGCGTTGCGCCAGAGTACGCATCGACTGCAGTCCAGGCATTGGAGCCTGACATATCGGTGGGGTAGGCGAAGAACAAGAAAGCTCGGCCCGCCAATGCAGGATTAAGGAAGTTTTTACCCGTTCCGCCGAATACCTCTTTCGCGATAACGACACCAAAGCTAATACCCAGAGCGACTTGCCACAATGGAGTGTTAGGAGGCAGGGTTAATGCGAATAAAATCGAAGTAACAAAGAAACCTTCGTTGATTTCGTGTTTGCGCACACTGGCAAAGAGCACTTCCCAGAAACCACCGACAATAAAGGTGACCGCATAAATGGGCAGAAAATACAGCGCACCAAGGAACATGCTATTGCCAATGGCATCAGCGTTGTACTCAATGCCAAACAGGCTCATTACGGCACCGCGCCAGCCTTCAATCTCGGTCATGCCAAGACTTTGCATTGCAGTTATTGCTTGAGCGCCCACGTTGTACATCCCCCAGAACATGGCCGGGAAAGTACAGGCCCAAACGAAAATCATGATGCGTTTTAAGTCGATATTGTCGCGCACATGAGAAGTCGTTTTTGTAATATGACCTGGGGTGTAGAAAATGGTCGTAATGGCTTCATATACCGCGTACCACTTTTCATACTTACCACCTTTTTCAAAATGAGGTTCCAGGTGTTCAAAATAATTCTTTAGCTTTTTCATTACCCTTCCTTCTCAATGGTGGTGAGAACATCACGAAGAATTGGGCCATACTCGAATTTGCCGGGGCAAACGAAAGTAACCAGTGCCAAGTCTTCCTCATCGAGTTCAAGACAACCCAGTTGCTGAGCAGTGTCGGTATCTTGAGTTACCAAAGCTCGCAACAATTGCGTTGCCAGAATATCCAGCGGCATCACTCGTTCGTAGCTACCGATGGGCATGATGGCTCGTTCACTACCGCCAGTGGTGGTGGTGAAGTCGAATTTTTTGCCGGGCAACAAATGTGAAATAAAGGAGCGAGTGACTGAGTATTTATCAGAACCGGGCATTATCCAGCCAAAGAACTCTTTCTCTCGGCCTTCAGCCAGAAGTGAGACTTGATTGTGGTAACGGCCAAGGAATGCTCGGTTACCCGTGGCGGAAAAGCCGCTGAACACCGAACCTGAAATACGGCGAACGTCACCATTGGCAACTTCACCTTCTAGCAACTCTTTCAAATCAGCCCCGACTTGCGTGGTTAGCAGTCGTGGATTGGTTGCGCTTGGGCCGCCAATAGCGATTACACGTTCTGTACTTAATCTGCCCTCGGTAAACAACTTACCGATGGCAATCACATCTTGATAGCCAATATACCAAGCTGGGTTGGTGACGGTTGCACCATGCAGGAAGTGAATATGGGTACCGGGTAGTCCAGCAGGGTGAACACCACCGAAACTGTGTTGCTCGACTTTACCGCCGGTTTTAACGGAAAAGTCGGCGTTTTCGCCAGTACAGATAAATACTTTGCCATCGCTCAGGTGGCTCAGCACCTCAATACCTTGGTTAAAGGCATCATTATTTGCCTTAATAATTACCGCAGGGTCGGGGCACAAGGGGTGCGTATCGACCGCGGTAACAAATAATGCGTTAGTTTTGGCATCAACTGCGGGAACCTTACTGAACGGACGAGAGCGTAATGAAGTCCATAATCCAGAGTTGACCAGATTATCGACAACAGCCTGACGCTCAAGGTTATTGAGTTCCTGCGCTGTATAGCGTTTAAACTCAACCGCGTCATCGCCTTCGACTTCAATTACCACAGAGACCAGCTTTCGCTTGTGTCCGCGATTAATTGCGGCGACTTTTCCTGCAGCGGGAGCGGTAAATTGTACTCCCGGGTTTTTCTTATCGGTAAACAGAGGTTGGCCAAGCGCGACTTTGTCGCCTTCTTCTACCAACATCGTAGGTTTCATACCGACATAATCATCACCCAGAACCGCCACTTGTTTCACCGTTTTGGTGTCTTTGATGGCTTGCTCCGGGGCCCCATTAATCGGGAGATCCAGACCTTTCTTGATTTTAATCATATGCTTGCGCCGAACTCGTTAACATTGGTGAGCTGCCGTCTTCACCACTCAGAAGCATCTGTTGGATGCTGACGACAACCAGTTAAAACGAATACTATAGTCCAATTCCTGGCAGTTGCCGGAATTCAAGACGTACCTGACCCGGCCTTGAAGCCTAGCGTGTTAAGCACCAAAACCAGAGGCTGGAATCATTGAAGAATTGGACTATAAGAAACCCCTAAATCGGACATTAGCCCGTTTTAGGGCGCGGTATTATACTGCTTTTGATTAACGGATCGCCAGTTTCCCCACCGAATTTATGGAAATTCTTTGCATCGTATGGTTTGACACTGCCTGAAATGCTGCCAAACTTACATCTATAGTCCGATTTGGCTTGCAATTGGCTGTATTTTAAGCAAAATTGGTCAAAATCATTCGAATCCAGCGCTTCCAGTGCATTGGGTTAGGGGATACATTTGGGTAGGCCATGCGATGTAGTAGTGAATGCATTCGCGATGGATCTGGGGTGCGGTGAACCAGTATGAGCGTGCTGAGTGCATAAACTTGTAGTAAAAAGGATAATCTCAGGCATATTGATATTTGCGGTGAGCCTCGGTTTTGCGCGTGAAACCGAGGAGCGCGTTCGATCGACTGTCCTTTTGCGATTACCCGGGTTAATTATTTGGCCGGAGAGTTCTGACTTTAATCAGCCAGATGTCAGTTATAGACTCTGTGTTTACCGTGACCGCGAATATTACAATTTTGTTCGAGATTACCTGAAGTCGCAGACCGTTCGTGGTCAAACCATCGATGTGCGTTACAGTCGCAAACTGGAAGATTTACGCCAGTGTCATGTGTCTTATGTGGGAGAAATTTCCCGCGCCGATGTTAGTCGTGCCGTTGAATTAAATTTGATTAAAGATTCCATCTTTGTTGCTTCTAGTGAGTACAGTGCTCAAATGGGGCTTCATTTGCGACTGTATGTCGGAGAAGAGCGGACCGTAGATATTGAGGTGAATCAGGAAGCTTTTTCCCGTGCGGGTAGTGAGCTAAAAGTCCTGTTACTGAAAAGTGCTAAAAAAGTATATGGCCGAGATGGTAGTCAACAGGGGGTAAACCTCTGATGCGCTGGAATGCTTCAATACGATCCAAACTCACGTTCATAATTGCTGGTATTTCGATGCTAACCATTAGCCTCGGCTTTGTGGTGGTTTCCATCAGTTTTTATCAAAACTTGAAAGTGTCCTTGCAGAATGACTCCGAAGTTCAGGCTCAGTGGTTGGCATCTGAAAGCGCGGTTTATCTTACTCTGGACTATCCTGGTCAGGCGCAAAGTGAGTTATTGGAGAAAATTTCTTTAAGCACGCCGCATAGTGTGGCGATTTTTAATGCTGAAGGTAAAACTTTTGCTCAGCATGAAAATGGTGCCGGGTATATTCAATCGACAGACTATCAGAGTGATGGTGAGGTCATCTGGGATAACGACTGGCTGCATATTCATCAGCCGATTAAAGACTCACTGGACGATCAACTGGGCTCGGTTTATTTACGACTATCGACCGCTCCTCTAAAGGAAAAGTTGCGCTCATTTGTATTAACCTTGATAGGGTTGCTCGTAGCCATGGTTGCTATTGCTTACTTATTGGCGCGGGCAATGCAAAAGTATATTTCTCAGCCGCTACTTAATCTCGAGCAGATCAGTCATCAGGTGAGTCATA
Organism: Kangiellaceae bacterium; assembly: GCA_041589565.1. Taxonomy (GTDB): domain Bacteria; phylum Pseudomonadota; class Gammaproteobacteria; order Enterobacterales; family Kangiellaceae; genus Pleionea. Next base: position 10,689 of record JBFHVL010000028.1, on the reverse strand, counting down.
GCCAAAATTACGCACTTCGTGTACCTGTCGTGTCGCAAGATGAAATCGGCAAACTTTCACGCACGTTTAATGACATGCTGGAAACTATAGAACGTCGACAGCGAGAACGTGACGCGGCAGAAGAAGCATTACAGCTGAACAAACGGCGTCTCGAACGAGCTGTTAAAGATTTACAATATTTAGCAAATTACGACTCATTAACCCAGCTGCCAAACCGGGCTCTATGTATGGATCGTATCCGTTATGCGTTAAAGCGTGCAGCGCGAACCCGAACCTATGCTGCGGTTTTGTTTCTCGATCTGGACCACTTTAAAGACGTCAATGACTCACTTGGGCATGCGGTAGGTGATGAGCTATTAAAAGCGGCCAGTGCACGACTTAAAAGCATATTGCGCGAAGAAGATACACTAGCTCGCCTAGGCGGTGACGAGTTCGTTATTATTCTCAATGAAGTGGAAGATACCGAAGACATTATTACTGTTGTTGAAAAGATTGTTGAAAATTTTAACTTGCACTTTAACTTGTCGAGCTATGTGGTGAACTCCACTGTGAGTGTGGGCGTTTGTGTTTACCCCAACGATGGTAGCGATGTTGATCAGTTAATGAAAGCAGCAGATGCCGCCATGTATAAAGCGAAAGAAGTTGGGCGTAATACCTATGCTTTCTTCGAGTCCGAAATGAACGAAATTGCACTACGTCGCCATCGTATTGCCAATGACTTACGGAGCGCAATAGAACGTGGTGAGTTAAGTTTGGTGTTTCAGCCACAGGTGGATTTGAGTCTAGGAAAAATCATTGGTGCTGAGGCGCTACTACGTTGGTCGCATAGTGAACTTGGCTTTATTTCTCCGGGTGAATTTGTACCTATTGCGGAAAGTACCGGGCTGATTAAGTCCATCGGCATGTGGGTGATAGAGGCGGCCTGTGCGGAAGCGGAAAAGTGGCGCAAAGAGTTTGATGATGAGTTAAAGGTTGCGGTTAACCTGTCGGCTTTACAATTTCGTCAGTCCGATCTGCCAGAATCAATCGCTTTAATATTGAAAAAGTACAACCTACCACCGCATGCGCTGGAACTCGAAATTACCGAAAGTATGTTGATGCGTGATGTAGAGCAGGCGATTAAAACCCTGCAGCGAATGAAGCGAATGGGTTTACAAATTGCCATTGATGACTTTGGAACTGGTTACTCGTCGCTAAGCTATTTACGCCGTTTCCCGCTGGATTCATTGAAGATCGACCGTACGTTTATCGATGAGGTGAGTATCGATCCCGACGATACGGCCATCACTTTGGCGATTATCTCCATGGCTAAAAGCCTGCGTCTTAAAGTTGTTGCTGAAGGCGTAGAAACTACTCAACAATGGGACTTCTTAGCTCAACACGACTGCGATGAAATTCAAGGTTATCTGGTAAGTAAAGGCTTACCAAGTGATGACTTCAGAACCTTCGTCCAAAGCTTTAGCGCTGAAGAAATTGCCGCGGCCAGTGGTGCTGGATAATCCCTTAATTTAATCAGTTAGCTAAAATCGGTTAAAAATACCCTTTCTGCTTGTATCCCACGAGACTCTTGTGTAACATTTGCGCCCGCTTTAGTTAGTGGGGAAAGAGTATGGAACGTCGCGCAATAGTAGCCGGAAACTGGAAAATGAACGGTTCCCCGGAGAGCATCAAACAGCTGATGCAAGGCTTGACGAGCCGCGCGCTTTCCGAGCTTTCGTGTGAAGTGATTGTTTGTCCGCCCAACCTGTTTATAAATGAAGTCATGCATTTGGCTGGTGACAAAATTCAGGTTGGCGCGCAGAATGTCAGCGAATATGCTCCTGGCGCTTACACCGGAGAAATAGCCGCTGAGATGCTGTCAGCCATTGGTTGCCAGTATGTTATTGTGGGTCATTCCGAGCGGCGACAAATATTCGGCGAAACGGACCATCAGGTAGCCCAAAAGGTTGCGGCGTTGCTTGATGAACGTATTACACCGATTTTGTGTGTCGGTGAAACGCTGGAACAGCGCGATAGAGAGGAAACTCTAAGTGTGATTGAGCAGCAGCTCAATGCAGTACTTGAGCAGTGCGGAGTGGAAGCGTTTTCCAAATTGGTAATAGCCTATGAACCCGTTTGGGCAATAGGTACCGGAAAAACCGCATCACCGCAGCAGGCGCAGCAAGTGCATGCCGCCATTCGAGAATGGTTGGCAAAACATTCTGAAAAGATTGCTCAAAGTGTTCGAATTTTATACGGTGGCAGTGTTAACGCTGACAATGCCAGCGAATTGTTTGCTCAGCCCGATATTGATGGCGGCCTCATTGGCGGCGCATCCTTAAAGGCAGAGAGCTTTTATCAGATTTGTAAATCTGCAGGTTAAGAGACATGCAAGAAATTTTATTAATTGTACTTCTGGTGGTTGCCCTGGCTTTGGTCGGTGTGATTTTGCTACAGCAGGGTAAAGGCGCTGGAATGGGAGCTTCGTTTGGTGCCGGCGCTTCTGGAACTGTGTTCGGTGCTCCAGGTTCTGCCAATGTGCTAACCCGAATCACCACTGTTTTAGCGATTATCTTTTTTGGCGTTGCTTTGGCTTTAGGTTATCTGGCCGATGATGGTAGCGCAGTTGAAAGCAAAGATATCTTCGATAAAGCGGCGGAAGAGCAAGTGGTCCCAGTAGAAAGTGACATTCCAACTGATGCAACATTACCTACTCAGCAAGTTGAAAGCGATATTCCAGTAGAAGAAAAACCGCCAGTGGTTGAGTCTGAAGTCAAGCCTGAAGAAAAAGGTGACGGCAAGAAAGACGACAAAGACGGCGATCAATAGAGCTACAAGAAAGTTTAGCCCAGGTGGTGGAATTGGTAGACACGCTATCTTGAGGGGGTAGTGGCCGTAGGCCGTGCCGGTTCAAGTCCGGCCCTGGGCACCATTGTTGAAAAAACCCGACTGTAAAGTCGGGTTTTTTTATGCCTGTAAATTATGCTTCAGGAGTGACCAACCTATGCATGAACGCAAAATAATTCTGTGGTAACCTGCTTTCAATTAAATAGAAAGCTCGGATATTTCATGTATAAATTAATTGGACTTTTGATAGTTTGTTTGTGTTTTGTTTCCTGTAAAACAACCTCTCCTTTAGACATTTCATTAACAACTTCTCAGCGAGCCGAAATACATATTCAAACTTCCGATGGAGCCGAATTAAAAGATGTTATTGCCATTCAGTTCCCTTCATATGAAGAGTTTGAAGGTCTCGAAGCATCAGCCGTTTTCGGTGTGACCATAGACAGTGATGGAAAAGTTGGGCTTGGTGAAACATTGGTAAACATCGAACATGAGGCTCTTAAAGCTTTCACGCAGTTATATTTACCAAAACTTAAATTTAAACAGGTTGCCGGAAAGTCTGGAGTGATGACAGTTTCGTTTCTTATGTTTTCGGATATAGAAACGGGTGTTTTACTTTCAGAAGCGAGACATTTTGAGGAAGAGGGACAAAACGACATGGCTCTGACTATGCTCAGTCAGATTGTTCCCGCGGATCAAAATCTTTATCCTGTGCTGATTCTAAAAGCTGAAATATTAAGTAATTTAGAGCGTTATGAAGAGTCGATCGAATATTACAGTCGGGCCATTGAACAATCTCCTGGTAACGAGCGTGGTTATTATTCTCGCGCCTTTCGTCTGCGTCAGATTAAAGCTTATGACCTGGCATTGGCCGACCTAAAACGATCATTGAGTTTAAATGCTACTCATTGGGAAACCTACCAATTACTTTCCTCAACGTCTCAAATGGCGGGTAATTTTTTAGATGCCATTAAATTTGCCACTTTGGGAATGAAGCATCGTAGTGATGATTATTTTTTCACTAAGCGTGGTTGGTTATATTTGAACAACGAAAACTACCAGCTGGCACTAAGCGATTTTAAGAAAGCCTTAGAGTTAAATGAGAGAAATGGTGAAAACTGGTCAGGGCTAGCGCGTGCTTATTTTGATCTGGAGCGTTATCAAGATGCATTAACTGCGGCTCAACATGCGGTCGAATTGGATGGAGAAAATACTTACGACCTAAATTTGTTAGGCCTGATTTATGGAGAGCTAAAAAACTATGAGGCTTCCAGTCGTTTTTATCGCAAGGTTATCGAGCACTATGAACCAAATGACCTGACATATAATAACCTGGGTTGGAACTACATTATTCAAGGCAAGTATCAAGAAGCCATTAAGACGTATGAACAACAGGTAATCGCGAATCGAGGCTCTTCCCGCCAGCGGTATAATATGGCAACAGCTTACTATTTAATGGGTGATTATTCTGCTGCACTTGGCGCTTTTGAACGAGCAATGGCTCAGGATGATGATGATTTATCATTTGGACATGCCTGGATGGCTCGAATTTACACCAAGCTTAACCAGTTGCAAAAAGCCATGGAGAGTATGTCGTACGTTATGAAGCACGATCCAGAATATTACGATGGGCTTCATCAGGAAACTAAAGGTGAAGGAAATTTTCTACCCGATATTTTAACTGAGTTGAAAGCCTTGGCGGTTGCTAAAAATGCCAACGGTCAATTACAAGCGATTACTCAGTGGGAAAAGCAACTGTAATTTTGTATTTGATACGTCATGAATCAGTTTAAAAAATAAATAGAGCATAAGCTTTATGCCGCTTTCTGATCATCAAAAAATAATTAATACTATTCGTTGTATTCCTGTTGGCAAAGTAGCGAGTTACGGACAAATTGCTGATCTAGCCGGACTTCCCGGTAGAGCCCGCTTAGTGGGAAGGGTTTTGCGAGAAGCTCCCAAAGAACTTCATTTACCTTGGCATCGTGTGTTGCGAGCGTCCGGACAATTGGCCTTTAAACCAAACTCGAAACAAGCATTGCGACAAATCGACTGTTTGGCAGAAGAAGGGGTGGAAGCGATTGGTAACAAAGTTTCGTTGGCTCAATATGGCTGGCAACCTTCGCTGGCTGATATATTGTTTCAATTGGAGCAGTAAATTTTATTGTTTGAACTTATTAGTTGAATTCGGATTCACCCCATGTCAGAGCAAGAGAAAGAGCAATCAATCACCAAAATCGGTCGCGGAATGTGGGTTGTGGCCTGGGGCATTGGGATGGTTTTACTAACCTTATTTTTTGCTGACCTGGAAAGCGGTTGGCAAAACCCGAATGAACAGGTTGAAAGCCGTCGGCTTGATGATTATTCCGAAGTGGTTTTACAGCGTAATCGATACGGGCATTATGTTGCGTCAGGACTGATTAATAATAAGCCAGTGATCTTTTTATTGGATACTGGCGCTTCTCACGTTGCAGTGCCGAAAAATCTTGCCCGAGAATTGGGCTTACCCTTTGGCCGCGAATATAAAACCATGACCGCTAATGGAATAGGTCGTAGTTATGCCACTCGCATCGACAGCTTATCGTTGGGAGATATTTCTTTTCGAGATGTCCAAGGCGGCATTACCGAGAACATGCCCGGAGAGCAGGTCTTGCTAGGGATGAGCGCACTAAAGCACATTGAATTCACCCAGCGCGGAGACACATTAATCTTACGACAGTATCATTGATTTTTCTGTCAATGATTGCCGCTTACTCCTTAAGATTTGTGTTATTAGTCGAGCATGCCTTTTCACTACAGATAAAAGTGTGTAGACTCAAAACGTATTCTAAGTTATTGATGGCACAATAAATCTTGTTAACTAAAGTTTAAGATTGGTTTACAAAAGCTCCAAGTGTAACTAGTCTTAAATCTAAAAAAGAGCGGGATACTGTATGCTGGAAAATTACCTGCCTATTCTGGTGTTTATCGGATTAGGACTGGGCTTGGGGGTTGGCCTTGAGCTGGTGGGATTTATTCTAGGCAAACATAATCCCGATGAAGCCAAAAACGCACCCTTCGAGTGTGGTTTTGATGCTTTCGAAGATACCCGTATGAAGTTTGATGTGCGGTTTTATCTGGTTGCCATTCTTTTCATTATTTTTGATCTCGAAATTGCATTTCTGTTTCCATGGGCTGTGGTGTTTAACGAACTGGGTTGGTTTGGTGTGATAACTATGGCCGTGTTTTTAGCCCTGTTAGTCGTAGGCTTTATTTACGAGTGGAAAAAGGGAGCGCTGGAATGGGAGTAGCCGAAAACAAAGGCTTTTTCGTCACTTCTGCCGATACTTTGATCAATTGGGCGCGTACCGGCAGTATGTGGCCGATGACCTTCGGGTTGGCCTGTTGTGCCGTTGAGATGATGCAGGCAGGTGCATCCCGTTACGATCTAGATCGATTTGGTATTGTATTTCGTCCTTCGCCACGGCAGTCGGATGTGATGATTGTCGCTGGTACTCTCACCAATAAAATGGCTCCTGCGTTGCGACGCGTTTATGATCAGATGCCCGAACCGCGTTGGGTAATCTCCATGGGGTCCTGTGCCAATGGCGGTGGTTATTATCATTATTCTTACTCGGTCGTTCGTGGATGTGATCGCATTGTTCCCGTAGACATTTATGTTCCCGGGTGTCCCCCCACGGCCGAAGCTTTGATTTACGGTATTATCCAGCTACAAAACAAAATTAAACGAACTAATACAATTGCACGAAAAGTGTAGGAGCATGTGTGGAATCAACCAGTATCGAACAGTGGACGCAGTGGTTGAAACAACAGTTACAGGGGCAGATCACCGATTGCGTATTGGCTAACCGGGAAGTCACTATTGAGGTGGAACCTGATCTATTGATTGCCGTTGCCCGTCGATTGCGTGATGAAGATGGTTTTCACTTCGAACAGTTAATCGATTTATGCGGTGTTGATTATCTGGCTTACGGCTCAACCGAGTGGGAGGTGGATGACGCCTCCGGCGGTGGTTTTTCGCGTGCGGTAGAAGCACAGCGTGATCCTGACACACAATGGGATAAACCGCGTTTTGCTGTGGTATATCATCTGCTTTCCATCACTAACAACCGTCGCCTTAGAATGCGCTGTTTTGTTCCCGAAAAGTCTATGATGATCCCTTCTGTATGTGGCGTTTGGGCCGGTGCAAACTGGTACGAGCGCGAAGCCTTTGATTTGTTTGGTATTCGCTTTGAAGGCCATGATGATCTTCGACGATTACTCACTGACTACGGTTTTGTCGGTCATCCTTTCCGTAAAGACTTCCCTCTGATAGGTCGTGTTGAAATTCGCTATGACGCCGCACAAAAGCGCTGTATCTATGAGCCGGTTTCAATTGAGCCTCGTGTTTTAGTACCCAAAGTGATTCGTCATGACTCGCGTTATCTCGATGAAGAGGAGCGTAGCTGATGGCTGAAATTCGCAATTATACGATGAACTTTGGTCCGCAACATCCGGCCGCTCATGGCGTGTTACGGCTGGTGCTCGAACTCGATGGCGAAGTGATTCAACGTGCCGATCCCCACATAGGCCTGTTGCATCGGGCAACGGAAAAACTGGCCGAAAGTAAACCCTACAATCAAAGTATTGGCTACATGGATCGACTCGATTATGTGTCGATGATGTGTAACGAGCATGGTTATGTACTGGCGATTGAAAAATTACTGGGAATAGAAGTACCGAAACGAGCGCAATACATTCGTGTTCTGTTTTCCGAAGTTACTCGTATTTTGAATCACCTAATGTGGTTAGGCGCACATGGATTAGACATAGGCGCCATGACTATGTTTCTGTATTGTTTTCGCGATCGCGAGCCGCTAATGGACGCCTACGAAGCCGTTTCGGGAACCCGTATGCATGCAACCTATTTTCGACCCGGCGGTGTGTATCGTGATTTACCTGAATCTATGCCGCAATATCAGCCGTCAAAATGGCGCTCACAAAAAGATTTAGAACAATTAAATGAAGCGCGGCAAGGCAGCTTACTGGATTTTCTGTGGGACTATACCGAAACCTTTCCTGCACATATTGATGATTACGAAACCTTGTTAACTGAGAACCGCATCTGGAAACAACGTACCGTGGGTATTGGTGTGGTGTCTCCCGAGCGTGCTTATCAACTTGGTTTTACCGGGCCAATGTTACGAGGCTCCGGAGTCGCCTGGGATTTGCGTAAAACTCAGCCTTACGAAGTTTACTCAGAGTTAGATTTTGATATTCCTATTGGCAAAAACGGCGATTGCTATGATCGCTATCTGGTGCGGGTAGAAGAAATGCGCCAGTCCAATCGAATCATTCGTCAGTGCATCGAGTGGCTGCGTAACAATCCTGGTCCTGTCATGGCCGATAACTACAAAGTCGTTCCGCCAAAACGTGAAGATATGAAAGACGATATGGAAGCGTTGATTCATCACTTCAAATTATTTACCGAAGGTTACTGTGTTCCTGCTGGTGAAGCCTATGCCGCTGTTGAGCATCCAAAAGGCGAATTCGGCGTCTACCTGATCTCAGACGGTGCCAATAAACCTTACCGGGTAAAAATTCGCGCGCCGGGCTTTGCACATTTATCAGCGATGGATGAACTGGTGAAAGGCCATATGCTGGCCGATGTCGTGGCGGTAATTGGCACTATGGACATTGTATTCGGGGAGATTGATCGCTAATGACTGCCGATGCAAAACGACTTACCCAACTGGTCTCTGCTGATGCAATCAAAGAGATTGAACATTGGCGCAAGAAATACCCGTCTGAGCGCAAACGTCCACCAATAATTGCGGCTTTAAAGATTGTTCAGCAAGAAAACAATAACTGGCTTAGCGAAGAGTTAATGACTGCCGTAGCCGACTATCTCGATGTTCCTCATATCGCCGTTTTTGAAGTGGCCACTTTTTACACCATGTTTCATCTTAAGCCTGTTGGAAAGCATGTTATTTCGGTGTGTACCAATTTGTCGTGCATGATGTGTGGATCGCAACAAATTGTCGAACATCTGCAACAGCGTCTTGGAATCAAACTGGGTGAAACAACAGCTGACGGGAAGTTCACTTTAAAAGAAGTGGAATGTATGGCGGCCTGTGGTGGCGCTCCTATGTTAGAGGTGCAGGAAACCTATCACGAAAATTTAACGCCGCAACAAGTTGATAAAATTTTGCAGCAACTGGATGCAGTAGTGGAGGTAGCTCATGGCGAATGAAGTGTGTTTCCGAACATTGCATCTGGATAAGCCCTGGTCAATGGAAGCCTACCAAAGCGTTGGTGGATATCAGGTCTGGCAAGATATTTTAAAAAACAAAACGCCTGCTAACGACATTATTGAGCAATTAAAACTGTCTGCTCTGCGGGGGCGTGGTGGTGCAGGCTTTCCTACCGGATTGAAATGGAGCTTTATGCCACGGGGAATGCCCGGACAGAAGTATGTGGTGTGCAATTCCGATGAAGGTGAACCCGGTACCTTTAAAGATCGCGATATTCTTCGTTTTAACCCGCACCAATTGATCGAAGGTATGGCGATTGCGGGTTATGTAATGACCGCAACGGTTGGTTATAACTATATGCGCGGTGAATTTTATGAGCCTTTTGAACGCATGGAACAAGCGTTAAAAGAAGCCTACGATGCAGGATTTTTAGGTAAAAATATTTTGGGATCCGGTGTTAACTTTGATCTCTACAACCACATGGGGGCTGGAGCTTATATTTGTGGTGAAGAAACTGCGCTGATTGAATCGCTCGAAGGTAAAAAAGGTCAGCCCCGGTTTAAACCGCCCTTTCCCGCCAATTACGGATTGTTTGGTCGTCCAACCAACGTAAACAACACCGAAAGTTACGCCTCGGTTCCGCCTATTTTGCAGCATGGGGGACAATGGTTTTTGGATCTTGGAATTCCTAACAACGGTGGCACTAAAATATTCTCTGTTTCAGGTCATGTGGCCAAACCAGGGAACTATGAAATTGGTTTAGGTACACCCTTTAAAGAAATGTTAGACATGTGCGGTGGCATGCGCGGCAACCGACCGTTAAAAGCCGTGATCCCCGGAGGCTCTTCTTCGCCGATTCTGCCTGCTGAAACCATGATGGAAATCACCATGGATTATGACGCTATTGGAAAAGCAGGTTCGATGCTCGGTAGTGGTGCTGTAATGATAATTGAAGAAGGCACCTGCATGGTTGAGCTGGCGGCACGTACAGCACATTTTTATTACGAAGAATCCTGCGGCCAATGTACGCCTTGTCGTGAAGGTACGGGATGGATGTCGCGCGTGATTCATCGCATGTTGCGTGGTGAAGGCCGTATGGATGATTTGGATAAACTGGATGATATTGCGGCTAACATTATGGGGCGAACTATTTGCGCTTTGGGTGATGCAGCGGCGATGCCGATCGCAGGATTTTTAAAACATTATCGACACGAATTTGAACACTTAATACGAACCGGACGTCGCTGGGTGGATGACCACCAGCAGGCGGCCTGAATGTAAGCGACAACAAAAGGTGACTCACGGCTAATGGGAATCGTTCATTTAGAAATTGACGGTGTACCACTGGAAGCGGAAACCGGCTCCATGATCATTGAGGTGGCGGATGAAGCGGGCATGCACATTCCCCGCTTTTGCTATCACAAAAAATTATCAGTAGCCGCGAATTGTCGCATGTGTCTGGTGGATGTCACCAATCTGCCAAAAGCTGTACCCGCCTGTGCGACACCGGTTGCCGAAGGCATGAAAATTCTGACCAATTCGGCCAAAGCACGAATTGCGCAAAAAGCGGTGATGGAGTTTTTATTAATCAATCATCCATTGGATTGCCCCATTTGTGATCAGGGCGGTGAGT
>JBFHVL010000027.1:0-22776 GCA_041589565.1 Kangiellaceae bacterium | reverse complement strand
TGAAGATCCATCCGGTGCCTGGACCAAACAGGTGACGATTAAAACAATTGCACAGCCAAGCGACGCCATACAGCATTTGCCTAAAGATGGTCGTGTTATTTTGTTAGGCCATAAAGAAGGCGTGCTCGATGCGGTGAGTTTTTCGGCGCAAAACCCAGAATCCATTGTTTATCCGTTGTATTGGCACCGAGCTTACAAATCCGATTACGAAATCGAATGTATTTTGCAAGCCAATCGCCTTGCGGTTAAGTCTCATCTTGCAGCACGCGATGCGTTTTACAACAAAGAAAGTGAGCAAGGCATAAATCTCACTTATTTAAGAGCCGCAGGTAAACTCGAAAGTGATATGCCCTATGGCAACATTGTAGCGTTGAATGAACATGGCGCGATTTTGCATTATACCGAATGTCAGGCGGAGCCCCCTAAAGAGCACAAAGCCTTTTTGATCGATGCCGGTGTTCAGGTGAATGGTTATGCGTCGGACATTACTCGAACCTACTCGTTTGCCAAAAATGATGAGTTCAATGATCTCATTGAAGCAATGGATCAATTACAACTGGAGCTCATTGAAACTATGGCACCGGGACAATCCTATGTTGAATTACACATTGAAGCACATCGCAAAATTGCCGGTTTATTAAAACAGTTCGGTTTTGTGGATATGGAACCCGAAGCCATGGTGGAGTCGGGCGTGTCTTCTGTCTTTTTCCCGCACGGGTTGGGTCATCAGTTAGGGCTGCAAGTCCATGATGTTGGTGGCCATCAAACCAGTGAGCAGGGCGGAACTACACCACCGCCTTCAGAGCATCCGTTTTTACGTAATACCCGTATGATGGAAGAGCGTCAGGTACTTACCGTTGAACCCGGACTCTACTTTATCGATTCACTGCTCAAAGATTTAAAAGACAGTGAATTTGCTGACAAGGTGAACTGGAAAAAAGTGGAAGCCTTTAAACCATTTGGTGGTGTGCGCATTGAGGACAATGTATTGATCACAAAAGAAGGGAATCGCAACCTGACTCGCGAAGCTTTCGCAGAACTTGCGTAACTAGCGCACTCACTTTATGTCGGGATACTTGGTACCGAAAGCACCGTTACAGGTCGAAGAACAGATCAAAGGCAGTCGCTTTATTACCCGAATCGAAAATGTCGATACGGTGGATAAGGCGCGAGCTTTTTTAAAAAATCTTCGCGAGCAGGAGCCAGATGCCACTCATCATTGCTGGGCCTACATTGTCGGTAATCCGCAAAGTACCACTTTGATAGGATGCAGTGATGACGGTGAGCCTTCTGGTACCGCGGGTAAACCTATGCTGAATGTTTTACAGCATTCCGGCGTCGGTGATCTGATTGCCGTATGTACGCGATATTATGGCGGAACTAAATTAGGGACGGGCGGATTGGCCCGTGCTTACGGTGGCGGTGTTAAGCTCGCCGTGGAACAATTGCAAACCGAACCGAAAATTGAAAGAACATCATTAAAAATATCCACCACTTATGAAAATAGCAAAGATCTGGAGTACGAACTTAAACAGTTTGATGCCGTGGTGGATAATATCGATTATTCCTCCGAAGTGGTTTATTCGGTAACCTTACCTGCAGACAACAAAAAAACATTAATAGACAATTTAACCGTACGATTTGGGGAAAACTTACAGTGGACATCTATAGCCTGACCAAACACATTCATATGACCTTTGCCGGCCTTTCTTTTTTGGGATTTATTATTCGGGGTTACTGGATGATCAGTGGCTCAAAAATCTTACACACTAAACCTGTCAAAATCGTTCCGCACGTGGTCGATACTGTGTTACTGGTTTCTGCAATCGTACTGGTCGTGTTAACAGGTTTTTATCCTCTTAAAGTGGATTGGGTTACTTTAAAAGTCTTACTGTTAGTGGTCTATATTATTCTTGGTACTATCGCGCTCAAACGCGGTAAAACCAAAACCAGTAAAATTATCTGTTTTATTCTGGCATTACTGACCTTCATTTCTATTTATGGTCTCGCCATGCATAAGCCGATCTGGTAATGAAATTCCCAGAAAAAATATTTCCGAATAATTTGCGCAAAGCACCGCTGGTCAATTCAGTGGTGGCTTCGCTGTTTGTGGTGGTGTGTTTTTACTTTATCGACAAAGGAATTGTTGCAACTTCAGGCCATCCCGATATGGTTGTCGTTTATGGCGAATATTTATCCTTGGCAAAATGGTTAATAGTTATCGGGCTTTTAGTGAGGGGAATTATTGGCGGCTTTAGCCAAGGCAGAAGCTGATCGAATAAAAGCGTTTAGAACAATCATAATTTTACGGTTGCTGAGAGAAATTCAGAAACCTGAGCCCGTCCAGCACTCTTGGATAAGTACATGGCTTTATCCGCTTGCTTAAGTGCCGTTTCTGAACAGTCGGTTTGATCAGTAATGACACTGATCCCGATGCTGGCAGAAACTTTAACAGGCATGCCTTCGATCATTTTAATGCTTTCAATCGAATCTAGGATCTCCAATGCTTTTGCTTTGGCGTCTTCTATCGCTTTTTGAGGATCGGTGTCGATCATAGACAGCAAAACAATGAACTCATCTCCTCCTATGCGAGCTACAAAATCTTCACTTCGAACCTGATTTCGAAGTTGAATGGCGACATATTTGAGTAAACTATCGCCGAAGGCATGGGAATGCTGGTCGTTGATGATTTTAAAGTTATCCAAATCGATGAAAAGCAGCGCAGAAATTTTAACATGGCGCTCGCAGCGAGATTTTTCCTCTTCGAGTCGCTCGTATAAAGCGGTTCTATTGGGCAGTCGAGTCAGGCAGTCATGATAGGCCATAAACTCAAGTTCTTTTTCGCGCTTTCGCTCATCGGTGATATCGCGGGCAAACCAGACGATATGATTGATCTTATCGGTTAAAGTCAAAGGAGCAACTCGTCCTTCAAACAGTCTTCGACCTTCAAGTACATCAAGTTCATATTCGACAATTTGATTGGTTTGCAGACGAACAGTATCTTTAATCACCGATAAAATTTGGTCGGCGTTCTCTTTGGGCATGACATCATAAACGGTTTTGCCGATTAGGTTATGAGCTTCAGTAACAATTAGGGTATCCTGGGCACCAAACACTTCTAGATATTGCCCATTTTCAGTCATTAAAAAGGCTAACTCGGGCAATGCATCAAGCACTGACAACACTGCACCTAAACTGTCTTTATCGCTAAGTGCTATTTCTCTAGCTAACCCTGCTTTATGGTCGGTCATAATCCAAGTGACAAATAATCGCCGTTCCAAAATTATAGATCGCAATGCACAAAATGCCATTTCATGGCATGGAAAATCCTTCATGCTTCAGTAACCATGCTTTTCGCTTAATTCCCCCGGCGTAACCTGTGAGCGAGCCACTACTTCCGATAACTCGATGACAAGGGACGATAATGGAAATCGGGTTTCTGCCATTGGCGGTTCCCACGGCTCGAATCGCTTTGTCACGGTTAATTTGCCTGGCCAAAGAGCGATAGGTGGTGGTTTTGCCAAAAGGAATGGCTTGCAGTGCGCTCCATACCGATTGTTGAAACTCGGTTCCTGGCATAAAAAGCGGTAAGTTGAAGCTTGTTCTATGGCCAGAAAAGTAGTGAGCCAACTGCTCAATCACAACTTGATTAAAGTCATGAAAGGAGGAATTGGCGTTGATAGTTTTCGCACCGGGTTCGCGAAAGTACAAAGATGCTAACGCATATTGATCTTTGGCCAGTTGAACGCTGGTTATTTCAATCCATCCAATAGGTGACTGCCAGTAATTACAGTAGCGTTCATTATTCAGTAATGGGTTGTTTAATGAGTTCATTACTTTTCCTTAATTCAGGGTCTGCCAAAGCTGAAAAGTGAGATAACTACGAAAGGGTTTCGCCTTTTCAGGCTCAATGACTCCATTCTGCTGTTTAATGGCATTTTTAATGCCTAGATCGCCGCCGAGCCAGATATCGGGATCGCTAAGGCCTCGCAGTTTTAAATAATCCAATGTCCAGGGGCCGATACCCGGTAGGGCTAATAAGGATCTCTCCCAATCTTGATAGGAGTTTATTGGTTGCGTTTGTCTTTTCCACCAGTCCGCAAATAGCTTCAAAGTTTGTTTTCGTTTGCTGGGCATAGGTAAAAACGATAGCTCCGAGCGCACTATTGATGCGGGTTTAGGAAACAGATAACGTCCGTTATCTGTCGTTTCCCCCAAATGGTGGACCAGACGGATTACCAAGTTTTGCGCTGCCTTTACCGATACCTGCTGTCCTAAAATAGCGCGAATGCCAGTTTCAAAGGGATCCCAAATACCCGGTAGTCGTAAGCCAGGGGTCATAGAAAAGGTAGAGCCTGTAGCGGCTCTCAAGGATTCTTCTATTACCAGTGTATCGGCATCGAGATCAAAAACGCGGCGCAGATTTTTGACTGTCGGGTAGAGATCGCGCCAATCATCAAGCTGCACTCGAACCGCTAAGGTATTTTGATTTTGTGCTGGTGCCACTTCGAACCAGCCTTGACCATGTTGTGTAGAAATGGTGCGACCATAGGCTGTCTCCGTTACCCACTCCAGTCTTTCAATTGCGCGCTTTTGTAAAAACTGATGCATCGCCTGCCAATGCAAGGGCGGGCGATAAGCGAGCTGTAAATGAAGTTCATCTTTTGCAATTTCAATATTGCGCCGAATGTTGGTTGGAGTAAGGCCAATCAATTTTTTAAAGCAGTCGTTAAAACGACGAATACTGTTAAACCCACTGGCAAGAGCAATGTCGGTGACTCTCATTGCAGATTGGTGTAGCAGCTGTTTGGCAAACAGACATTGTTGATATAACGCATATTGTTTCGGTGAAGCGCCCAAATGGCTCTGAAACAGTTGGCGTAGATATCGAGTGCTGACACCCAGCCGATCGCACAGCTGCTCAAGCGAGTGATCCTGCAGTGCGCCCTCATCAATTAATCGTTTTGCGCGAAGAAAAGTAGTGGCGTTGCCATTCCATGCTGGTGATTGCGGGGCGCTGTCAGGACGACATCTAAGACAGGGACGCAACCCGGCATTGGCCGCTTCAACCGCACTGGTAAAGTAACGTACATTAGTTTCTTTAGGGCTGGTTGCCGGGCAAATTGGTCGGCAATAAATACCGGTTGTTTTCACGCCAACGAAAAACAGACCATCAAACCGGGCATCGCGCGCAAGTCGTGCCTTGCGACAGGCATCGATATCAAGTGCCGGAAGCCGAGTGTCTTTATTTTGTGAGGAAACGATTATCATGTGGTTATTGTAAGATGAATCAGTTAAAACAATAGCCATTTTCGGAACTGAATCGACATTTATTATGGTCGGCCGATTAGTAGCCAGGAAAAGTCAATCAGGTTATTAAAATCAAACAGTTAGCTGTTGTTGTCGAATTCTACCTGGCGAAATATTCACTTGTGGGGGCATAGACTATTTGCGATTATAGAAGAGTCTCAGCTCTCGCTTATCGGGCTTTGATCAGGAAAAAATAACTCAAGTACAGGGCTATGACTGGCAAAAACAATCTCTCGTCCGAGACTAATCAGCAGGATATCGATGCATCTTCCGAATCTGGAGTGGCGCAAGCGACGCTTATTTCTGATCCAAAAGCCCGGTTGACCCAGTTTGAGCAGAATCTCCAGGCTCAAACATCAAAAGACGGTTTTTTAAAAGCCAAGCGCGATGTTGATAAGGCGCTTAGAGAAAACAAAATTATTCTTAACAATCGTTTTGTGTTGGAAAACTCGATCGGCTCTGGCGGTATGGGTACTGTATTCCGAGCGCAAGATTTACGTAAAGTTGAAGCTAGCGATACCAATCCTCATGTAGCCATTAAAGTACTAAACGGTAATTTCAAAGAACATCCCGACGCTTTTATTGCTTTGCAGCGGGAAGCCAGTCGTTCATCACGTTTATCGCACCCGAATATAGTCACTGTGTATGACTTTGATCGAGATGACGAAACTATCTATATGACAATGGAGCTGCTCGAAGGTGAAGATCTTTACAGTTTAATTACCCGGCATGAAAAAACGGGCCTGCCAAAAACTCAGGCGATGCATATTGTTCGCGATATTTGCGCTGCTTTAAGTTTTGCTCATGCCAAAGGCATTATCCATTGTGATTTAAAACCTGCCAATATTTTCGTCACTGAAGAGGGAGCAAAAGTACTCGATTTTGGAATCGCCCGGCTTGCTATGCAAAATCAGGATAATTTTGACGCAGGCAAAATGGGAGCGCTCACACCGGGATATGCCAGCTTTGAAATGTTTAATAAAGAAGATCCAGATCCCAGTGATGATGTTTTCGCTGCGGCAACCATTGCTTATGAATTGTTGAGTGGCGAACATCCCTACGGCGGAAAATCGGCTCACAGTGCAGTGGCTTTAGGACTAAAACCAAAGCCCATCGATGGCCTAAGTAACAAGGAATGGCGTGCACTGGAAAAAGCACTGCAACTTAAAAAAGAAAATCGTACCCAAAGTATTGATGAGTTTGTCAAAGAGCTTACTGGAAAACGAAAGTTCTCTACCTTTAATTTGGTAGCCAGTACTTTTGTGTTGGTAGCCGCCGGAGTTCTATATTTTACATTAGGAAACGAAAATCAACTAAAACGAAAAATAGAAGAAACTTTGTCCAGTGCTGAGCAGTGCCTGCAACAAAAGCAGTATCAATGCAGTATTAACAACGCCAATGTTATTTTAAAAATAGAGCCGCAACATCAAGCGGCCAACGCCATCTTAACTGCTGCTCGTTTAAAGCTTACCGAGCAGCAAATTAATAGCTGGTTAAATAAAGCAGAAACCTGTTTTGGTCAAAATGATTTTTCTTGCAGCCTGGAGCAAATCGATCAAATACTTGCAATTAAGGCCGATCATAAAGATGCCACTGATTTGCGAAAGCAAGTGATTGCGACCTGGGAGCAACAAGAACAAAGTTATCAGGAATTGGTCACCAAAGCACAAGACTGCTATGCGACAAAACAATTTCGCTGCGCTATTAAGTCTGCTGAACAAGCATTAACGATTAAACCAGATGATAAACAAGCACTTGCCATTCAGCAGGACGCGAGTTTTTCAGAAAAGCAAACGCAAGAGGCGTTAGTCAAAGCGAAAAACATAGTCAACGAAGGACAGGCGTGTTTTAAAAAGTACGATTACTCGTGTGCTATCGCCAAAGCCGAAGCGGCGCTAGCCTTTGTTTCTGAATATCCGCCGGCTATTAAATTAAAGCGTGATGCCCAACAGGCCATCGAGCAAGCCAAAAAAGGTATAACCATTGAATAATGGAGAACTCTATGAACTCTGCACTACTAATAAATCATCCAAAATTAAGGTTTACTCGATGGATTACCGTTTTTGTCATATCTCTGGCGTTGGTTACGACGACGGGGTGTAAAAAGAAAGATCTAAAAACTTTAGCGGCGATTATTGCGGTTAGTGTCGCTGCCAAGATCATTTACGACATGATTATTGAACATCGAGCAGAGCAGATGAAAAACGATAATCAAGTAGTTAATAAGTATAAGGAGCAATACAAAGAACTGCCTGCTGAACCGGCACTTGTGAACTACGAAACTCAAATTCAACCGGGCGCGGTGGTTAATCCGGGAAATGCGGTTTCTATCGTCTCTACCTTGGAAGTCGTTCGAAGTAAAAACAAAGAACTAATCGCAATTGAAGAAAAAATTATTATTTACGACAATCAAGATCCAACCAAAGAGTTAAAGAGTCTGATTAAGCAGGTCAACCAGGATACCGGTAAATGTGGCGCGTTTAAAAACGAATTTACCTTTACCTTGCCAAAAGGAATGCCGCAAGGCGTATACCCAATCAAAACAGCCGTGATTATTGATGGCAAAGAATATGCCCCAGTAGAAAATAAAATGCAGTTAGTAGTTAACGATAATCGAGTACCAGAGCACTTAATGATTGCCGGTACCGATTAAGACCACCTTTTTCAAATTCCACGTAATCCTCCTCTTTAAGGGGAGGATGATTACGCTAAATTCTTTCCGACTTTTTGAAATAAAAAATTTATCAATCTTCGGGAATCATCGCATTAGGTGTTGAGCTAAACTTTACGAGCGGATTTGATTTGGTCAGTTTTTTTGTTCTTTCCAGCACGATGACAAACTCATCATCAGTAGTAAAGATCTTTTCAAAGTTTGCTGCAGTTAGCGTAATGGTTGAGGGTTCGTCAAAGACAAATTTGATCTGATCCATATCGGGTACAAACCAACTCATAGCACCGGCCATTTCACTGGCGAACTCATTGATGTCATCCAGCATGATCATTAAATTATTGTACTTCACAGATGCTTCTGTAGGTGGGTTAATACCGCTGGAAATACTTAAGCCAACCGCGTCCTTTGTTTGATTGATGTTCAGCTTTATATTGTCGGCTTTATCCTGCTCGAACCAAGGCAGCTCAATCAGGTGTTCCCCACTTTCACGATTAAAGGAAATCGCAATATCCTGAAGAGTAGTGTCATTTTCAGTTAACCAAATTTTTATCGAAGTAGGATCAATACTTTCGTCTTTAAGATTCAAATAGGAGCGATAGTAAACATAGGGAGAGCGGATCTTGTGTTTGAAAAGATGCAACATCTCGTTGATCTCACCGTAATCAATAGAGCGATGCTCGACAGCTTTATCCGCGCCGGTGGCCGATAGAGTGAATGTTAGAAGTAATGCAGCAATGCTTTTCATAAATCGTATCCCTGTTTAACAATATTATTAAGAGAGCGAGCAAAGGAATGAGTTCCCATGAATTGAAGAAATACTTTGGTTAAGCGAAAGAATATAACTAACGATAGATGAATGGCAGATTAACGGCTTCTAGATAAACACGTTCTTGTTCTAAATCGGCATTAAGCAGGCTGTGCTCTTTTAAGTAACCATCGGGAAAAGTTAAAGTCATGTGATCGTCACCGACGGTTATCTGAAAAGGTGGTATGTGAAAATCACGGCGTCGGTGATTCAGTAACACTGCCAGTCGCAGAATGCGGGCCAATCGAATCAATCGCAAGCGCGTCGTAGAATTATCGATAACTTCAAATCGTTGTAAAGGAAACTTTCGTCGAAAACAGCGCACCAGCAAGGCAAGTATTTGTTGTTGTTGAACACTAAAGCCATTGATGTCGGTATTGAGGAGAAGATACTCACCATGTTTTTGCTGTTTGGAAAAGTTAATACTTAACCCTATTTCGTGGCAACGTGCAGCCCAGCTCAGCATCTGACGATAGTAGTTATCTGATAAATCCCAGGCATGGTGGACTTGTTGCCAGATATTAATGGCGGTTTGATTGACCCGTCGTGCTTGATCAAAGTCGATGTGATAACGAGTGAGTAATCCTTTTATGGCCCGCTCTTTAATATCAAACGGCTTTTCGATACCTGTCAGTTCGTACAACATTCCTTCGCGAAGTGCTGCAGGCGAAGTACGCATTTTTCTTATTTTCAGCGCCTTAAAAACGCCAATTAAAATGGCCAGGCCGGCCGGCAGGATTTCCTTACGATTTTCTGCCAGTCCCTCTAGTTCAATGGCGTCCAAGCGCTCCATCTCTAGCAGCTTGTTTTTTAATACGACTAAGCAATCCAAACTGATTTCGTTTTTGTCGAAATGATGTTCGCCACAAAGTTCCAAAATAGACTCAATGGTGCCTGAAGTACCGATGGCAATATCCCAACCTTCTCGCAAGTAAAGATCCTGAATTGAAATCAATTCCAGCCGCGCGGCGATGACTGCATTTTTAAAGTTCTGTTTGGTAATTAAGCCGTCGCTGAAAAAACGTTGCGTATAAGAGACGCAACCCATCTGCAAGCTGTCGAGTAGTACCGGCTCAAAGGCTTCGCCAATAGCGAACTCGGTGCTGCCGCCGCCAATATCGACAATCAACTGTTTGGCTTCGGTATGTTGAAAGTGGGCAACACCCTCGTAAATAAGTCGCGCTTCTTCACGGCCCGAAATAACTTCTATGGGAAAGCCCAAAGCATCCTGAGCAAGCTGTAAAAACTGCCGCACATTTTTTGCTTTGCGTAAGGCGTAAGTGCCAACTGCCCGCACCTGCGATGCATTCATGCCGTGTAGCCGTTGACGGAATTGTTTAAGGCATTCTATTGCTCGTTGCTGCGCGGCTTCGTCGAGGTAGTCTTCGTTATTCAGACCTGCGGCAAGGCGAACTTTTTCTTTTAACCGACCGATAATTTGCAGGTTATTATGTTGCAGCCTTGCCAGAGTTAAATGAAAGCTGTTGGAGCCGAGATCCACCGCTGCAATGATGGGCGATTCCTGAATTTCGGTCATACGGCTTACTCGGCAGCTCTTTAGTTGTTACTTTGTTGCGGACGCTTGCGTCCACCCTGTGGTCGAGAAGGACGATTAGCGCGAGTACGCAGTCGACGGAAGGGCTTAACTTCGGCCAGCATATCCGGGCTGATGTCCTGTTTAGGAATGGTATGTTCGATATATTCTTCGATTGCGGGAAGCGCAAAAGCACTATCTTCACAGGCGAATGAAATGGCATCTCCATCAGCGCCAGCTCGTGCGGTTCGACCTATACGATGTACATAGTCTTCGGCATCTTCTGGTAAATCGTAGTTGAATACATGAGTGACGTTATCAATATGCAGGCCACGTGCGGCGACGTCGGTTGCGATGAGGGCAGGTAGTTCACCGTCTTTAAATTTTTCCAGCAGCATCATGCGTTTCTTTTGTGGCACATCGCCAGTCAGCAAGCCCACCTTCCAGTCGTTGGCACGTAACATTGAATAGATGGTTTCGGCGTCGCGTTTGGTATTGACAAAAATCATGGCTTTGTCGGGCTGATGTTTGTTGAGCAGTCCAAGCAGCAGTGCCAACTTATCTTCATTGCTAGGATAGTAAAGTGCCTCGCGAACTTTTTTGGCAGTGATCTGTTCCGGCTCAATCTGAACGTGTTGCGGGTTATTCATATGCTCGTAAGCCAACTCCTGAACTCGATGTGACAGAGTGGCGGAAAACAGCATATTTAAGCGGTCATTCGGTGGTGGCATGCGACGGAACAAATAACGGATATCAGCAATAAAGCCGAGGTCAAACATGCGATCAGCCTCGTCCAGAACCACTACGTCAATCGCATCGAGACCATAGATGTTTTGTTTGTAGTAATCGATCAATCGTCCGGTCGTTCCGATTAGCACGTCTACACCATCGGACAGCATATTCCTCTGATCGTCGTATCCGGTGCCTCCATAGACGGCACCTACCTTCAATGGAGAAAATTGCGCCAGTTGTTTGGCTTCTTCATAAATTTGTATCGCCAATTCACGGGTGGGAGCCATGATTAAGGCTCGCGGTTCATTGGCTTTACGGTTGGGATCGGCTGGCAAAGTAAGGAGTTCGTCGAGTGTCGCGAGTAAAAATGCGATAGTTTTACCAGTGCCTGTTTGAGCCTGCCCAGCGACATCTTGTCCTTTCAGTGCCAGTGGTAAGCTAAGTTGTTGAATCGGGGTGCAATGAGTAAAGTTAATTGCATGGAGTGCCTTGATAAGCCTTGGGTCGAGCCCAAGTTCCTGAAAGCGAGTGTTAGTAAGGTGTTTTGCCATAAATAATGTTAGATTCTTGTGTTATGCGTAAATAATTATCAAATTTAATATCCCAATAAAAATCGAAGAATAGAGTCTTATGGAATCGGGTGGGACGGGTAAGCGACCCTTAACGTAAGTGACCAGTTTAATCGGCAATGCTACATTTGCAAACTGATTGTTTTGATATCTGCCTTGAAATTTGTCAAACTGACCCAACCTTTGCGGCAACCTATTTGGGGTTATCACTACCCCTTCGATATGAATCTCAGGAGAAACCTGCTAATGAGTGACAAAATTGTCCATTTGAGCGACGATAGTTTTGAAGCTGAAGTTTTACAGTCAGACGTACCAGTACTGGTCGATTACTGGGCTGAATGGTGTGGCCCTTGCCGCATGATCGCCCCGATCCTTGATGAAATTGCCGATGAGTATCAGGGCAAGGTCAAAATAGCCAAGTTGAACATTGATGAAAACCGCAATACGCCACCCAAATACGGCATTCGCGGGATTCCAACCCTTATGTTATTTAAAAACGGGGCCGCTGAAGCCACTCAGGTTGGCGCGGTAAATAAGTCTCAACTGATTGCATTTTTAGATTCGAATATCTAATCCCCTGTCGTGTATTAAGATCAGAGCTGAAGGCGAATGTCGACTTTAGCTCTGGACACTTTCTAAAATAAGTGCTAACTTTTGATCAGCTTTCCTGAGGGGCCTCCCAGGCATGACCCGGAAAAGCGTTTATCAATAAATCAGGAATAGATTATTCTAGGCGCAACAATTCCAAGCGAAAGCATTCACCTGACTATTTAAAGAATTAATTAAGCCCGACTACGATCCCGTACGTTCGAGCTAAGTAGAAAAACTTATAACCGTCATCGCTTATTGTCTAAAAATAAGCATTTTGTCACTAATCTGTAACCACTCGAATCAATCCAATCATGAATTTAACGGAACTTAAACAGAAATCTGCATCGGAATTAACCGAACTGGCTGCTTCAATGGGCATCGACAACATCGCCCGTAATCGAAAGCAGGACATCATCTTCTCCATCCTAAAAGCACACGCCAAATCTGGCGAAGATATTTTTGGTGACGGGGTACTGGAAATTTTACCGGATGGTTTCGGCTTTCTACGAAGTGCCGACTCATCCTATCTGGCCGGCCCGGATGACATATATGTCTCGCCCAGTCAGATCCGTCGCTTTAGCTTACGCACCGGCGACACGATTTCCGGCAAAATTCGTCCACCGAAAGATGGGGAGCGATACTTTGCTCTGCTTAAAGTTAATGAGATTAACTACGATAGCCCGGAAAACGCCAGAAATAAGATTCTGTTTGAAAACCTGACGCCGCTGCACCCGGATGAGCGGATGCGTATGGAGCGCGGTAATGGCAGTAGCGAAGATATTACTGCTCGCGTAATCGACCTGGCAGCGCCAATAGGTAAAGGTCAGCGAGCTTTGGTGGTATCGCCGCCGAAAGCCGGTAAAACAATGATGATGCAGAATATCGCCCAATCGATTACAGCAAATCATCCAGAATGTAACCTTATCGTATTGTTGATTGATGAACGCCCGGAAGAGGTTACGGAAATGCAGCGCTCGGTGCGTGGGGAAGTGATTGCTTCAACCTTCGATGAGCCAGCCAGTCGCCATGTACAAGTAGCGGAAATGGTTATCGAAAAAGCCAAACGATTGGTAGAGCATAAAAAAGACGTGGTTATTCTGCTTGATTCGATTACTCGCTTAGCTCGTGCTTACAACACGGTGATTCCATCCTCCGGTAAAGTATTGACCGGTGGTGTCGATGCCAATGCATTGCAACGTCCAAAGCGTTTCTTTGGTGCCGCACGTAACATCGAAGAAGGGGGTAGCTTAACCATTATTGCGACTGCGTTGATCGATACTGGCTCAAAAATGGACGAAGTTATTTACGAAGAATTTAAAGGTACCGGTAATATGGAGTTGCATCTGGATCGCAAGATTGCTGAGAAGCGGGTATTCCCAGCCATCAACATTAACCGCTCTGGTACGCGTAAAGAAGATCTACTCACTAGTCCGGACGAGCTGCAAAAAATGTGGATCCTGCGCAAAATTGTACACCCAATGCAGGAAATCGAAGCAATGGAATTTCTCGTGGATAAGTTGGCGCTGACTAAAACCAACGACGAATTTTTTGAGTCTATGAAGCGCTAAAGCTTCGAAGGCCCGGGCAGGATGTCCGGGCTAATCATGTATCTACGCCATGAAATATCGCGATCTTAGAGATTTTATCGAACAGCTCGAAGCCCAAGGTGAGCTGAAGCGTATTACTCATCCTGTCGATCCCAATCTTGAAATGACCGAAATTGCCGACCGCACTTTGCGCGCCGGTGGTCCTGCATTGCTGTTTGAAAACCCGGTGGGCAGTGATATTCCGGTACTTGCTAATTTGTTTGGAACGCCGAAACGAGTCGCTTTGGGGATGGGGCAGGAAGATGTCGCTAAACTGCGAGAGGTCGGCGAGTTGTTGGCATTTTTAAAAGAGCCTGCGCCGCCTGCGGGTATCAAAGAGGCCTGGCAACAACTGCCGATTTTTAAACAAGTTTTAAATATGGGACCAAAAGTCGTAAAAAAGGCGCCGTGTCAGGAGGTTGTCTGGGAAGGTGATGCAGTTGACCTGTCTAAATTACCCATTCAAACCTGTTGGCCGGAGGATGCCGGTCCTCTAATAACCTGGGGACTGGTGATTACCAAAGGCCCCCATAAGCAGAGACAAAATCTCGGTATCTATCGGCAACAGGTGATCGATAAAAATAAAGTCATCATGCGCTGGCTTTCTCATCGCGGTGGCGCGCTTGACTTTAAAGAATGGCAGCAAACGCATCCTGGTGAACCTTTTCCAGTGGCGGTGGCACTTGGTGCTGATCCGGCAACTATTTTAGGGGCAGTTACACCTGTGCCTGATACGCTCAGCGAATATGCTTTTGCTGGGTTACTTCGGGGCAGTAAAACCGAGCTTATCAAATGTATCGGCAATGAATTGCAAGTTCCTGCCAGTGCAGAAATTGTACTGGAGGGGGTGATTCACCCCGGCGAAGTGGCACCTGAAGGTCCTTTTGGTGATCATACCGGGTATTACAATGAAGTGGATGAGTTTCCGGTATTTACTATTGAGCGGATTACTTTACGCGAAAAGCCAATCTATCACTCTACTTATACTGGACGCCCGCCCGATGAGCCAGCGGTATTAGGCGTCGCTTTAAACGAAGTGTTTGTGCCTATCCTTAAAAAACAGTTTCCGGAAATTGTCGATTTTTACCTGCCGCCCGAAGGTTGCTCTTACCGTATGGCGGTGGTGACCATGAAAAAGCAATACCCAGGGCATGCTAAGCGGGTAATGCTTGGCGTCTGGTCGTGTTTACGGCAGTTTATGTACACCAAGTTTGTGCTGGTCACCGATGATGATGTAAACGCACGCGATTGGCAGGATGTCATCTGGGCCTTAACCACGCGAGTCGACCCAGCACGAGACACAACCATTATTGAAAACACGCCCATCGATTATTTGGATTTTGCATCACCAGTGTCTGGACTGGGTTCGAAAATGGGGATTGATGCCACCAATAAATGGCCGGGTGAAACCGATCGTGAATGGGGCAAAACCATTAGTATGAATGAAGACATTAAACAGCGAGTGGATCGCATTTGGGATCAACTCGGCATTTTGGAGTAAACGTGCAAGAACTACATTGTCAGGTCGACGACATCAGCCTATTGGGCAAAGACGTATACCGGGTAAAGTTAACTTCCGATGAGTTGCGTCAGGTGAAGTATCAAGGAGGTCAGTACTTAACTTTACTCAGTAAAGGTGGTCATTGGATCCCGTTTTCCATTGGCAACGCACCCGAAGAAAATTCTCACCTCGAGCTGCATATTCGTTTGATCCCAGGTCACGAACTAGCCGAACAAATTCTAAATAACTTAAGAAAAACACGAAAAGCGCACATCCAATTGCCGATGGGAAAGTGTGTGTTACGCCCCGGTGATCGACCAGTCGTGTGTATTGTTGGTGGCACTGGCTTTTCGCCGATCAAAGCCATGCTGGAATCGGCATTTTCTTTAAACGACCCGCGTCAATTTCACTTGTTTTGGGGCGCACAAACTAAGGAAGACTTTTACCTACTTGAGCTAGCAAAAAGTTGGCACAGTGATCACGATAATTTCAAGTTTGTCCCGGTAGTTTCCGGTGATGATGACAATTGGAAAGGGGCGCGTGGTCTAGTGCATTTTGAAGCGATTCATCAGTTACAGGATCTTTCTCAATTCGACTTTTATGTGTCCGGTTCAGAAGCCATGGTATTAGCAGTTTATTATGATCTATTAGATAAAGGTGCCGATAAAGATCGCATATTTTCCGACATGTTGGATATTAAAAGAGATATGGGTGAAGACTTATAAGCTGTGCTCAGGAGTTTGTATCATAAAAAATGCCAACATTAAGTTGGCATTTTTGTTTACAGTTTATATTGAGCTTATAAGGTGTAACGTTTCAAAATTTCCTGATAGGAACCGTTACGCTTGATCGTTCCCAAGGCTTTATTAAAACGATTGACTGTCGTGTGATCAACGGACTTGATACTAAACATTAAATGGACCTCTCCACTATGAATAGTAATCGGCAATTGTTCAATTTGATCGTCAATACCTTTACGTTTCAAGTTATAAGCACCGACAAAGGGATCTTCAATAATAACGTCTACGGTATGTTGAAGTAGGTTGTAGTAATTGACTTCACCTACGGCGGAGTTTACAAATTGCTTTGCATATTTTTCAGAGTCTTGAAGGTCAGCAACCTCATCGCCATAGATATAGTCAGTAGTTACGCCAATCCTTTTTCCATTATCTAAAATCTGTCTCAGATTGCCGGCAAAGTTTTCGGTTTCGCCGGTACGGACATAAAGTACAAAGGACTCCGATCGATAAGCATCAGTAAACAGCGCGTAATCCTTTCGCTTTTCAGTCTCAGAAGCGCCAGCGACCAAGTCGACAGTACCTTCTTCTACTTTTTTCAGCAATGTCATCCAGTCATCTTGCACATACTCAAGTGAACACCCTGCTTCTTCGGCCAAGGCTTGAATGATTTCGATGTCCAGACCGGAAACTGTATTTCCTGGAGTCAAGTACATATACGGCTCCCAGGGATCCCACCCCATAGTCAGTTGACACGCGGGCTCTTCCACGGCTGCTGGAGGTTGTGATTCTGGTTGTGCTGTTTGCTGCTTATTACTAGCGGGTGGTTCATTGCAGCCTACAACCAGTAGTGTGAAAAAAACTAACAAGCTGTTAAGTCTATTTGCCATAGTGCTCTCCTCATCGCGAGAATGCTTTTTTGTTATTCGATGAAGCGCTAAAACAGGGACGCTTATGACAAGTGTAGTCGATTTTGAGCGAGTAATTTGAGATTTATTGGGGTAGATCCGGAAAATCTATTCAATCTCGAGTGACTTGATAATAGTTCAACTTTGATAATGTCAGTGCGTTAGGTGGAAGCAATAAAAAAGCGCCCGTAGGCGCTTTTTTACATATCTTGAAGGCTAGACCTAGGCCAAAATAGAAGACTTAAGTTTCTTAATGGCATTTTTCTCCAGCTGACGCACACGTTCGGCTGATACTTGATACTCGTCGGCCAGTTCCTGTAAGGTCGCCTTCTCTTCGTCCAGCCAGCGTCGTTTGAGGATCTTCTGGCTACGTTCATCCAACTCAGCCATGGCTTTTACCAACTTGGCTTCATGGTGCGACTGCCAGTTATCTTGTTCATAAACTTGCGCCGGATCGGCTGTGTTATCTTCCAGGAACTGTGAAGGTGAAAAGCTGCTGCTGTCGTCATCATCTGAGGTCGGCGCATCAAATGCCATATCGCGCGCATTCAGGCGGCCTTCCATACGACGGACTTCAGTTTCGCTAACACCTAAATCGTTGGCAACGGCTTTGACTTCGTCTTCAGTAAACCAGCCAAGACGTTTTTTCGCGCCGCGCAGGTTAAAGAACAACTTACGTTGTGCCTTGGTAGTGGCAACCTTAACGATACGCCAGTTACGCAAGACGAATTCATGAATTTCTGCTTTGATCCAGTGAACTGCAAAAGAAATCAAACGAACGCCCACTTCAGGATCAAAACGTTTTACCGCTTTCATCAGTCCCACGTTACCTTCTTGGATAAGGTCTGCCTGCGGCAATCCATACCCATTATAGCTGCGGGCAATATGCACTACGAAGCGTAGATGCGACAAAACCAGCTGTCGAGCTGCTTCGAGATCGTCGTTGTCTCGATAGCGTCGAGCGAGTTCGCGTTCATCTTCCGCACTCAGTACCGGAATCGCATTGACCGCGTGAATATAGGCATCAATGCTTCCCTGAGGGACTGACAGTGCAAAATTGTTTGTCGAAAGTTGAGTATTCATAACTCGTTATGTTATCTCCTGATTTCTCTCAAAGCCCCTGATCACAAGGGTTTGCGCACAATATTAGCATTACTACCAGAGGATTGCTAATTTTTAGCACTCGCACCTGTAGAGTGCTAATTGGCCAAAAAGTTTCCTTATCTACTTAGGTTATTCGCCAATTTCGAGCAATGAATTTGGAGGATTTTGTCGGCAATTTCAATAGCTGTTCATACCCTGTTACAAACAGCATGTCCTACTAAGTGGGCTCTATGTCGCGGATATGGCGGCCAACGGAAAACCAGGAGCCAATGAATCCCAGGCCGGTGGCTACGCCCACTAACTGCAGGGCTTCCAGAAAGTTGAGTCCGGATAATTGAAACTGACTTTGATAGAGCCCGGCCAGATTGCGCACCGGCTCTTTTAGCCAGAACACACTGGTATTGACCATGATCCAGGCCAGCACACCGGCAAAAACACCGTACCAGATACCACTGTATAAGAAGGGACGGCGGATAAAGGCGTCTGTGGCTCCGACCAATTTGATGATTTGGATTTCTTCGCGTTTATTTTGAATGGCCAGTCGTATAGTATTCCCGACAATCAGCAATACTGCTATGCCCAGCAACAACCCCAGTGCTGAAACGGCACGCTCGGCAATCGCCATCATGGAATAGAGCTTTCGCACCCATTGTAAATCCAGCTGCGCTAAATCCACTTCAGGGAGTGCCTGTAGTTCGTTTAATAAGGCCTCCGAAGTCTGCGGATCACTAAATGCGGTGCTGGGTGTAACCACCAAAGTTGCGGGTAGTGGATTGTCATTTAAAAAGGAGAGCGCTTCGCCAAACCCAGAAAGCTCGCGGAATTCGGCTAGCCCTTGTTCGCGAGATATCAGCTCAACTTTGGCTACTTTGGACGACTTTTCCAGCTCGCCTCTTAGCCCGATAGCCTGCTGCTCCGACACTGTGAGCTTCAAAAACAGTGATATTTGAGTGGCGTTATCCCAACCACTGGATACGCTTTGTGCATTTTTAAGAAACACATGGAAGCCCGCTGGCAAGGCCAGTGCTATGGCTAATACGGCTATCGTCATTAAACTGGAAATGGGTGCGCGAAATATTTCGGCTATGCCTTTTTGGCATTCCAGCCGGTGCTGTCGTAAGCCCATTTTAAGGCGCGATAAAAAGGTGCTGCCTTGAGAAACCTGAGCGCCCTTTAACGGATTGGTGTCTTTGTTGCTCATGCGCTGGCCCCCTGTTGCAGGCCATCGTGAATCAATTGGCCTTCTTTCAGGGTCATTACGCGATAGGGAAGCCGGGCAATTAGGCCCAGATCATGTGAGGCAATAAGGACGCTAACACCCACCTGATTAAATTGCTCAAACAGCGACATGATCTCCGCCGATAATTCAGGATCGAGGTTACCGGTGGGTTCATCCGCCAGTAGCAGAGGTGGCTTGTTTACCACGGCACGAGCGATACCCACTCGCTGTTGTTCTCCACCCGATAACATGATTGGGTAGAGTTTCTCTTTGCTTAGAAGTCCAACTTTATCCAGAGCAGCGCGAACCCGCCGGCCGATTTCTCGATGAGGATAGCCTGAAATAATCAGTGGCAGGGCAACGTTATCGAATACCGTACGGTCGAATAACAGGCGGTGATCCTGAAAAATCATACCGATGTTGCGGCGAATGTAAGGAATTTTGCGACGGCTCACTCGGCCAACGTTACGGCCATCGATAATCACTTGGCCGGAAGTTGGCTTTTCCATCACACAGATAAGTTTAAGTAGCGTACTTTTTCCGGCACCGGAGTGCCCGGTAAGAAACGACATTTCGCCGTTACCCAGATTAAAGCTCACATTACGCAGTCCTTCGTGACCATTGGGGTAGCGTTTTGAAACCTCGTTAAACTGGATCATAGGCTCGCTTATTTTAGTTTTCGATCTGCCGTATGGCGTTACTCATTCGATGCAAACAGTGCGTCAATAAACTCGTTGGCATCGAAGGGACGTAAATCATGGAGTCCTTCGCCAACGCCTATGAATCGAATCGGGATTTGCATTTTCTTCGCTAGCGCAAAGACTACACCACCTTTGGCAGTGCCGTCGAGTTTGGTCAGGGTAATGCCGGTTAGACCTACCGCCTGATGGAACTGCTCGGCTTGGTTAAGTGCATTTTGTCCGGTACCCGCATCCACGACCAACATGATTTCGTGAGGTGTCGTTTCGTCGAGTTTTTGCATGACACGTTTTACTTTGGTGAGCTCGTCCATCAGATTGCTTTTGGTGTGAAGACGTCCAGCGGTATCCGCTATCAATACATCAACCTTTTTCGATTGAGCTGATGCGACTGCATCATAAATCACCGAGGCCGAGTCGGCGCCTTCATGCTGGGCTATCACTGGGATGTCGTTGCGCTTACCCCAAACTTGCAATTGCTCAACAGCTGCAGCACGAAAGGTATCACCTGCGGCTAGCATAACCGAAAGGCCCTGACTTTTAAGCTGTTGTGCCAATTTACCGATGGTGGTGGTTTTGCCAACGCCGTTCACGCCCACAATCAGGATTACGTAAGGCTTGTGTGCTTCGGTGTTGATGGTCAAGGGCTTGCTTACCGGTTCAATAATATCACTGAGCAGCTCACGCAGTCTTTGCATCAACGCATCGGCGTCTTTCAATTCATTGCGAGCACTTCGCTCGGTAAGATCCCTAATAATTTCGGCGGTGGCATCGACACCCACATCGGACATCAGCAGTTGGGTTTCGATGTCTTCCAACAGGTCGTCATCGATGGTTTTTTGACCAAGAACGAGCGAGGCCAAGCCTTCGGCAAAATTGCTGCGGGTTTTACTGAGGCCGGTTTTAAGCCGGGCGAAAAAGCCTTTGCTCTCACTGGCACCGGGTTTTTCCTGCGTATTATCCTGTACATCTGGCGCAGTGACTTCGGACTCGTCGGATTTATCCCGTTTAAACCAGCCAAATAAACCGCCGGATTTTTTCTTTGTGTTAGAATTCTCTTGCTCTGACATGAGGCTCAATTGGGTCTCTTTTAGGCTGGCGCTATCCTAACATTTTCTACCCTCAAGCCATAGCGAGACTTTGCATGATTCATCAATCGGGACGCAGGCCAACTCGAGGTTCCCGCGTAGGGACCGTTCGTATAATCGGAGGCCGTTGGAAAGGCCGTCGTATTAAATTTACCGAGGTTGCCGGACTAAGACCAACGCTCGATCGCGTGCGTGAAACCCTGTTCAATTGGTTGATGCACGATATTAATGACGCGCGGTGTTTGGACTTATTTGCCGGAAGTGCAGCCTTGGGTATTGAAGCCTTGTCGCGTGGTGCACGTGAGGTGATCTTTGTGGAGAAAAACAAGAAAGCCGCCGATCACATTCACGCGAATCTAAAGGATCTTCAATTTTCAAACTACCGTGTTTTTAATACCAGTGCTGAAGTTGTTTTCAAGAAAAATGAAGACCCTTATGACATCATATTTGTCGATCCTCCGTTCTATCAGGAGTATTTGGATACCACATTACAATCCTTAAACTGCCCAGAGTTTGTTAAACCTGGTTCGCTGATATATGTGGAACGGGAAAAGCACTCCGATCCGGTAACTTTCCCTGAAAACTGGGAAATACTGAAGCAGAAGCAGGTGGGTGGGCTGGAGTTTTACTTACTGGAAGTCACCGACTGATTGTCTTTACAAAGCCACAAACAAACAGCCGAAATAATTTAGGATATTCATGTTTCGTTTTTTCGAAAAGCTGACCCAACCTTTTCCCGAAGGTGCACCTGCACAACCGCCGAAAGGATTGTGGGCATTTTGTCGTCATTATACTCGAGGAATGGAAGCTCCTCTGGTGGTGATGTCGATCTCTACGGCATTGCTGGCAATGCTCGAAGTATCGCTGTTCGGCTATATGGGGTCTTTGGTTGATTCGCTGGAAGGGCAAACTCCGGCAACTTTTTTTACTGAACAACAAGATACTCTGATCCAAATGGCAGTGGTGGTTTTAGTGGTTATGCCATTGCTGACCTGGTTGCATGCCAATCTGACTCACCAGTCGTTACTCGGTAACTATCCCATGAGCATTCGGTGGTCAGCCCACCGTTATTTGTTAGGTCAAAGCGTCAGCTTTTTTCAAAATGACTTTGCGGGGCGCGTTGCTACCAAGGTCATGCAAACGGCTTTATCGGTACGCGAAAGTGTAATGAAGCTGCTTGATGTGTTGATGTACATATTTGTGTATTTCACTTCCATGTTGGTGCTGGTGGCGCAGGCGGACTATCGTCTTACATTGGTTATCTTAGGGTGGTTTGTACTGTATGGGCTAACTCAATGGTATTACGTACCTCG
This sequence comes from Kangiellaceae bacterium, assembly GCA_041589565.1. Taxonomy (GTDB): domain Bacteria; phylum Pseudomonadota; class Gammaproteobacteria; order Enterobacterales; family Kangiellaceae; genus Pleionea. The sequence continues at coordinate 410 of JBFHVL010000027.1, read as the reverse complement.
ATTAAAGCGCATCTCGGCGGCGCAAGCCGATGCGCGTTCGACGATGACTGGTCGCGTGGTCGACAGTTATAGCAATATAGCGACGGTAAAACTGTTTGCCCATACGCAAAACGAAGCGGACTATGCGCGCGACAGTATGGATGAGTTTTTAGGTACTGTGTATGGCCAAATGCGCATGGTTACTAAACTCAGCGTTACCGTGCAGGTGCTTAATTATTTGTTGGTGTTTTCTATAACGGCCATGTCTTTGTACTTGTGGTCGAAAGAGTTGATCTCTGTTGGGGCGATTGCCATCGCAGTAACACTCGCCTTGCGACTCAATGGCATGTCGCAGTGGGTGATGTGGGAAATCAGTGGTTTGTTCGAGAATATCGGAACCGTAGCCGATGGCATAACAACCTTGGCGAAGC
>JBFHVL010000026.1:0-22875 GCA_041589565.1 Kangiellaceae bacterium | reverse complement strand
GCGACGGTCCGACGTTTCGGCCGGCACGGTGTGTTTTTGAGTTTCAACATAAGGAATGGTGCCCGGAGCTGGAGGCGACGGTCCGACGTTTCGGCCGGCACGGTGTGTTTTTGAGTTTCAACATAAGGAATGGTGCCCGGGGCCGGAGTCGAACCGGCACGGTGTTGCCACCGAGGGATTTTAAGTCCCTTGCGTCTACCAATTTCGCCACCCGGGCAGACGACTTGTCGAAAAATGGAGGCTGGGGTCGGAATCGAACCGGCGTACACGGAGTTGCAGTCCGCTGCATAACCACTCTGCCACCCAGCCGAGATTTTTTAAGACTTAAGACAGGGTTCGATTTTACAGACCTTCAGCCCTGAGTCAAAAAAACCTCGATACTTTGATCAAGTACGAGGTTCTTTAAGTTGAGCAGGAAATGCGCTTTGAGTTTCCTGCTCATACTCGAGTCTGATAAGTACATAGACTTGAGCTTAGAAATTGGAGCGGGAAACGAGTGTTACGGCATCCCGGCTCGAACTCGGGTATGTACTCTGCACATACTCAAGCCAGAAATTCTTGGAGCGGGAAACGAGACTCGAACTCGCGACCCCAACCTTGGCAAGGTTGTGCTCTACCAACTGAGCTATTCCCGCGTCGCTTAAGTGCGGTGCATTTTACAGTGTGAAATAAATCTGTCAAGCACCAATTTTATTTTTTTCGCAGATTTGCCGCCAAGGATATTTTTTGTTCAAAAACAATCTGTTACGGCATTATTCTCTTCGGTCGCGCATTATCCGTATTATTTATTTGCTGTCAAGTAGGGCCATGCTGCTTTTATATAAATGTACATAGACCAAAGGGTTAAAGCGACTGAAACATAGAGTGCAAAATACCCCAAAATGACAAATAATGGGTAACCAAATACATCATAAATTGAAGGTTGGGCGCCTCCTAAAATCAAAAAGAATATTGCCCCTAACTGCCAAAGCGTTTTTACCTTACCAATAAATGACACTTTTACATCGGCTCGGTTTCCATATTCAGCCATCCACTCTCGCAGAGCGGTAATAATGATTTCTCGTCCAATAATAACCAATGCCGGTACGGCGACCCACGGCGTTTCGTAGAGTTCAACAATTAGTACAATTGAAATCACGACCATGAGTTTATCCGCTACCGGATCAAGAAAGGCACCTAAAGGAGACGTCATGTTAAATCTACGGGCAATATAACCATCGAACCAGTCGGTCCAGCCAGCAACAGCAAAGATAATTGCAGCCCCCAAGTGACTCCAGTCCACTGGCAAGTAAAACACCAGTACAAACACTGGGATCATCAAGATACGAAAGCTGGTCAATATATTTGGAATATTCATGAATTCTGAGTTTGTCGTTGTTTTTCTGGTAGTTAACAAGCTTTAAAAGCCTGTCCAATTCAATCAGGGGGTCCATTATACTGACGATTACATCAATTGGCTCAGGCTTCGTGCAAATAATTATAAATCTTCTCGGCTAAGTCCTGGTTGATACCTGTTACTTTTTTTAGATCGGACAAGGATGCCGACTCAATATTTTTAAGTCCCCCAAAGTGCTTAAGGAGTAGCTGCCGCTTTTTAGGCCCCACTCCGGGTATATCTTCCAGCCATGACTTGACTCTTGCTTTACCACGTTTATGGCGATGCCCGCTAATCGCAAATCGGTGAGCTTCATCTCGAATCTGTTGTATCAGATGAAGTCCCGGCGAGTGGTTATCAAAAACCTGAGCTACCGATTGCCCTTTTTTGAATATCTGCTCCATACCGGCTTTCCGTTCAGTGCCTTTGGCAACGCCAATACAGGTCACCTCATTTAAGCCTAACTCATCGAGCGATTTCTGCGCTGCATTAAGCTGCCCTTTCCCACCGTCAATTAATATCAGCTGAGGTAATGTCGCCTCTTCTTTGATCACGCGAGAATAGCGACGAAATACGGCTTGCTCGATTGCAGCATAATCATCTCCTGGTGTAACGTTTTTAATATTAAATCGACGGTAACTTTGTCGATGAGGAGCACCATCCCTAAACACCACACAGGAAGCCACAGTTTCTTCTCCCATGGTATGACTGATGTCAAAACATTCCATGTGCTCTGGCAACACCTCCAACTTGAGTTCCTTTTTTAGTGCCGATAGTTTTTCTTGTTGGCTGGAGCGCAGGTTTAACCGCGACTGTAATGCCTGATTTACATTTTGCTCAGCCAGGTCAAGCCAATCTGCACGGTCGGCTCGCACTTTTGCAGTAAGTCGAACCTGTTTTCTAGCTACCTGCTGAATCGCTTCACCTAATACTGCAAAGTTGAGAGAGTCCCGGCCCACTATGACTTCGTCCGGAGGCGACTTACCCGATAGATAAAACTGAGTGATGAATGATTCAGCCAGTTCATCTTCCGTATTTAAGCCTGAGTACTTGGGAAAATAAGTCTTACTCCCCAGCACTCCTCCCTGCCGAACAAACATAACTAAAACGCACGCAATACCTGCATCAACAGACATCGCAAATATGTCGGCATCAATTTGAGTTCCAGAAATCACCTGTTTACCAATCAGTTTACGCAAGCCTGCTATTTGATCTCTGAGTTCTGCCGCTGTTTCGAAATCTAGTTGCTCGGCAGCCTGCTCCATTCTTTCACTCAGTCGCTGGATAACCCGATCGTTTTTACCCTGATAAAAAAGACGAGTGAGCTCGACATCCTTGGCATAGTCTTCTTCGGAAATGTATCCAACACAGGGCGCTTTGCAGCGCTTGATTTGATACTGAAGACATGGCCTTGAACGATTCCTAAAAACAGAATCTTCACATTGTCTTACCTGAAATAATTTTTGCAGCAAAGACAAACTATGCCGTACGGCACTTGCACCCGGAAAAGGCCCAAAATACTCTCCTTTTTCTTTTTTTGCTCCTCGATGGTAAGCCAGACGGGGATACTTGCCACTCGACAGTAGAATATAGGGATATGACTTATCATCTCTAAATACCACGTTATAACGCGGCTTTAATTGTTTGATTAGGTTATTTTCAAGTAACAAAGCTTCAATTTCGGTATTGGTAACCGTAACTTCAATGCTCTTTATCTGTTTTACCATCACCTGGGTTTTAACAGATGCATCACTCTTATTGAAATAGCTCGAAACTCGTTTTTTTAAGTTCTTAGCCTTGCCAACATAAATTACCTGCCCGTCTGCATCGAGCATTCGGTAAACACCCGGCTTGCCAGTGAGCTGCTTTAAAAATGAAGGGATATCAAAAGAATTTTCGGGAGAGGTCATACAATTAATAAAGGGATTCAAAAATCCCTTTATTTTACTCTATTTAACAATTTCGCTACTGATGAGTCCGTGACGAATAGCAAGATGGGTTAACTCCACATCATTATCTACGCCAAGCTTTTCAAACAGGCGATAGCGGTAGCTATTTACGGTCTTAGGGCTCAGACATAGTTTATCGGAGATTTGCTGAACTTTCTGTCCTTGGGTGATCATCATCATCACTTGCATTTCGCGTTCCGATAAAATTTCAAAAGGATCATCATCAGAGTCGTCAAAACGCTTCAGCGCCATTTGCTGGGCTATTTCAGGAGTCAGGTATCGCTTACCTCTGGCTACTTGCTTGATAGCAATTACCATTTCTTCGATATCTGCACCCTTGGTCAAATAACCTGCCGCTCCGGCTTGCATAAAGCGTGAAGGATAAGGCTCATCAGCATGTACGCTAACCACTACTACTTTTACATCAGGGTCATAACGCACTAACCGGCGAGTCGCTTCTAAACCTCCAATACCGGGCATATTGGCGTCCATCAGGATGACATTTGGATTTAGTTCTCTGGATTTAGCAATGGCTTCCTCGCCATTAGCCGCCTCTCCTACCACATCAATACCTTGTACATCGGCTAACAGGCGAGTAATCCCCGTTCGGACCAGATCATGGTCATCGACTATTAAAACCTTGATCAAATCTTCACCTCATTGATTATTATCATTTTATCGGTAGAGCAGTCTTTAAATTCGACTTAAACATTGATTAAATGTTAGCCAACATCTTGATTTGTAAGTAAGATTCCTGCCCTTCAAGTTAGCTTACCACTTTTTATTAATATGGCAATCGTTTATCGGGGTAAGTAAAAGCATGATTTTTTAGCTCTATCGACATAAGCGATATTCTGACGATGAGTGTCTAAATATGGCCAATCAGCCCGCTCAGACTAAGCCAGTTTAGAGAACAAAGCTAAAAATGATCACCTTAGTTTATAGTCAATAATGAGCGATTCAGCAAAACCTTAAAGCGGGGTTATTAAGTAGATAGTGAGGTTGGGGGAGGCTTCTCACCCTACCCCTCGAGGTTTTCTTTAGACATAAAAAAAGCACCTTAAATAAGGTGCTTTCAAAAATGCTGGCGGAGGGACAGGGATTATTTCGCGCATCCATGCGCTCTACCCTTCGGGCCATCGTCGTTCCTCCGATGTTCTCATCGGCTCCCGGCCGATGAGTCGAACCATCCAGGCTTCTCACCCTGCCCTCGAGGTTTTCTTTAGACATAAAAAAAGCACCTTAAATAAGGTGCTTTCAAAAATGCTGGCGGAGGGACAGGGATTCGAACCCTGGATGGGCTATTAACCCATGCCGGTTTTCAAGACCGGTGCATTCAACCGCTCTGCCATCCCTCCGCGAGGAAGCCGAATAATACTAGAAAGATTTTGATAATCAAGCCTTTCCTGGCGAAATTTTTGACTTTTTTAGAAATGCCCCCATGTATAGGCCAAAGCATAGCCATTTGCTGTTCGGGAAATAATCAGCAACATGATAGTGCTTGTTATGAAACAAATTTTTGTTATATTTGTCTCAGTATCAGGCTAACGGTTTGAATTTCGGAGAAAAAACCTTATGGATCGCAATGTTAATGTAATTGAACGCGCTGGCTCTCAGGGGTTGGCGGTAAATAAGGTGCTTAAAAACACCTATTTGTTACTCGGCGCATCAATTTTGTTCAGTGGCATCATGGCTGCAGTGTCAATGTCTATGAATATTGCACCAATTTCGCCATGGTTATACTTGGCAGTCATCATTGGTTTGCCTTTTATTATGGCAAAGACAGCCAACAGTGGCGTAGGCGTCTTGATGGTATTTTTGTTTACTGGCTTTTTTGGATTCTACGCCGGACCTATTCTCAATTTGTATTCGCTACATTACGGGCCACAGATCATTGTTCAATCTCTTGGCTTAACCGGGCTCATTTTCTTTGCTCTTTCTGGATATGTGCTTACCACGAAAAAAGACTTTAGTTTTATGCGCGGGTTCTTGTTCGTAGGCTTAATGATGGTTTTCGGACTTGCCGTCATCTATTTCGCTGGCAATTACTTCTTTGGGTGGTATGTTTCAGGATTGAGCCTAGCCATTTCAGCAGCAATGGTGCTGCTAATGTCTGGCTATATTCTTTATGACACCAGCGCTATAATCCATGGTCAACAAACAAATTATGTTTTGGCTGCAATGAACATATTCATTAACCTTTATGTGTTGTTTATGAATATTCTTCATCTTCTGTCTGCCTTCTCGGGCGACGATTGATAAAGTTACCAACTTAAATCAACCCGGCCTTCGTGCCGGGTTTTTTATTGCTGCCGCTATGGTAAAATTCAACCCATCTGCTAATCAGGCATTAAACCATGTCGAAATCATTTGCTATTCTTGTCACGGGCTCTCCATTCTCTAGTCAGGCGCACAGCTCTGCTCAGGGCTTTGTTGATGCCGTGTATCAACTTGGCCACAAAGTTTCGACAGTGTTTTTCTATGGCGATGGCGTCTATGTGGCCAATCGACTGCTAAACCCAGCGAACGATGAGCAGCACCTTGGTCGAAACTGGCAAACACTCTCAAATCAATACAATTTCCCACTTCAAGCGTGTGTTTCAGTTGCCAATAAACGTGGCATGCTAAATCAAGAAGACAGTGAGCTGGCCAATCTAGACGCTTTTACCGTATCGACTCCTTTTGAAATTGCCGGACTGGGCGCTTGGGCAGAGGCCGTCGCTAATGCTGATAAAACCCTTCACTTTGCCTGATTACATTATGTCTATTTTATTTATTTTTAATAAACCGCCATATGGCAGCGATTCATCCAAAGAAGCACTGGATATGGCGTTAGCGCAAGCCGCTTTCGATCAGCAAGTGAGTCTACTGTTTCTAGACTGGGGAGTCTGGAATCTGGTGAAAGACCAAATGCCTAAACTCGCAGGTATCAAAGAATTTACGAGGCTCTTTAAAGGACTCGATCTTTATGACATCGAGCATGTTTTTGTCAGCGAAGAGTCGCTAGCAAAACACAACCTTTCAGAGAAGAACCTAATGATCGAGGCAATCTTAGCTTCACAAGATCAAATAAAAGCCTTAATCGCTAAGCATGACAAGGTAATTTGCCTGTGAGTTGTTTGTATATTTGTAATCAGCAGCTTTCTGAGTCTGATTGCCAGAACCTGGCTGCATTAATGAATAAAGAAGATGCTGTACTGCTGATTGCAGACGGGAGTTACTTAATCGGCTCAGCTGCTTTTGTACATTTAGTTAACAAATATGTGCTCAAAACAGACTTACAAATCCGTGGCGTTCCTTTTAACGACACAAAATTTGAGTTGATCAAAAATTATGAAGCGATGGTCGAGTTAACACTTAAATTCGACAAGACCTTAACCTGGACCATTTGAAAATGACGCCCCTACCATCTCACATCGTAACCGATAAAGAAGGCTATTTAACGGACCCTTCTCTTTGGAACGAAGATTTGGCTCCCCTAATAGCCGCTGGTGATGGCATTCAACTGTCCGAAGATCACTGGGAGGTCGTTCGTTATGTTCGTCGCTTTTATGATGAATTTAATACAAGTCCATCGATTCGACCATTGGTAAAGTACCTGGCCAAAGAGCTCGGAGAGGAAAAAGGCAACAGCATGTATCTGTATAAGCTGTTTCCCAAAGGGCCAGCTAAGCAAGCCACTAAAATTGCGGGATTGCCCAAACCCAAGCGCTGTATTTAGTTAATTTCCACAATATTCAGGTTTTGTTAATATTTTAGCCTTTAAAATTTGTAACCAACGTGCATAATTGTGCTCTCATAAACCCATGAGTGATGTTTAAGGAATAGCCATGAAACTCATATTAAAGAAAATCCTGTTCAGTGCTCTATTTGCCCTTGTTGCATTAAACGTTCATGCTGAAACAGATCCCAAAACCATGCTTGAGAGTGTTGCGAGCAACATTGTTAACTTTCTGGAAAAAAATAAAGAAAAGCTTAAGGCTGATGAAAGCCTCGCGATTAATCTGGTTAAAAAAGAGCTCCTTCCCTACATTGATCAGGAAGCTCTGGGGCGTCGTGTGCTGGCAAAAGAATGGAAAAATGCCAGTGCAGAACAACAGAAAGTGTTTGTTGAGAAATTCGTTGATCTGGTGATTAAAACCTATGCCAAAGGGTTGGCTCAGTATGACGGTCAAACCTTTACCTTTGAAAGCACCGAATACGGAAGAGATAACACCATTGCTCGTGTTAAAAGTGAAATGAAACAAAGCGATGGCGCTCCAGTAAAAATTGACTACTGGTTGAAAAAGCCGAAGGGACTAAACGAATGGCGCGTAGTTGATGTCAGTATCGAAGGGATCAGTATGGCTACCAGTTACCGCAACCAGTTTGGTCAACAGATCGAAAAAGATGGCCTGGATTCGGTGATTAAGAAACTTGCGAATAATGAGATCGAATTAAAGTAATTGTAATTCGAATTTCAGTAAAAGGATGATAATCACATGAAGAAACTCCTGTTTTCTGTTCTGCTCATTATACCCTTGTCCGCTTTCGCTGAAGCGGAGCCCGATGTTCTGCTAAAACAAGCAGCGAACACCATGATTGAGCTGTTAGAAGAAAACAAACAGCAACTTCAAACAGATGAACTACTTGCGCAACGCATTGTGCGCGAGCAGTTATTACCTCTTGTCGATACCCAAGGATTGGGTAAACGACTGCTGAAGCAAAAAGTCTGGGCACAACTTAGCGATCCACAAAAGCAAAGGTTCACCGAAGCTTTTATCAACCACTTGATAAATACCTACGCCAAAGGACTCGCTAATTATGATGGTCATAAGTTCAATTTTATAAAAACGGAATATTCAACCACTCGACAAACCGCCTGGGTATACAGTGAGATTCTATCAAAGCAAAGAGAAGCTTTTAGTATCATTTATACTTTAAAGCAAATTGATGATAACACTGATTGGAAAGTTATTGATATTTCGGTTGAAGGTATCAAAATACTGCAAAACTATCGCGAGCAATTAAAATCTGTGGACGTCTCTGAAGGTTTTGATGCCTTACTGGCAAAAATCGAATCCACTCAAGATAGTAAGTAAAATATAGACTCGAAAAGCAAAAAAGCTCACAAGTAAGTGAGCTTTTTTATTAGCACTTAATGCATCAATACTGATAATAGGGAACGAAGCGCTTGCGGCTTGAGTGTAAATAATTGGTCAGCTCTAAACGGCTTACTTGCCAAATTTCCGAAGCACTCACAGCAATTTTTGCTTTATAGTCATTATCGTAATTTCCCGTTACGGTTTTAATCAGCATGCCATTGATTTCAAGATCTTCAAGCGCATCGTAGGGCTCAATCCCTTGACGTAATCGAATCAAAATTCCCTGACCAGGGCTGCGAGTATATTCCTGAAAATCGAGCGTGCGAAACTCCAATCGCTCCATGACCTGGTCATAATAAATATGATCAGGACGGATCGCTTCGTACCGCATACTGGACTCCAAACTAAGTGCCAGTTTCATATTTTCGGGATAAACCTCATTACACATAATGAGAATATCATTTTGAACACCATACCAAACTGCTTTTTCCGGCAATTCGGGATCAGGCATTATTTGAACCAAATCAGTATCGGTATGAATTCGCACACCAGGTCGCTTAGGGCGAGGTTTATTGTGCTTTTGATCCACATTTCCATTCACTGAATTGTCAATCGGTTCCTGCAAATAGCTATTATTCAGATAATTATCATTCATCTTTTATTTCCGAGCTTTCTCGATTTTTTGAAATGTTTTAACGATATAACTGCGTTAGTTAATAAATAACGCAGGATCTAATCGCTGTTCAAACCAGTTGATCCGCCAATCCAAATGCGGTCCTGTTGCTCGACCAGTCTGTCCAATAGTACCAATCAAATCACCCTGCTCAATACTTTGGCCAACGTTTACTTTTATTTCATTAAGGTGCAGATATGTTGACGTAAGCCCGAAGCCATGATCAATTACCAAGGTCGCGCCGGAGAAATACATGTCCGGGTGAGCTAATACGACAACTCCCGACGCAGGGGCATACACAGGAGATCCTACCGCCGCAGCGATGTCTTGTCCATAATGTGGACGCTTGGGTTCACCATTTAATATCCTCTGCGAGCCGTATTCTCCACTGATACGACCTTTTGCTGGTAAACGAAAACCTTGCAAGAAAAAGGGTAATTGAGAAATCGATGCTCTTACCTCACGAATTTGTTGCGCTTCCTGAGAGATTCTTTTTAATACCTCAGGACTTTTTGGCGAAACCTTCGATGGAGGTAATCCATCAATACGTTCAATTTTCCACTCTCGGGGGGCAATTTTCAGCGAAAATTGATAGCTTTTTCCATCCTTTGTTAATATTAACGAATCTTGCGAGGGATGATCTCGGCCAAAGCCGATGATAAAAATGCCTTTTCCATCTTTATCCACTTGCCTATTTAAAAATTCTACATTCACATCGGATGCAACCTGAGCAATTAGAAATCCACCTTGCACTAACTCACTGCGAATAATGCTTACGCTGGGCATCGCCAACAAAGACGTAGCATAGAATGAGCATAATAAAAGTAGAGCCTGAATAGTTTTATACATTATTTAATTTCTGGTGTTTTGATTGGTGAAGAGTTAGTTTTGGACTCTCGAATCATCAAATAAAGTCCACTACCTATGATTATGGCGGCACCTAACCAAACATGCAATGCGGGTACTTCCAGCCAAATCACATATCCAAACAGAGCGCCCCAAATAAGTGCAGAGTAATCTAGCGGTGTAATAACGGAAACCGGAGCTAAACGAAAAGCTTCGGTAATCAAATACTGTCCTATAGAGCCACTCAAGCCAAGTGCCAATAACACAGGCCAATGTTCCCACTGCATGGGTTGCCAATCAAAAAGCGACAAAATTCCACAGCCTACGGTTAACGAAAGTAAAAAATAAAAAACCATGGCAAAGGTGGTTTCTGTCGTGGACATCTTCTTAATGACAATCACTACCACTGAGTAGCCAAACACGCCAAACAAACAGGCAATGGCACCGAGACTAAAAAAACCGTCCCCGGAAGGGTTTAGCGCAATAAGAACGCCAACTAATCCGATAACGATAGAGCTCCATCGACGTATACCGACTTTTTCCTGTAAAAATATTATAGATAACAGAGCAACCAATAAGGGAGCAGAGAAAAATATGGCGTATGCATTCGCCAATGTGAGCTCTCGCAAGCCAATCACAACTCCCACCAGAAACAGTACACTCATTAAGCCTCGAACCAGGTGCCACATGGGCTTACCTGTTTTAAGGTGCTCTATACGTCCACTATGAGCAAACCAGAGCATAACAAAAGGTAAAGAGCAGGCTCCGCGAAAAAAAGACACCTGAAATGGCGAGTAATGATAGCTGAGCCACTTCATACTTACGTCCATGATCGAAAAGAAGAACACAGCCAACAGCATTAATAAAATACCTTTGGCTACATTTTGTTCAAGTGCTGATGTCATATGCCTGTATATGTAATATTGTGTTACAAACTCCGCTCGACCTGGTGAATGCCGTTGCCGATAATCGACTCATGAACACTCAATTTGCTAAATTGATCGCGCTAATTATTACTTGTCATCTGCCGGTGAAAGCCACCGCAGCTTCCTATGATGAAGTCATACAGTGGGCTGTCAATCACCCCGATCGACTGGAATTTGATACCAAGCGTGATGTTAACCGAAAACCGCAACAGGTGTTGCAGTTTTTTAACGTGCGTCCAGGGATGACCGTAGTCGATATCTTTTCTGGTGGAGGTTATTACACTGAACTATTGTCGTACGTCGTAGGACCGGACGGCATAGTCATCGCTCATAACAATCAGGCTTACATAGACTATGTACAAAAAACGCTGTCGAAGCGATATACCGAAGGCCGTTTACCTAATGTTAAGCGAATTACCGCAGAAGCTAATGAGCTAGAGTTGCCTAATAATTCCGCCGACATAGTTTTTTTAATTTTGGCATACCACGATATTTATTATCATCCCAAAAAAGGAAACTGGCCCAAGATAGACCGAGACGACTTTTTGAAACGGTTGTATAGCACGTTAAAGCCCGGTGGAATTCTGGCGGTCATTGATCATCATGCCGAAACGGATGCCCCTTCTACAACGGGCAATCAGTTGCACCGCATCTCCAAAAAGTTAGCCAATCAAGAGATTGTCGATGCAGGGTTTATTTTAAAAGATGAAGCCTTCTTTTTAGAAAATCCTGAGGATGATTTAACAAAGCATATGTATGCCGCTGAGATACGCGGCAACACCAGTCGCTTTGTTCTCAAGTTTTTTAAACCTCTTTCTATTGAAAAGCAGCTCGTAGAAGAAAAGCCAATTCCCTGAAGAAAAGTTGAATTTTATTTAATGAGCTTTCTACAAATTCACTTTAAAACAAAAAAGCGCTCTTCATTGAGCGCTTTATAAATTACCTTTGAGCTTATAAACAATTATTAATTTGCGGCTCGCTCTGCGATAAATGCCAGTGCTTGGTCTATTCGCTGCAATACCCTTTCCTTTCCAATCAGTGATAAAGTCACGTCAAGATTAGGTGATTGTCCTGCGCCTGTCACTGCAACTCTCAATGGCATCCCTACTTTGCCCATACCCACTTCGAGCTCAGCGGCTGTTGCATCAATCGCTTGCTGAATCAACTCTGCATGCCAGTTACTTAGTGCTGCAAGTTTTTGTTGAACAACTTTTAAAGGCTCTTCAGCAACCGGCCGTAAATGCTTCTTGGCGGCGTTCGCATCGAACTCTTCAAAATCTTGATAGAAATAATGAATTTGCTGTGCCATCTCTTTTAACGTTTGCACCCGTTCTGCAAACACCGGAATCAACTCTTTAATATCCGGGCCATTTGATATATCAAGCTTCTGCTGATCGAGATGCCATTGCAAAGCCTGTTTAATCTCAGCAACAGGCAGTGATTTAATGTAATGTTGATTCAGCCAGTTCAGCTTTTCAGTATTAAACGCCGAAGCCGCGCGATTAATATCGTGGATATCGAAAAACTGTTTCATTTCTTCTAAGCTGAATACTTCTTGATCACCATGAGACCAACCCAGTCGCACCAGGTAATTCAATACCGCCTGCGGCAAATAGCCGTCATCTCGATACTGCATTACGCTCACTGCACCATGACGCTTTGAAAGCTTCTTACCATCATCACCCAAAATCATCGGAACGTGTGCGTATTCGGGTACTTGTGCTCCCAGCGCTTTAAAAATATTGATTTGGCGTGGTGTGTTATTGACGTGATCATCACCGCGAATAACCGTAGTAATTTTCATGTCCCAGTCATCAACCACAACGGTGAAGTTGTAAGTCGGTGTACCGTCAGTTCGAGCAATGATTAAATCATCTAGCTCTTCATTACGGATAACAATTTCACCTTTAACCGCATCTTGCCATTTCACTTCTCCACTTTCGGGGTTTTTAAATCGAATCACGTGCGGCTTGCTGGTGTCTTGCTCATCGGCAGTTAAGTGTCGGCAAGTTCCATCGTAACGAGGCTTCTGCTTATTAGCCATTTGCTGTTCGCGCAGCTCGTCCAATCGCTCTTTGGAACAATAGCAGCGATAGGCTTTACCAGCAGCCAATAACTCTTCAGTCACTTCTTTATAACGATCAAAACGCTTAGTCTGGTAGAAAGGCCCTTGAGTATGCGCCAGCCCAAGCCAATCCATACCGTCCAAAATTGCCTGAACGGCTTCGTCAGTAGAGCGCTCACGATCCGTATCTTCGATACGAAGAATAAACTCCCCCTTATGCTTCTGCGCATGTAACCAACTGTATAAAGCGGTACGTGCCCCACCAACATGAAGGTATCCGGTAGGACTTGGTGCAAATCGAGTAACAACAGTCATAGTATTCTTTCCGCAGGCTAAAAAATTGGCGCTATTTTATCAGTCAGAGAGTTATTAATTAAGCGTTTTACCGATAGCTTAAGTATCGAGGTGCAAATTATTCCTTTTGTCGAATTTAATCAAAGCCCAGTCAGACCTTTAATACACCGAAAAGTCACCGTGATTGCATAAGCCGTGTACAAATTTGACTGGCATAAAACTTTTTTTAAATTTCCCGTTGACCTTAACAACATTGTCCCCTAGAATGCGCCCCGTTCTTACGGAGTGGGCGCTTAGCTCAGTTGGGAGAGCATCGCCCTTACAAGGCGAGGGTCAGTGGTTCGAGCCCACTAGCGCCCACCACTCCTTTTTTTTGATTTGCTTCACCCATCCCCAAACGCCAAATATCGATTGCACGCCTTTTTGTGTAGGCCGATCTATGTCATACCTGTGCATTTCCATATTCATTAGCAGTTTTAGCATGTTAGGATAGATCCTTTTAGTATCTAGCGAATAATAACAATGAAGCAACGCCGCGTATTTGGAAAAAAGAAAAAGTCTTTCGTTAGCCGTCTGCTGCGAAAATCTCTGGGCATTATTTTATCTTTAGTTGGCGCCATCGCTCTCGGAGCCTATCTGATTCTTTACCTTAGCCAACCAAAGTATGAAGGCGAACTGGAGTATATAGGGCTATCGTCCTCAATTACCATTGAGCGGGACTCACTCGGCACTGCCTCAATAGCTGCAGCCAATCGCAATGATTTAGCTTTTGCTCTTGGCTGGATTCATGCACAAGAGCGCTTTTTTCAAATGGATATGTTGCGACGGAATTCAGCCGGTGAGTTGTCGGAAATTATCGGCGCAGTCACCCTGGAAAAAGACAAGCAGGTTCGCCAACATCGCTTCCGCGCAAGAGCACAACAGGTTATAAACCGTCTCAACAACAAAGAACGAAGTATTTTGCAGTCTTACGCACGAGGGGTGAACGAAGGCTATCAGGCACTCACCATTCCGCCGTTTGAATACTGGCTACTCAACGCACAACCCGAGCCCTGGCAGGAAGAAGACTCCATTTTGGTAGTCTACTCCATGTACCTTCAGCTACAACCCAGTACGATAGAACGAGAAAAAGTACTGCAACTCGGTTATCAGTCATTGCCTAACGATCTTTACCGCTTTTTGGTGCCTGATGGCACTCGTTTTGATGCGGCTATCGATTTCTCCCAACTGGAGTTGCCGCCCATACCCGATCAAATAGATTTACCGAATTTAAACCAACCAATCGAAAAAGAACCCGATCCGGTCGATATCGAACACGCACCCGGCAGCAATAATTTTGCCGTCGCTCGCGGTCGTAGCGCAGAAGCTAAGGCCATTGTCGCCAGTGATATGCATCTGGGTCATGGCATCCCCAATATCTGGTTTAAAGCCAACCTTGAGTATAAGCAGCACAGTGAAACGGTTGAGTTAGCGGGCGTCACCTTGCCGGGTACCCCTCTATTGATAGCGGGAACCAATGAAAACATCGCCTGGTCGTTTACCAACAGTTACGGTGATTACTTTGATTCGATTCCGCTAAAGCGCCATCCAGAAAACGCCAATCTGTACCAATGGGATGGAGAATGGCACGAGTTTACGCATTATAAAGAAACGCTTACGATTAAAGGCGACGACAAACAATCGCTCCTTATCAAAGAAACCTTGTTTGGCCCGGTGCTGTTAGAAGAAAAGGATAAGGTGTGGAGCCATTTTTGGGTCGCACATTCTCCAAAGGCAATGAACTTAGGGCTGTTACAGCTTGAAACCGCTAGCTCCATCGAGCAGGCACTTGAGATTGCCAATAAAACAGCCATTCCAGCGCAGAATTTTGTAGCTGCCGATCGTAAGGGACGCATTGGCTGGACCTTGATCGGGGCCTTGCCCAAACGCCAAAACTCCAATAATCCATTGACCACCATCGCCCATCAACAAGGCAAAATCATCTGGCAGTCACCAGAAGATTACCCTCGCGTCATAAATCCTGAGTCTGACGTCTTATGGACAGCCAATGGTCGCGTAATGGGTAATGAGGAATTTCAAAAACTTGGCAATGGCGGTTATGCGCTTGGCGTTCGCGGCAAGCTTATTCGCGATAAGCTCCTCAAGCTTAACAATGCGACCGAGCAGGATCTGCTCGCCATCCAGCTGGATACCGATGCCGAGCTTTACCTGCGCTGGCAGAAACATTTGTTGTCGCTACTGGACGACAGCCAGTTAACCAATGAAAACCGCAAAGAGTTGAAACAATTGGTGCAGGAATGGAACGGCAAAGCCAATACCGATCAGGCTGGCTTCACCCTGCTCCGTGCCTATCGCTTTAAATTAAGAGAAATCCTGCTGGATCCGCTGGTTAAAGCCATGGATCCAGATGCCAAATACAGTTTCGCCTATTATTCCAAACAATATGAATATCCTTTATGGCAAATCGTAACTCATCAGCCGCAAGGATTTTTACCTAAAGACTACGAAAACTACTCGTCGCTGTTTAGCGCTGCCGTCGACGCGGTGATTGCTCAGTACACAGCTGATAATCAACCTCTGGCCGACCAGGTTTGGGGAAAATACAATACGGTAAACATTCAGCACCCCATCAGCCGTGCTCTGCCCATCTTGAGCTGGTTGCTCGACCGTCCTAAAATGCCCCTGCCCGGAGAGGCTCACTCGCCAAGAGTGCAAGGTAAAACCTTTGGCGCGTCTCAACGAATGGTTATTTCACCCGGCGATAAAGATCAGGCTATCTTTCATATGCCGGGTGGGCAATCGGGCCATCCACTATCGCCCTTTTATGAGCTAGGCTTTAACGACTGGGCCAGTGGCAACCCTACACCACTATGG
Organism: Kangiellaceae bacterium; assembly: GCA_041589565.1. Taxonomy (GTDB): domain Bacteria; phylum Pseudomonadota; class Gammaproteobacteria; order Enterobacterales; family Kangiellaceae; genus Pleionea. Next base: position 6,789 of record JBFHVL010000026.1, on the reverse strand, counting down.
GCACAAGAGCCTCAATATCAATTAACACTTAAACCGAAACGTGCAGCAAATGATTGATCAATTAAAAGCCATTGTTGGCGACAATTATGTTTTAACAGAAAGTTCTGACTTAGCAGAGTATGGACAGGACTGGAGCAAACTCTTCAAGCCCGATGCTCAAGCCATTGTTCGCCCCAACAGTGTTGAACAGGTTCGAGAACTGGTTAAATGGGCGCGCGTCAACAAGGTTGCACTGGTGCCTTCCGGTGGACGTACTGGACTCAGCGGCGGTGCCTGTGCGACCAATGGTGAAGTGGTGTTATCGCTGGATCGCATGAACAACATTGGTGAATTTAGCGCAGTTGATCAAACCGTGGTTTGCGAAGCAGGTGTTATCACCGAACAGCTGCAGAATTTCGCCGAAGAGAAAGGCCTCTACTATCCGGTCGATTTTGCCTCAGCGGGTTCGAGCCAGATTGGTGGAAATATTGCCACCAACGCTGGCGGCATTAAAGTCATCCGCTGGGGCATGACACGCGACTGGGTGATGGGACTTAAGGTAGTTACCGGAACCGGCGAAGTGATGAGCTTTAATCATGGCCTGATTAAAAACGCTACAGGCTACGATTTCCGTCATTTGATGATTGGCAGTGAAGGTACTCTCGGCATCATCGTTGAAGCCACTATTAAACTTACGCGTCCGCCCAAAGATCTTACCGTCATGGTGTTAGGCCTTAATACATTGGCCGATGTGTATCCGGTAATGGAAAACTTCCAGAAGTCATTGCAGCTTACCGCATTTGAATTTTTCTCGGAGCAGGCATTACAGAAGGTGCTGGCGCATCACGACTTACAACGGCCTTTCGAAACATCAGCCGACTATTATGTGCTAGTGGAGTTTGAAAACGAATCAGAGTCCACGCTTGATACCGCCTTTGCCAGTTTCGAACAGCTCATGGAGCGAGGCTACATTCTCGATGGTGTCATTAGCCAGAGTGAAACTCAGGCACAAAACCTGTGGCAACTGCGAGAGCGCATTTCTGAGTCCATCAGTCAGTTTACGCCTTATAAAAATGATATATCGGTAGTACCAAGTAAAGTGAGCGAGTTTTTAACCGCTATCGACGACATCGTAAAAGAAAAATACCCGGACTTCGAAATCATCTGGTTCGGTCACATTGGCGATGGTAACTTGCACCTGAATATTTTACGCCCCGATAACTTATCGATCGAGGAATTTGTCGCTCAGTGTAAATCGGTCAACCCGCTGATTTTTGAAACCATTCGAAAATTAAACGGCAGCATTTCCGCTGAACACGGCGTTGGTCTGGTAAAGCGCGATTATCTGGAGTACAGCCGATCAACAGCGGAAGTCGAGCTCATGAAGCAAGTTAAAAAGATTTTCGATCCGGACAATATTCTAAACCCCGGCAAGCTGGTATCGCTTTAGTGGGATTGGCGAGCGCCCCCGTTTGACATACAATGCGCTCGCCTTTTTAGATAGAGATTCCCATGATTTTTCTATTACTCAGTATTATTGCTCTCGCGACCGCGCCTATTATTGCGCGAGCGTTTGAGCACTCGCCCTATTTTGAAGACACCCTGTCCAGTTTTTTGCTGGTAGTGTTGGGCGGCATTATTCTGGCTGAGCTAATCCCCCTCTCTTATCAAAATGGTGGCTGGCCGGTTATTCCGTTATCCATTCTTGGATTAATTGGTCCAACATTGATTGAAAAAGCCTTCCGCAAAGCGGCCGACAGTACGCACCAAATTACCCTATTAATCGGCTTTAGTGGCTTACTCCTTCACACCATGGTCGATGGCGCATCGTTAAATGAGTTTGAGTCAGTCGAGTCGGCTTCGCAGTGGTTGCCTCTAGCAATCGTTTTACACCGAATTCCGGTGGCTTTATCGGTACTCTGGATTATCCGTCCGGTTTTTGGCTTTAAGGCAGTCTGGCTCGCACTGTCGGCTCTAGCCATGTTCACCCTGTTCGGTTTTATTTTAGGTGTTCAACTTGAGTCGGCCATGACCAGTGAAAACTTTGCCTGGTTACAGGCGTTTGTTACCGGCACCTTAATGCACGTTTTACTGCATCGCCCTCATCGACATGATAAAAACAACCATAAGCACGATCATCATGATCACTCTCATGCTAGCCATCATCATGCTCACTCACATCAACTAACCGCATCGTTTAGAAACTGGACCTTCCCGAATTATCTGGGTGCCGTGTCAGGGGGTGTTACGCTGGCCATATTGGCGTATTTGCATTAATTATTCGGAGAGAATCTGGATTACCGGAACATCTTTTAAACTGGAAAACTCTTTCAATCTCGCTAAAACCTTTTCAACTTCTTGCTTTTGATTAAAGTTTGCAGCTAAAACAATTTCAACAGAAGAACCAGATGCCTTGAGCCTTTCAACTTGCTCATTAAGCCTGCTAAAGTCTAGCTCGTCTATTTGTTTAAAAGGTCCACTTTGCGCGATAGAGATCGAAATCTTTTCAACAGGCTCCTTTGCATTCACAAAGATGAATGACTGAAACAAAATTGCAAAACTGATTATAACTGCTTTCTTTATCACTACTGTTAAAACCTTGCTTCTATTGACACTAAGTTAAAAAGTCAATTAGCTTTCATTAGAGTACTGTTCAAAAACCTGTTGACCGGTTAAATTATTCGTTTTGTTACTGAAGCTATAGAAATCTGGTTTTTCTTCAATAAATATTTGATTGGTTAATTTGAAGTTTTGCTCCTGGAATAGTCCAGCAGACAGAACGTACTCATTATTTCCCAAAACGTGATAAAAAAGGTGCGTTCCACATTTTGAACAAAAGCCACGCTCCGCCCATTCGGAAGATCTGTATCTTGCAGGCTCTTCACCAGTAAACTTCACTTCGGAGCCACAGTGAACAGCAAACATTGGCCCACTTGTCCAGCGCCGACACATTGTACAATGACAAAGTCCTAGTTCACTTTGCTCGCTTGCCTCAACCTCAATACTTCCACATAAACATTTGCCTTTCATAATTATTCCTTGCTTAACAATTTACATCTAACACATTTACTAGAACATTAGATTGAATAGCGTTTAGAGATGTAAAGAATTAATACACCTATGGTATTGCCCCCTACCTTTATACCAACAGTAACCCAATTTTGTGGAGAAGCCAATTTCAAGCTACTCTGTAAGTATCAATTCAAGATTTTTCAAACAACTTTACCCATCCTAACTTATATGTTTCTTGTTCATAATATCTTTAAGTTGTCACATATTTAGCTTCCTTCAGATAATATTTTCTAAGAAGTGAATAGGTTGGCTTTTTATTCACAACCTAAGCTTTCTTCAATCGTTTTAATCAAAGTAACGATATCATTAAAGTTTTCTGGGTATGCATTACTGCCGGAAGACTCAAAATGGAACTCTCCACTAGTCAACTTAATCTTCTACCAAGCTCCATCGCGCACTTCATGCTTTACATATCGCACATCCCAGTTTTGCACTTTAGCCAACCTCAATGCTTTTATCAAAATATCAAGCTGATGTTCTGAATGCTCACCTTCACACCAGATATATAGCGGCTCTGGCAATCCCCTTCCACCCGAGTAATAAAGAATAATTGCTTTACCATTGGCGGCTTTAACGGAAAATGAAGGATACTTAAACTGCTCAACCGAAAAGTACAAAATAATTCTTTTGTCCAATATAGAACAACTAGCAGTTAATAATCTAAAAACTGCTAATCAGTTCATCATATCTTTCTCATATATCCGTTGATATTCAAGATTGTTGGTGTCCACTTCACTCTATCCTACGCAGCTAGCCTTATATAGTCTATTTCAGTATTAACAATTACTCTCGCGATAGGAGCGCTTTGTCAGCGATTATCTGGGAGTTCGCGAAGCGACCTTCACTAATAATTCCTGGTGTGGCGGAAAATAAGATATTAAGCATAATTCTTCGCTTTAGAGCTAGCTCTCTGCGATGCAGCGCTTCGGTATTCTCTAAAAATACCGTACCTGCAGGACCTAAAATACGTTTCGAATCAAAACGTTTTTTAAATCGCTTTGTTAGCTTTTCAGAGAGTGGATACTTATACCATGCGTGACGAAATGCTTTTCGGTGAGACTTAAGCAAAACTTCGTGATAGGGATCACTTTCACCGACATCAGTTAAATATACAAATAAATTAAGACTTTTAGCTCCTGCATAATCTTGATGGAAACCGTTCTGTCCTTCAACAATACTGTCACCGGAATCTCGAGTAACTGTTAAAGAAGATTCTCGGATAAAAGGAGTGTAACCGAAATACTCCGATAAAAGATTCTGCACTGTCGGATCTTGAGATAGTTGCGAAATAATTCTGTTTGCTTGATGCGTCATGGCATATTCTTTTGGTTTTAGGTTTGCAACATCTTTCTTTAAGTTTTCAAGAACGTGCATCCGTAATTTTCCCAAAACAACAAATCCATTTTCCTTAACATCTCTCAGTAAACTTGAAATGTCTCGAGATGCGTTAATAACACGCTGCTCATTTCCACTTAACTTCTTCACTCGGCTTTTATACCTAAACCGGTAAACCATGAGTAATAAATGTCGCCAAGGACCGAAGGTTATCAGCGCTCTTACACGACGTAAATGATTAGCATAGCGGTTAAATAAATAACTCTTCCGGAGTCTAAACAAGCAGTGGGCTTTAAAAGATGATACCTTTTCCATTTCAAGAACCTTTATTCGATAATATTTCCAATTCGTTTTCTTAATTTAACAACTAGTCCTTTTTCGTTGTCTAAGTTTCGGCTTTACCTAAATTTGATGCTAAAAGCAGTTTCAAGTTAACCTGATATTTACAGTGTATCCTCACAAATTTCAGGCTAAGTTTAGGCTGTGACTCCTGTTTATTCCAATATTTTATTAAAGAGTATTTCAATATAGCTAATTGCGATATATAAAACAATATTAATTTATCTTCTAACTGGCCCCCCCCTTTGCCCCTATCTCTCATCAATTATCAATTATCTACGCATAACTCGTTGGATAATAATCAATCAAAATCCTGCAGTTATATGCAATTAAGGCCTCAATTGCTCTTTGAGCTAAACTATGATTTCCTCGTATGGGGAAATTTTGAAGCAGAAGGCATGTTACTTAAAAATATCGTCTAAGTCTGAGCACCTTTATGCTCACCGTAGTACTGGTTAACAGCTGGCATTACCACCAGTTATCCAAGGATCTAAGTAAGCAGCATCGTAATTAAAAAAGATAATAACTAAGCTTTGTTCTGTTGTTTAGATCAAAAAGGCAGCACGAATGCTGCCTTTTTATTTCAAGTAAAAATGTAAAGCTTAGCTAGTAATAAACTAAAGCCCCATTTCTCATCACACCTATGGCTTTCGCTCCGGTACGTCGAGGATCGGACGCTCCAAAATACCAGCCGTCCTCATAACTAATCGACTGAATACTTCCCGATGCACCTGAGTCCTTAATGGTATGTCCGCGCTGTTTTAAAAGACTGATAGTATCGGGCGAAAAGCCTCTCTCCAGAAATATTTGATCGGGATACCATTGGTGATGAAACCTTGGCGCATTGGCAGCTTCGGCAATATTCATTTTAAAATCGATAGTATTTACTATTTGATGCAGTACCGACGTGATAATTCGGCTGCCTCCTGGGCTGCCGGTGATTAATACAGGCGTATCGCCTTTAAACACAATAGTAGGACTCATTGAACTTAATGGTCGTTTATTGGGTTTAATGGCATTTGCCTTGCCGCCGATTAGACCATAAGCATTGGGCACACCGGGCTTTGCCGAAAAGTCATCCATTTCATTATTCAAAAAGAATCCTGTACCGGTTGCGATTTTCCCCGAGCCAAAACTAAAGTTAAGCGTATAGGTATTGGTAACTACATTCCCCCAGCGATCCATCACCGAAAAGTGTGTCGTTTGGGGACTTTCAGAATCTTTAAAAGTTGCCGGGAAGATATCATCGGACTTAGTAGCTTTGGCCATATTAATAGACTTGGCTAGCTGCTTGGCATAATTATTATCCATGATCTGTTTTAGCGGAACTGGATAAAAATCGGGATCACCTAAATGTTTACTACGATCGGCATAACTACGTCTAAAGACTTCGGTTAGCAGGTGAATATGATTCGCACTTCCCCACCCCATACTGGACAAATCGAACTGTTCTAATACATTTAGCATCTGAACAATATGCACACCACCTGAACTGGGCGGTGGCATAGACACCACTCGATAACCTCGATAATTCCCTTCAACGGCTTCGCGCTCGACTACTTTATAATTCTTCAAGTCATCTTTACTGATTAAACCACCTTCACTTTGCATATAAGCAACGAGCTTTTGCGCGATCTCGCCTTCATAAAAAGCAGCTTTACCCTGTTTTTTAATCTGCTCAAGACTCCACGCCAAATCGGGAAAACTAACTTTTTCACCGGGCAGGTAACTACTACTATCCGGCTTAAAGTATATTCTTGCAACTTCAGGATCTTTTGCGAGTCGCTCTTTACGGGCGTTTAACGAATCGAGAAATGGACTGTCTAAAACGAAACCTTCTTTTGCGAGATTAACAGCAGGCTCTATCACTTTTTGTCTGTTCCAGCTGCCGTATTTCTCTAAAGCATGAAGCAATCCGGCAACTGTTCCGGGAACACCGGACGCTAAACTGGAATAACGTGAATCATCTTTCGAAACCTTGCCAAACATATTCACAAACATATCTTCCTTGGCAGCGCTGGGTGCCGTCTCACGATAATCGATAGCAATCACTTTTTTACTATC
>JBFHVL010000025.1:0-23123 GCA_041589565.1 Kangiellaceae bacterium | reverse complement strand
TTCATATAAATCACAAGACCTGGATTACCATTACGCTGGTCGATTAACTCGTCGTTATCAACATACAAGGTGCTGGTGGTTCCATTGGCTTTGTTATTGTAAATCCAGATCAGATTGTTCAGTCGATCTTTATCAAGCCACTCTTCGTAATCTCGATAAAACAAGGTAGGTACACCCTCATGAGTAAAAATATAGGCATAGGCCATGTTTTTATTCCAGATGATATCGGTATCGTGGTTGGCCACAAAGGTTACTGATTTCATAGGATTAATCGAGATTAAACCCGCATTTACCAATTTAGTTAAATCGTTGCCATCAAAGGCTTCATCCATTGCGTAGTAGAGAGCAAAATCAAAAGCCGATGCCGTATTACCGGTGGAGTTCACCCAATCGTTTAGCGTCCACTTATTACTGTCCCAATATTCTCCGATTGCAAAGCCACCAACGGCATTGACCCAGTTTTGTACAACCCAGCCGCCAAAACCTTTTACATAATCAAAGCGCCAACCATCGAAGCCAACGGTATTCTTATAGTACTTGGCAACACTGTCGCTGCGCCCCCATAACCAATCCTGTACATAAGATTTACAATGCGCTAGATCGGGAAAGCCACCAAAAACACCTGAGTCGCCACTGCAGTCAAGGTTGGGATGAAAATCGTTATAGCTGCGAAAAAATTTCCCGCTCAGCGGTTCAAATTTGGTCCAGGTATTGGAGTTGGTGTAGGGGTTCCACTCCAGCTCACCTCCGCTGTTATGATTAATTACAATATCTGCGTGCACACTCATCCCATAACTATGCGCAGTATTAATTAAACTTTTTAACTCATTATAGGAGCCTGCACGTGTTTCCGTTGTTCCATGCTGGTAGTACTGACCTAAATCATGATAATCGTATGGATCGTATCCCATCGAATAACCACCACCCTGAGCCTTTTGCGCTGGCGGTAACCAAATGTCAGTTATACCTGCCGCACTCCACTCTGGCACTTTGGTTTTTAACGTATTCCACCAAACGCCACCTGCCGGATAATCCCAATAAAATCCCTGCATTAAAACTTTGCCGTGGGACATGCCCGAATTACACAATGCAAACGTTAATGCAGCGGTTGTTAGCCATTTCATCATGCTGCTCTCCTACTTGATTTTTGGTTTTTTGAGTACAGCTTTGCTCTCTATGAGTCGTTTTTCTCCATGCAGACTTCTGCATACGATTGTAAAAATCATTTAAATTTTTTTTCCAACTCAGAGAAAAACAGTTTAATTTTTATCGCCAACCGTACACTTTTATACTATTTCAGCAAAAAGATAATGCTGGTGACATTCTCGAGTGTATAAAGAACGTTCATTCACTCAAGCGACTGCATACGTATTCAATGCAATTTTTTGAGAATATGAAGCTTTTCATACGGCAGCGTCGGCCTTTCACGGTAGGTAAAATTTTGTTTGTATGACGCCAGGGTAATGAAGCTGGAGAGGCGTTGTTGCAGAGCAAGAAAAAATAATCATGTAAACTGACGGAATACATCTCTTAAACAAATAAAAACCGATGCAAGTGCATCGGTTTTTAGTTTTCAACTAAGACAATTTAATCTACCGAATTAGATGCGTTAACACGCCCCATTCCATAGAAGTCATCATTGCCTGGTTTACCTAAATCATCCGCGCCATGACGTAAAGCTTGAGCAACGTGCTGTGGAGCCATTTTTCCACCATTAGCAGAGATAATCAAAGCCGCAACACCTGCTGCGTGAGGAGAAGCCATAGAGGTCCCCGCTTTCCAGCCCCAGCCACCAGGTACTGTACTTAGCACCATATCAAATACATAACAGGTAATTCCAAAGTAACAAGAACCTTGACCTTGTGGTGTAAAATAAGATGTGAAATCACCACCCGGTGCCGCGAAATCGATGGTTGACTGACCGTAATTAGTATAAATGGATGGATTATCCAAACTGGTATTTGGAACAGTTGCCCAGTTGAGAGGTCCAGTCGCAGAAATAGCAATCACATGATCTAACTGATTTGGCAACCAAACCAAATTGCCATCTTTGTCACCGTCAATTGCTGAATTGCCAGCAGCGGCAATTACCGTGGTACCCATTTTATTGGCGTAACGTGTCGCCTTGTTATAGGCCTTGAGGTACTTTTGGATATCTGAAGTGTAGTTACCAGACTCATCCTTTAAGTTGCGAGGAATCATGCTACCCAAACTCATGTTGATGATATCGGCATCAATGTTGGCCGCATACACAATACCTTGCATAACACCGTAAGAGCTACCGCTACCCGAGTAGGCAGAAAGCACTTTAACGGCAACAATTTCGGCTGCAGGAGCAACACCGATAACGCCCATACCATTGTCTGCGGCAGCAATAGTTCCGGCTACGTGCGTACCATGGTTAGAAGGCAAAACGTCATCATAGGCTTCACCAGCAACAAAAGAAGCTGATAATGCGACATTCAGGTTAGGTGCCAAATCGGGATGTGAAGAGTCTATTCCGCTATCCAGAACAGCAACGCGAACACCTTCACCGCTGATCCCTTTATTCCAGGCTCCACGAGCATTGATTGCCTCAATACCCCATTGGAAAAAAGTGAACCACTCATCGTCGGGAGATACTGAGTGCGCGTACTGAGTGGCTTGCTCTTCACTCATATCTAAATCATGCTCACTATTCAGTTCTGGTGTGAACTCATAGTTTTCCATAGCAAACTCAACGCCTTTTAGGCCTTCGAAGTTTGACATAGGCTGGTTTGAATCTATTAGAAACGCTCCAATTTCCGGGATATGTCCAATCATGGTCCCTTCATTCGCTTCAACCTGGTTCTTAACGTGGTTTTGCGACTTTGAGCTAAAGAGAATGTATTGATCGGCTAGTGCGGATGTTGCAGAGAGTGCCAGCGTAATCGCTAATGCAGTTTTTTTCATTTTTCTGTCCTTATTGTCGTGAAGTTTAACTTATAAAAGTTAACTACTCATTTTCCTGCCCCCAAACAGCTACCTACTAAGGGACGCGCTTAATATACTGAGACAGAATTCATTTATCAAAATGGACCAGATACAAAAACGACAGGACATACAAATAAAGATTTGGACAATCAAAAAATCGCTATCGCTTTTCGAAATAAAATCAAACTGTTAGAAGCATCACTTATTTTTAAGTTCACTTGTCTGGCAGGTTGTCAATGGTAAAAAATCGGTAATAATAACATCTCAAAGAATCAGAAAGATTTGCTCTGACCTTTGAGATGTACAACAAACAATATTCAATAATTAGCTGACAAACTTAACCCCAAACTCCTCTCCATTTTTCCAAGCCACTTTGCCAATGGTTTTCGCAAAATATTTGCTACTCAAAGCAACACTGTCGTTTTCGTGTACATCAAGAGTTCCTTTAACTCGAGCACCACCAATTGGACTAAAATCAACTACCTGACAATTCGTAGCGCCTTGCGGAGTTTCTAAAGTAGCCTGCTGAACTTTTGTCTTATGTCGTAAGTGTCTACGTTTGTCATCAAGCGCAATGGGCTGATCTTTTACCTGAGTAAAAGTCGATAAATTTTCAGGCTTATAACTCGAATCTCTCTGACACTTTTGATAAACCGAAGGATGAATACTCACATTAATAGGTACATCACCATCATCTCCGATTAAACTTCTAACGTATTTTTCCGCACCTATATAGTTTAATAACTTGTATCCCATGCTATACGAATCATGAATGGGCTGCGTAAGCTCTGGCTGTAAAAAGAAAGGGTTATCAACTAAGTTGCTATCGAATTCCAAACCAAGCAATTCCGACTTTTCCATCATCCATTTTAGACTGATATCAGACAGCCCAGTTTCCCGATAGCCTCCTCCAATATCAGAATGAACACCTGCAAACCAAACTTGCTCTACTGTTTGATCTGAATTGATAGTTCCGGTCCAAAGGTCAGGCTTGAAAGGTCCACGATGCTCATCAATGGCGAGCGCATGAAATGCATTTTTAACATAGGGACTTAGTCGGGTATCAAAAAAACTCACCATAGGTTTGGTAAAGCGTCCCAAAATGGGAGTCGGAGCCCCTAGTGCCCCCACCGTATCCCAAACGCCGACCATAGTTACCTTGGGTCGATAGTTATCAATATATTTTTTTCCCAGACGCTTGTGTGGTTCAGTACGGTAATACTTATACACTTCGGGCAACTCAGACAATTCATCTTTTTCAATTAATCCAGTCGCATTTAACATGCCAACCAATGCTCGAGCAGTATATGCACCTCGACTGAATCCAAAGCAATAGATTTCGTCTTCCTGATTGTAGTTATGTACTAAGAATCGGTAGGCTTCTAAAATATTCCTACGTACGCCTTTACCAAAAGCACCTCCGAGAAATCTATCAGCGCCACCTAGTGTGCCAACACCCTGATCGTAAAAAACGACCTGATGTATGCCTGCACTATCGGTAGGTTTAATCGCCCTGACTAACTTGACCACATTGGTGGGATTTTTGTCAGGTTCGTTCCAGGTACCATCACAACAAATGATTAATCGCTTTTTCATAACACACTCCTTGGCAAGCCAAGCAAAAAGCCTGTCGATTCATAGTCTCTTATTGCTTAAACGCCATAAAAGATCTCGCGATAGAACCACAGGCTCTATCAAAGAATAAAGTTCTGGTTAATCAGATAATTAGGGAAGATGTGCCGACTGCTGAGGGAGTCATCCTTACAACAAACCATCCTTTAATAGATCGTTATAGTTTAATTTTTGTTCGGCCTCAAATATTTGTACCATAAATGTAGAAATTATCTCTTTCATCAAGAACAACCTACATCTGTTTAGCCGTTTATTTACAAACCAAAGAAAGTTTCTAGCAGCTACTTGTTCTCCTCTGAAATGACTTAGAAATTAAGCATCTTCTGTGCCTAACTGGCCTATTTCAACATTATTGGCTATTTTTAAATGACTCTTGCCCTTTTTAAGAAAAGCCAAAGTGAATATAAAGAAAAGCGACATCTTTGACATCCTTTCTACCGTAGCTAATTTCGCCATTCTCATCTTGGACGACAAAGGCGTGATTCGTTCGGCTACGCCGGCTGTACGTACCATATTTAAAAAGCAGGAAGGTGAGATTGAAGAAACGAGTTTAGCTTCCCACATACCCATGTTGGAAATGCTTGGTGCAATGGAATTTAATACAGTAGAAGCCAGAGGTGGTATCGGACTGCTCGGTGATGAAGAAGCCGAGTCGTCACAATGTGGCTATCTCGAGTATCTTAGTTTTTACGAAGAGACCGAAGGCCATTTCGAAGTTGAATGTAACATTGATGGAAACAATCGATGGTTAGAGCTATCAACTTATAAGCTACTAGAGCAGAACAATATAATTTTTGCAGTCATAGTTGAAGACATCACCCAGCGTAAGAAAACAGAACTGGAAATTCGGGATCTCAATGAGAACCTAGAAAAACGAGTCGAAGAAAGGACTCAACAAATCAAACAAGTTGTCAAGTCCTGCAGTAGCGAGCTAGGCCAGGTGAATGTGACCTATCAAAAGCTTAAAGAGAATATCATGGACTTTATGGATGATCTGGAAGTTAAAGTATCAGAAAGTTCGGCAGATTTAACTTTAGAGCAAAAGACAGCAATTCAAGCGACAATTCAACATGCCAATATGGAACTTTTGAACTTATTTTCACAAGATCAAATAACGGATCAAAAGTTTCTTAATACGATTAATTCTTTGAAAGAACTTTTTGAAGGCAAATCCAAAGACAAAGACAATGTTCGCCCAGAACAATTAGGCGGGACTTCACAAGACGATGTTGATGATTTGCTGGACTCTTTGGGCATATAAAATTCGGCAACTCTCAAAGCTTTCCGTCTTGTACTATAGTACCCACTGAATCCTATTCCGTATTCCTTTAATCTCATCATATCTTATTGATCTATAGGGGTTTTCACCTACTTTCAATTTGAGTTCCGAGCCGACTTGAACTATATATTGAATAACGCATACTAAACTTATCTAGCAGAGTCTATACCATGACGACTTCCTCGAAGTCTCCTACAAGTTCCGATATCGCTAAACTGACCAAACAGTTCGAGTCTAAGCTGCCTAAATACATTGAACAAATAACTGAAGTTTGGCAAAACCTTGACTTTGTTAGTTGGAACCCAAAGGTCGCACAATCTCTGCAGTACTTCTGCCATCGCCTGGCGGGCAGCGCTGCGACGTATGGATTTGACACCATCAGCGACTGCGTTAAACGCATTGAGCAGAATCTACTACTTGTCGAAGCTCGTCCCGATCAACTCACTTCGGATTGGTACGAATCAATAAGAGTCGAGGTGCAACAACTTAACAAGCTACCTTTGGTTCAGGCGACAAAGATAGCGCCTAAGCCCATAGAGTCGCTCCCTGATCCCAAGAAAGACCAGTTAATATATGTCGTCGATGATGATGAGGATTCGGGTTTATTCCTCACCCATTGGCTCAAGCAAGCAGGCTTTAAGAGCCTCTATTTCTCGACAATTGTGGCGGCCATAAACGCTTGTCGCAACGAGCCTCCTTCTTTGGTGTTTATGGATCTCAACTTTCCCGAAGGTCGGCTGGCAGGGATAGACGCCATTGAGCAAATTCGAACAGCTGTAGGGTGCCGTGTCCCGGTGATTATTCAGTCGGCTCGACAAGATATGAAAGCTCGCATTGAAGCGGTCAACCATGGCTGTGATGGTTATCTCAGCAAACCTCTTGATGCGAGCGAGTTAAAGCTAGCACTGGAAAAGTCCCTGAAAAGTAATCTCTTTTCCGATTGCCGCGTCCTCATTATCGAAGATGATACTTCAACCGCCATGCTTTATCTCGCAGCCCTTCGTCAGATTGGGCTTGAGTGTGAGCACATAAGTGATCCATTAAAGTCTCTGCAAAAGGTTCGTGAATACAAGCCTGATCTTATACTACTCGATAATATTATGCCCAGCTGCAATGGTATCGACCTGGCAAAGATATTTAAACAGGATCCAAAACTGATCAGTACTGGAATTATTTTTATTACCGGTGACGAGGACCTATTGCTGACCGATAAGGTTTTATCTCTTGGCGTCAATGGATTTCTTAAAAAGCCAGTAAGTATTGAGCAGTTACAACAAACGGTGCGTGAATATTTAGTAAGCAGCAAACAATTTCGCGGTGTTCTTGATAAGATCGTTCATAAACAATACAACGAACTCTTAACCTCAAGTTACTTTTTTTCCGAAGTGGAGTCCAAAATTGTTGCCGAAAACGACCGGTATCATGGCTTACTTATGATCACCATTGAAGAGTTCGAAAAGTTTCAAACCACGAACGGCTTCGCCAAAACCGCTCGGCTAGTGGGCGAGCTTGGCGAAGTTATCGCTAAAACACTACCTGATAATGCATTTGCCACACAATTTGGCACATCAGTATTTTTAGCCCATTTCAGTGAACAAAAATTAACAGCGCTAATTGAAACGGCAGAAGATTTTTTGGATAAGTTAGTTGCTCAGCTAACGAACCAAGAATCCGATATTAATAAAGTTAAGATTCGCTCAACTATTGCACCTACCACGCAAAATCAAGATTCATTAGAACAACTTATCTCTCGATGTGAGTATGCACTTAAGGAAAAGTCAAAATCGAGATTAGTTGTTTGCAAGCAGATTATCAAAAATACTAACGGGCACAGTATTAGTGCAGCTGATCAATCCGACATTGAAGAGGCACTTGACGCTTCTGAGTTTTCATTACTTTATCAACCGATATATTCCATCGATCCTGATGATAATCAAACATTTTACTTTGACACCTTCGCTCGACTAAATGGAAAAAGCGGAAAAATTTATTCCCCTGCAGAGTTTTTCCCATTGATTACCGATAAAGAGGGATATCACAAGCTTGACAGGTTTGTATTAGGGCAAGTCATTTCAAAGCTGACACAACTCAATAAGTCCATGCGCTCTGAAACATTCATTCAGGCTCACTTAACGGAGTACGCTTTGACCAACAGAGATACTCTCTTATGGGTTAGTAATATGCTAGGAGAAACACGAATCATTAATAAAAAAACACTGGTTTTTGAGTTCTCCGAACGTTCCATCATCAAGCACAAGAAAGAAGTAAAGTACTTTGCGCAAAGAATTAAAGATCTGAAGTGCAGTATGGCAATCACCGATGTGGGTAACACTTCAGAAAGCCTCGACCTATTGAAACAGATTTCACCTGCATACATAAAGTTTAATGCTAATACTTTTTCAAAAGAGTTAAATGGTAATAAAGGACGAATGTTAAATCAGCTTATAGCAATGGCAGAAAATACAGGCAGCATGGTAGTGGCGTGCCAGGTTGAAGCGCCCGAGCTAGTCAGTAAATTGTATGCGTTTGGAGTAAAGTATTATCAGGGATATTTCATGAGTCATCCTGATAGTGAAATTAACCAGACCGAAACGACAAAGCTAGAGCTATAATAGTATTATTTCACCGAATGACCGCAATGCATACACCTTGTTCTTGGCAGCACATAAAAAACAAATGGAAATTTATCTTTGCTCGTAGATGAGTTACTAGAAGTAGAATCACCATTGCCGACTTTCAAATTGGCCTATGCTGCTGCTATTTAATGAGTCGATAACTGTTTTACTTTATTACCCAATCGCTGACGTATACTCATAAAAAAAGCCCGCTGACGCGGGCTTTACCTTGACTCACTTAATCCCTAGGGAGTTTTCAGACAAAGTGAGTAACTGCCACTTCCCGAATAAGAATAAACACTCCAGTAAAAGTAACCAGAGCCACTGTAATAGTTAATTTCTTCATTCGAAGTTGCCGAAGTGGAACTAGAAACCTGCGTCCAACGACTATTTAGCCATTTGTACAGGTACAAATCGAAGTCGGCATTACCCGGCCCAGTAAGTTCTCCTGAGTGTGTACCACTGCTACCGGTATAATAGTAGGTTCCATTCGGCTCAGCTTCGCTGTCACCAGTTCCAGTTAATGTTCCCGTATATTCGGTATACCCAGCCGGACATCCTGCTGGCGGCGTACCACCTCCCTGTGCTGCCTGAACTGCAGCGGCGGCGTCCACAATTCCGCTTCCACACTGGCTGCATGATCCGGGAAAGCTACGAGCCGTATTCTTAAGATCGGTCTCTACTTCATCAGGCGTGATAGATGGATTAATCGCATACATCAACGCAGCAATACCGGCAACATGAGGCGCTGCCATACTGGTGCCTTGATAGAATGCATAATTGTCAGAACCGGGAGAGCTGGTTCCGGTATTTAAAGTGGAAAGCACACCGTTTGAAGAAGTTTGAGTTTCACCACCGGGTGCGGCAACATCAATCACCGAACCGTAGTTGGAGTAGTAAGCACGATTACCACCACGATCAACTGAAGCAACGGTAATCACACCGTTACAGCTGGCAGGCGTATAATTGGCTGCGTTGGCGTTTGAGTTTCCGGCTGCGACAACCACAACCGAGCCATTCGCTCGTGCAGTGTTAATCGCAGACTGAGTCGTAGAAGGACAACTGCCTGAGCCCCCCAAACTCAAGTTAAGCACCTCTGCTGGATTACTATTGGCTGGAACACCTGAAACACTTCCGCCTGAAGCCCAGATAATCCCGTCGGCAATATCCGATGTGTAGCCGCCACATTTACCGAGTACGCGAATGGGTAAAATATTAGCGTTCCAGGCAACCCCTGCTACACCTTGATTATTATTACTTTCAGCCGCAACAGTTCCCGCTACGTGCGTACCATGCCAGCTGGAGTTGCTAGCAGGAGAGCCAGAATAACACTCGTTTGCCGCAACCCAGTCACCCGGATCGGAAGCATCACTGTCACGACCATTTCCATCATTGGCCATCGATAGATCACCGATGAAGTCGTAGCCAGGTAAAATTTTACTATCGAGATCAACATGCGGACGATAGCCCGTATCAATGACCGCAACCGTTACTCCACTTCCTGTCGTGATATCCCATGCTGCAGGTGCATTGATACCTGCGGTAGCTTCAAAATAATGCCACTGCTCGTTGTAACGCGTGTCATTAGGAGTCGCCATAGGGACTAAGATTCGATCGAGCTCGGCATAAAGCGCTACGTCAGAAGATTCAAGAATATGAATTAAATGATCACGTAGCTTAGTATCATCTGTTCCGTTGAGCTGCACCACGGTTGCGCCAGTTGCAATATCTTTTACTTTCGCGAAATTGACTCCAAAGGGTGCTGCCAAATTATTTAACTCGTTTACCGACTGTTCGGGATTGAGTTGTACAATAATTCTAAAATTTCGTTCATTGGGATCAGCAAACGCCTGCCCCGTTAATAAAGCAGCTCCTACCAAAGCTGCCAGAGTTTTTTTGTTATTCAAGTGTTTCATTTAGCCCTCGTTATATTTGATAAGTTGTAGGGTTTTGTTTTAGGTCCTAGCTGGTTCTTTATTAACCAGCCTTTTGAGTTAAGCAGAATGAGTCGGATTGAGAAATAAGGGAAATCCTTTACTTGTATAAGGCGCAATCCACTAGCCCATCTCAGAGACGCGATAGATATAATAAATTGATGAATAGGTTCATTAATACCTATCTAGCAGGCAAAAAAAAGCCGATCAGAAATCTGATCGGCAGCACTGTTAGACAGTGCAAGGGTGCAGGGTAGGCTGCCTGCAAGAGATGGTTAAGGGAGATCGTCTACCAATTGAGAAACCACATTTCCTGTTAAAGGATTAATAGTGAGTTCAATCAATTGATCGATTAATGTTGGATCTTCTGCTGACTCTTCCTCTCCGGGAATTTGAGCGGTCGAAGCTCCCGCAACCAGTTGTCTATAACCGGTAACTTTGACGTAAATTTGAAATAACTCCTGAGCCGGATTGGCAAACTCCATTCGACGAACATTAGAAGTTTCACCAGCACTGAATACATCATCCGCGCCCAACTGGTATGAGAAATCATAGATCGCATGATTGCCTGGCATACCCGTGCCGCCATTATCGGCATTGATAACACGAACACTTCCAGAAGCTGATTGCACTTTCTTAATTCGGAAAGTTAGATGCGGAACGAAATCTTCAGAAGCTTTGTTGGTTAGTGCCATATCGAAAGAGAAAACATGATTCGACAAATCAACATTGGCAATTGAAGTACTCACTTTACGAGTCAGATTTACTTTTTCGCGCTGATCGACTGTCACTTCTACTGTGTTGCTTGGAGCGCTGACGTAGTAGCCAATTTTTCCGTTAAACAAAGCCTTTACCCGATAGGTAAAAGTACCGTTATCAAAAACAACATCGGTCAATTGCGTCGTCGCACCATCAACGATAGCTATCGCATCAAAGTTTTCGCCATCACTGGAACGTTCAACTTCAAACAAACGCTCACCGCCGTTTGCTGACCAGCTCAATGTTATTTCGCCATCAAAGTCGATGTTATTGCCCTGACTTCCGACAAAATCAACAGACTGTAATGATGTCGTAGGGGCGATTCCACCTAGCTCCTGCGTCACCTCAAGAGTCGTGTTAACTGGTCCATTCAACCAACCTGACACACGGAAGGTGTAAGTGCCCGGCGTTGCCACGTTGATGGCAACATTTTCAGGACCACCCGCATTGGTCGAGCGTGCAACTTCATTACCTTCGGGATCCAGCAAGAACAAATCCACATCGTCAACACCATTGCCCTGGTAACTCAAATCACCGGTTAAGCGGAAGGCTGATGCATCCACTTCTACCGGATAATCCTGATAGGTTACTCCAGCGACGGCCTGTGCATTATTGTCACCCGCAGTTAAAGTGCCATTAAAGGTTTGGCTTTGCGCGCCAACCACAGCCGCCGGCTCGCTCATGGTAGGTTTAAGATAAAACGGCATACGCAAGGTTTCACTACCGTCAGCTCGCTCAGCGATCACATACCACATGGTTTGCAAGTACTGACCGTTTTCCATAAGCGTCGAACGGACTTTGTCGCCATCAAAATTAGCGCTGACAACAAATGTTGTACTGCCATCGGCATTTAGGGTAACTGAGTTAGTGGACAGTGAGACATCAATGCCGTCGATTTGCAGATCTCGGTTGTTGGCAACACTCAGGTTATAAGTTCCGGCTTCACCAAGACTACGCAGAGTGACCTCAACGGTTTCACTGTGTTGTACTCGTGTATTAATTACCGGTTTGGTTTTAAACGAGTAGCTACCCAGAACTTCGGGCTCAATGACACCATCGCCCGGAATACCCATTAATGCTTTTGCGTTAACCGCAGCTTCCACGTCAATCAGGCCTGCGCCTTGTGCCAGAATGCTATCGTTATTGGTGCCGTCAGCTTTAGGAGAGCCATCGGCAAAACGAGGGTTGGTTGCCGTATTCATCAAGACGGTTCGAATTTCTGCGACGGAAAGTTCAGGACGCGCCTGCTTAACTTGAGCAGCAGCACCGGCGACATGAGGTGATGCCATACTGGTGCCGTTTGCAGAGGTGTATCCCGTTGCATCAGCCATTGTGGCTGCTGGAGCACCAGTCTTGGTAGTTGCCGCTAAAATGGCAACACCGGGAGCTGCGAGATCCGCTTTAATTTGCCCCATACCAATTATGGTACCGCGAGAACTGAAACCGGCGATTTCGGGCTGGAATAATGCAGGATCGGCAGGGTTGAGCTGAATTTTACGCTTGGAAACGCCTGAGCCGTCATAACCTAACGATTGTAAGGTTTCGCCGTCGGTACCAGAAATGGTGAATACTGGTGTAGCCGCTGGCGCTAACACTGCACCAATTGCTTCCGGTGAATTATTGTAAACAACCGTAGCAATTGCTCCTTTAGCCTGACAATTGGCGGCCTTGTTAGCAAATAATCCAGTTCCAGCAGCTCCGCCGTCAATTGTACTCCCTCGCTTGACCAAGCAGACGTTGCCCGCAACGGTAACAGGTACTTGATCGGGCGTATCTGCCAAACCAGCGTACACATAATAACCGCTTACCGGTGTGGTAATGGGCTGCTTTAAATTGCTATCGGTCGACATAGCGGCAACCATCGGACCGAAACTGGCGTCAATATCGGTATTAAACTCGTTATAAACTTCAATGCTATTGGGCGCTACACCGGGATCATTGCTCGCGGCAACCGCGATTACATGTCGACCGGCAGCCGGCGAGCCTAGGGTTTGCTCGCCCGGACCGTCATTACCAGCGGCAGCAACCACTACGGCACCCGCCAGTGCGGCATTGCTAGCTGCTACGGCACTGGCGTCATCAGGACCACCGGGGCCACCTAAACTTAAGTTAATTACATCGGCGACTGGCTTAACGTGTCCGGTTAAAGTACGAGGCGACACACTGTCTTCCAGCGCCAGGATAGTCGCAGGAGTGATACAACGCCCTGCCGCATTACATACCTGATACCCCATCAACCGAGCCTGAGGCGCCATACCATGCACAGCTTCATCGTCGGCAGTATTTGGAACACCATCTGCACCCGGTGCATAAGCCAGATAACCGGCGGCAGTCGCAGCAACATGAGTACCATGACCGTAGGTATCAACGCCTTCGCCAGAAATTGGTAGATAGTAAGCTACTTTATGATTATTTAAAGCCGCTACCGGAGGTGCAACACCAAAACGAGGAGGTGTCGGATCGCCACCAAACATCTCATTGGCCCAGTCAATACCGGTATCAATAACCGATACATACATCCCCTGCCCTTCGTACCCTTCGCGGTGATCGTCATAGGCAGTCAGTTCGGCAATCTGTCCGTACACTTTATTCGCACGAGTGTAGGCCACACTGTTATCCAGCATAGGCTTCAATTCACGAACATCATGAACTTTTTTAACTTGAGGAAGACTAGCCAATGTTTCAATGGCACTGTCTGGCACATCCAAATTCAAACCATTAAGCACCAGGGTATAGCGCATATCAATACGGTAGGTATTACCTGCTGAATCGGGGATGTCCACCGACTCAATGGTATAAGAAATGCCTTGTCGCTCTAACGACTGCAAGAAGGTATCTTGAGCGGCAGCAAGAGCGGCACGCTCACTTTGTATTTGCTCGTCAGTCATTGGGTTGCCAGATTTGCGAGCATCAAATATTTTGTGCGCTACCGGCGCATCATTTAATTCAACGATTACGGATTTGGCCACCGATACACTCGATGCCGTTCCCATCGCCAAAGCTACCAGCATACTGCTGGCTTTAAACTTAAATGGAGTCGTCATGATTTTCCCCTGTCCATTCCGGCCAAACTTCCTAAAAAGCCTGGTTTAATCAGTAGAAATAACGTACCAATAAGGTCAGTCAGCGGTCTGGCGTTAACTGAGGTACATTAATAGTTTGCGTTGGGAGTCAGCTTTAAAGCTTTGTTTTTATATGCCCAGAACACAGGCCAACATTGACACAAACAAGCGTTTGAAAAACATGAGGACAATCCCCTAGGGAGAGGCAGGGAAACTCGCTATAAAAGAGGAGGATATAATAAACAATTGATTATTCGATTAAATAATCTTTATGAGGATGTTTTAGAAACATTAATATAGTGCAGGATTACACCTACAAATTAAATTTGATAATCTCCCCGATAATCGAAACATGGTCAGCGGTAAGCGCTTTAAATTTAAACGCTATTTTGTCCTGAATCTGCCGAATGACAAAAATATCCGACTCAAACTCCAACCCTTCGAATTCGAAAAAACAATACCCACGAGCTCCCTCTGTCGCCAGCCTCCGATTGGACAGGTTACTCGCAGGTATTTCTACCAACGCCCCACCTTCAGACAGGTTGATTGACACAACGTCCAGATAGTCGCCACCAAAGTTTAAAGTCATTGGAATTGCAACTGATGCCCTGAGATGCTGCCGCCGTTCATCTTTTGTATACATGCACAACCTTTTATGTTTTGAAACCTCGAGTAAAGCATAGACTAAAATGAGGCAATAAGCGTATTAACTCGTTACCAACAACGCTGTATATTTTCTCGCCAACTTGGTTTCGCTTTTGTTCCTTACGCTATACCAAACTGTTCTATGCGTCCTAAAGCAACTTCAAAATCCTTCTCCGAACACGACAACACAAATCGGCAGTATCCGGGTAACCCTGTCCAGGTGGAGTTATTAATTGCAACGTTTTGTTCCCTAAACAGACGAGCACAAATATCATCGCCTCTTTCAGTAGCTTGAATGTCACTCATTCTCTTTAAGTCCCCGGGACTCGCCACTAAAAACAGGCCTCCCTCTGGCTTAATGACATTCCAGCCTTGCTGAGTTAATACTTCACCAAGCCTGTTTGCCCGCTCAGCCAGTGTTTGTTTTTGTTCGAACAAGTGTTGAAGCAGCTTTGGCTGCTCGGCCAATTGTGCATCCAATAACTTACGTACGGCGTAGCGTAAAGTAAAATGCGGTTTATGCACTAGCTGTTCTTCCAGCGTTTTAATCAGGCCTGAATGATGACTCCAACAATAACCAAAGCGTAAACCACCCGCCGCAAACTCTTTCGACAGTCCACCAAGTAAAACCAGTTTTGCTCTCGAGAGTTTTACCATTTTCTCGACTGACTCGCTAAAGTCATAAGGTAAGTTAGAGCTAAATTCTAAACCAGAAAAAATGGTATCAAGTACTACTGTCACTCCATACTGTTCTGCCAATTCGAGTAGTTGATTTAGCTCATCCGTATCATAGATGCACCCTGTGGGATTTACGATGGGTCCATTAATATACAACCAGCTTGCCGGGTTTTGTCTTAATGTTTGCTCTAAAGCTTCGGGGTCAATTTTAAATTTATTTTCTGCTCGGGTAGGTAAAGTAATAACCGATACGTCTTTGAACGTAGCGGCTGCAACAAAATACCCATAACTTCCGGAAGGAATTATTATTTTGTGCTCTTCTTGAGCGCATAAGTCTAAAAGTGCCGCGTACAGTGGCGCAACTCCATTTCCCAACACAACGCCAGCTGAATAATGCATAGGCAAATTAAATCGACGCCTTAACAGCTCTAAAATGGCTAATTGCGGTTTATCTTCGTCACCGAGACATTTTCTAACAAGATAACTTTCGAACAACATTTGCTTTAGTACTTCGGGCGCAGGCAACTCATTCTCACCAAAATCCAGTCGAATGGTTTCATCATTAAAAGGCAAATGATTGCCCGTTACGGCGGGGTGCTCGAAAGCAGTTGTAGCGTTATTTGTTAGATTTAATGCCGTTAGTTCAAAATTGATAGCTTCATTAACCAAGGGCTGATAAGTCCGCGTGCGTTGAAAATACAGCAATTCTTCCAGTAAATGACCGTAATACAATTGCTTCATTAACGGCGCGCGACTGTAGGTTAGCTCTGCGGCATCACTTAGATGCTTTAACAGTTGCGCGTTACGACATAAACTGAAGGTGAGCGCATAGTTTCGGTACACCCGGTTGTTCATCAAGGCTCCCATAATGATTATGTTAGGAGGCAGTGTATTGGTTGAAAGGTATCGGTATAATCCAGATAATCGAGGCTCACTACTCAGATCAATACTGTCGGTTATGTCAATAACTAAAAGCACCTGATTCTGTGTTGCACATTCGATAAGCTCCTCTACTAAAGGACGTGACTGAGCTTCAAACTCATCAAATCGAGTGACAACTAATTGAGGTTTTAATCGATTTATCAACTCAACCAAATATTCAATAGGCTCGGGTGCTTCAATCACTTCTTCGTCATCACTTCCATGATGAATCACTAAAGAACGCAAACTGCGATCAACCAAAGTGAGTTTAGGCTGGTAGTTATGTCGAATGCTGCTGATGAGTTCTCGCCGACCTGGCGTTAGAAAGACATCTTTGTCGCTAACCGAGACTCGCAAATAATAACGAAAGAACTCGGCCAGTTGTTGACGAAAGTACAGTAGTCCTTCCGTAGCCTGATAGGGATAATGTTGAATTTTCCGTAAATACTGGGCAAGAAAAGCTAAAAATGAATAGCGTTCTTCGGCGTCTACTTCGTTTTCAAAAGTTAAATCAAGAGCGCTGCGTATGCTACTTTGATCCATCGACTGAATCGCTTTAAAAATCGATTTAACTTTGTCTGGAAAAAGTAATCTTGCTTCGTAAACATCTACCGAATGATAGATTTTCCCACCCGCCTTTGCATAACGATCCGCAGTACGAGCATCAATACTCACTTCCGAGTTTTCTGACATATGAAATTCAAAACGATGGCCCGTTTGTTTTTCTATATCCACTAACGCATCAATATCCGTATCAGCCGCTTGCTCCACTTGAGTTTGCCAAACGCGCCTAACCTTGAAGCCACGCCGTCTCATCAACCGTTCCAGTACAGAACGCCCGGGTCGTCCGCCTAGATTTAAAATCAGCTTTCCATCAGCTTTAAGCATGGGAATGGATTGTTCTACTGCGCTGGCGATTAACCCCAAGCCGAACTGATCCTCAATATAGCCCTGTTTAGCAAAGTAATTACTTAACGAGTAAAGATATTCATCGCTAGCAGTTTCAGCTATTAAAGTTTCCATAACTTCAGGCTCAGGATTTAAAACCTGAGGAATGCAACCAATAATCTTGTCAAATTCAATGTCTTTATTATCGAAATAATGCAGCAAGTTAGACTCATGAAACTCGACAACATCAAGTAGTGAGCGGCCATCAGATAAAGGAACCGGCTCACCCTCTTCGTCGAACGCATTTAAAAATAAGTTTAACCTCGCACAAGTCACTGCTTTGGGATTAATATCAACACCGTAAATTTGTTTGGCCGGATAGCGTTTTGCCAATGCCAAGGCAATCCAGCCAATCCCACAACCTAGCTCAACCAATAGCTTTTGATGATACTCATTTGGTGCATAGCGAATCAGTCCTTCATAAAAAGTAAAAGACCAGGCTTCAGGCAGAAATGTGCTGGGAAATTGTAATAAATTTAGCGTGGATGCCTCATCGTGTCTTGCCAATATTCTTTGCTTGAGAGCCTGATAACTTAGAGTTGATTCGGTCGTGCCACCCTGCTCAATTCCGTATTCATAAATTTGATGCAACAACTGCAACGTTGCCTTGCGAGACTCTACGCGCTCTAGCTGCGTCAATAATTGCTTAAAGGCCTGATAAGATTGACCGCTCGACTGAGCGGCCAGCTCGAGGAATTGCGATAAGGTTGTGATCATATTCTACTCTTTTATACGCGGTGTAGGCTCTAGATTATCGATACCTTTTAAAGCACTTAAATATGTCCTTATTCTCTAAAATGGTATTCTCAATTAAAACTTACTGGAAAAGCGTTGTACAGTGGAGCACTTACATCGGATATTATTAAGTCCATTAATGGCAATCGTAACTATAGAAAAAGCAAATAAAAAGTAGTGACGATACTTATGGTTAGGATAATGACTAGGGTTAAAGAATCAATAAAAAGTCGCGCTTCGAATTAAGCGCGACTATATTCACGATTACTTGCTACATTTTCCTTTCTTTGCCATATCCAAACTTGCTACTTCTTTCTTACCTTCTTCCTCATCCACAAGCTTCACACCAGCACCACCAACAAAAACACCCATTTTAATAAACTGCTCCACAAAATAGTGTTTTCCTGTCTCGGTAGTTATTGACAGATCATTAGGAGAAAACTCAGACTCAGTTGAAATCTTATGTTCTGAATCTCCCGCAACTTCTTCATAAAAGAATACGTTAGGTGCTGTTTCCCCAATACACTCACCATTGATCCAGACATCTTTTTTTAGCGCGCCACCGAAACTCCCAGACCGATAAACATATATACCAGCTTTTCCCTCAGAAGGAGGGTTAAACTGCTTTGCCATAGCAGAGGTTTCGGGGCTTTCCATCGGAACTGAAGCACAACCTACAAAAAATAGAGATGAAACGACAATAAAAACCATGTTTTTATACATTTTTACTTCCTCAATAATTATTAAAATTTGAACCTACTTTGAAATAGCATCCTTACGCGAGGCTTCTACTTCAGCGACCAGATTAAATACTAATTTCTTTATTTTCTCAAGCGATGAATATTTCATCCTACTTGAGCAAGTCCAGTATAGGCCTTGGTCAACCCCTGTTGAAGATCCGAAATAATATCATCCACATGTTCCAAGCCTACCGACAGTCGAATTAAAGTATCACTGATCCCAGCTTCGCGACGTTGTTCAGGTTCATATGGTGAATGAGTCATGGAAGCCGGATGTTGAATCAAAGTTTCCGCATCACCTAAACTCACCGCTCGCTTACACATTTTCAACTGATCCATAAACTGAACCGCGTTATCAAAGCCGCCATCCATTTCAAAAGCCATTACGCCGCCCGCTGCTTTCATTTGTTTTCCGATCAGCGCATAGCCTTCGTGAGACTCCAGCCCTGGATAAAATACTTGTTTAACTGAGGGATGGTTTTCTAAAAACTCTGCAACCTTTTGCGCATTTTCACAATGGCGCTCCACTCGCAGGTGCAATGTTTTTAAGCCACGAATAATTAACCAGGCATCGTGGGGACTTATCACGGCGCCCATATCTTTTAGCGTGGTCATTTTTATTTCATGAATAATTTCCTGACTGCCACAGACAATCCCTGCAATAACATCGCCATGGCCGTTTAAATATTTAGTAGCACTGTGAAGAATCAGGTCAATACCATGTTCAGCCGGACGTTGTAACACGGGAGACATAAAAGTGTTATCGATCACTGTGGCGATACTTTTTGCTTTGGCAATTCGTGCGATCATTTCCAAATCAACGCACACCATATTAGGATTAACGGGTGTTTCTGCGTATATAACTTTGGTGTTGTCTTTAATCGCGCTGCGGATAGCCATTTCGTTTTTAATATCCACAAAAGAAACTTCAATACCAAAATCTTTACACTTGTGTTCGAGCAAGGCATAAGTACAACCATACAGCGCATTGGAAGCCACGATATGATCACCTGATTTTACCAGTGCAAATATAGTGGCAGAGACAGCACCCATGCCCGAACCAAATGCAGCAGCCGCTTCGGTCCCTTCCAGCACCGCCATGCGCTGCTCCAGTTCTGTTACCGTAGGATTACCCAAACGACCATAAATATAACCTTGCTCTTCTCCAGCAAAGCGTGCGCCACCTTGTTCGGTATTTTCAAAAATAAAAGTTGAGGTTTGGAAGATGGGCGTCGATAAGGCACCAAATTGTTGGTCCTGAATTTTTCCAGCGTGAATAGTATTGGTTTCTATATGGGTCGACTTCATGACAATCACCTGACTCAATTAAGTGCAGGTTGATTATCAACCTGCGTTAGTCTGTATCGAGATCCAGCTCTGTTGTGGCTTTATATTCTTTTAACACCAGGCTGGTATGAATTTTTTCGATTCCCGGCATAGGGATCAGTTTTTTCGAAATGAACGCTTCCAATGCCTGCGTGTTTCTCAGCACAACTTTCAGTAAATAGTCGTACTCACCCGTTACGTTATGACATTCAAGCACTTCAGGCATTGCAACAATGCGTTCCAGAATGTCCTGAATTTGCTGATGTTGATGCAACGCCAAAGTCAACTGAATAAAGCTTAAAGTGTCATGGCCAGTTTTGTGTCGATCTAAAACAGCAACAAAACGGTCGATGAACCCCTGCTTTTCCAGCCGCTTCATGCGAGTTAAGGTTGCCGGCGGAGACAAATGAACCCGCTGCGCCAGCTCAACATTGCTGATCCGACCTTGCTTTTGCAGCACCTGCAAAATAGCGATATCAGCTGCGTCCAATTCGATGTATGACTGTACCACTCGGCTCCCCTTTTATTAATATTCAACAAGTTATTTGACCATTTAAACAAATATAATTTCCCTTAACAACGAAACAGCAAAATATTATTACAAAGATTAAGTTCCAGCACAGCTCTTTACGAATATTATTAAAAATGCACTGCAACAAAATTGGCCTGAGAAAAGTTTCGGGTTACTCTTAGCCAAACACAATATTTAAAGGAAACTCAGGCCATGGGATTTGGAGCGCACAGCTATCTAGATGATCCTCGTAACCAATCCATTTTGATCAATATCAATGGTGAACTCTATCCACGTGATGAAGCTAAAATCAGCGTGTTTGACAGTGGGTTTATTCTCGGTGATGGAGTCTGGGAAGGGCTGCGCCTGCATAAAGGTAAACTAGCGTTTATCGATGCTCATATGACACGCTTATATTCTGGAGCCAAGGCGCTGGATATGGATATAGGCCTAAGTCCTGAGCAGTTGATTCAACGTATTTATCAAACGCTCGAAGCCAACCAGATGACCGACGGCGTTCATATTCGCCTGATGGTGACACGTGGCGTAAAAGCGACCCCGTATCAGGATCCACGCATTACCATTTCGTCCGCCACCATTGTCATTATTCCGGAATATAAAGCGTCCAAGCCCAATCCCGGCATGCGACTTTTTACCGTACATGTGCGTCGCGGTTATCCCGATGTGCAAGATCCCAAGCTGAACTCACACTCAAAATTAAACTGTATTTTCGCCTGTATTCAGGCCACCAAGGCGGGAGCGGACGAAGCCCTGATGCTGGATCCACATGGCTTTGTTGCCACCTGCAACTCTACTCATTTTTTTATTGTAAGAAACGGCGAAGTCTGGACCTCCAGTGGCGACTACTGTCTCGGCGGGATTACTCGCGCCAATGTTATTTCGGTGTGTCGACACAACGGTATTCCCGTATATGAAAAAAACTTTTCTCTCACCGATACCTACAGCGCAGAGGAGGCCTTCTGCACAGGAACCTTTGGCGGGTTAACACCAGTTATCGAAATTGATGGACGTACCATTGGCAATGGCAAAAAAGGTGAAATGACGGACAAGCTCAGCCGCCTCTATTTAGAGTTAATCGAACAAACGGCTACGCGAGACGCTCGCCATGACTCATAGAATTGCTATGTGGTCGGGGCCACGAAACATATCTACTGCCATGATGCGCAGTTGGGAAAACCGTCCCGACTGCTGTGTCATCGATGAGCCTTTTTACGCTTGTTACCTCAAGCACTCGAATGTTACTCATCCAGGACAGGAAGACATTCTCAAATCACAGCCTACCGATTGGAAAGCAGTCATTGATCAACTCACCCAATCAACGGTAGAAGCCGATATTTTTTATCAAAAACAAATGACCCACCACATTCCTAAAAGCATGGAGCTCAAATGGACTCAAGATCTGACTCACGTATTTTTAATTCGCGATCCGTATCAGGTCATTAACTCCTATATACAGAAAAGACCCGATGTCACGCAGGAAGATATTGGAATAATTCGCCAGTACGAGCTTTACCAACAACTTTCGGAAATCACCGGCCAATCGATTCCAATAATCGATGCGAATGACGTACTCGCAGATCCGGGGCAGCTTCTTACAATGTTATGTCAAAAGCTGAATATTTCTTTTTATCCGCAAATGCTCAACTGGCCAACAGGCCCACGCGAAACCGATGGTGTCTGGGCACCCTACTGGTACCAGAATGTTGAGCAAAGTTCTGGCTTTAAACCTCTAGAAAAAAGGCAGTTACACTTACCTAAAGCACTTGAGGCAATGGCACAAGAAGCCATGCCCTATTATTTAAAACTCTATAAACTCAGGCTTGAATTACCGCAAGCTACTGAACCAGAAGCAACAAGGAGTTGAGTTTATGCATGTAATAGTCGACTTTGCACTGATCCCGGTGGGCAAGGAGGTTTCTTTGTCACCCTATATCGCTGCGTGCCAAGATATTTTTCGTACTCGACATATCGAGCATCAGTTGCACGCCTACGGCACTAATTTGTCCGGTGATTGGGATTTGGTGATGGATGCTATTAAGGCTTGCCATGAAACCGTCCATTCCATGGGAGCCGTGCGGATCGCATCCACCATTAAACTTGGCACCCGAACTGACAAAGCTCAGTCCTTAAAGGATCGTATCGACTCGGTGATGGATAAAATAGATGGCCAATGACATGAGCGAGCTGAACTGGCAGACCACGATCCCTAACCTGACCATCACCGAAAAAACTGGTTATTGGTTGGCAAATTACACAGGACCCTTTAGCGGTGCATCAATGATTGATCTGGGTATGAAGCTCGTCGAATTGCTCAAAGCGCATCCTACGCGAGGCATAGTTTTAAACGTTCAATCGGCTCAAGGTG
>JBFHVL010000024.1:0-23178 GCA_041589565.1 Kangiellaceae bacterium | reverse complement strand
TAGCAGAAATATTGACCGCAGAACAAGGAAAAGTATTAGCTGAGGCGCGATCCGAAATTAACTACGGAGCCAGTTACATTGAGTGGTTCGCCGAAGAAGCGAAACGAGTGTACGGCGATACCATTCCTGCTCCTTCAAGTGACAAGCGCATTGTCTGTATTAAGCAACCCGTGGGTGTGGTTGCCTGTATCACACCCTGGAATTTTCCGAACGCCATGTTGGCTCGCAAAATTGCACCGGCGCTGGCAGCAGGGTGTACCGTTGTTTGCAAGCCCGCAGCAGAAACTCCCTTATCGGCTTTGGCGCTAGCGGAGCTAGCTGAGAGAGCGGATATTCCTGCCGGTGTTATTAACATAGTGATTGGCGACGCTGAAGAAATAGGTCGCTGCTTAACGGCGAGTCCTTTAGTCCGTAAGTTGACTTTTACCGGCTCTACTGAGGTGGGTAAACGACTTGAAGGCGCCTGTGCTGCGACCATGAAGCGTACTACTATGGAGCTGGGAGGCAACGCTCCTTTTATCGTTTTTGAAGATGCCGATGTTGATGCTGCCGTCGATGGTTTGATGGCTTCCAAGTTTCGTAACAGCGGACAAACCTGTGTTTGCACTAATCGCGTATTGGTTCATGAATCAATAGAACAAAAATTTTTACAGCGGGTTAAACAGCGTATGGAACAGTCGTTGGTATTTGGCGATGGACGTAAACAAGGTGTCACCAACGGCCCCTTGATTTCGCAAAAAGCGAAACAAAAAGTAACCGAACTGGTGGAGCAGTCCATTGCCCAGGGGGCGAAAGTTTTCGAAGTACAGGTGCCAATTGCCAGCGGTCTCTGTTTTTATCCTCCAACATTATTGCATCAGGTGAAACCCGATATGCCGATCGCGCAAAACGAAATATTTGGGCCGGTTATTCCTGTGATTACCTTTAAAGATGAAGCTGAAGCTGTCAGTATTGCCAATGATACTAACCTTGGACTGGCGGCTTATTTTTATACGCGTGATATTGGTCGTGTATGGCGTGTCAGTGAAGCATTAGAATACGGTATTATTGGCGTTAATGAAGGTGCGACTGCTAATGAAATGGCGCCTTTTGGAGGTATTAAAGAGTCGGGGATGGGGCGCGAAGGTTCCAAATACGGACTCGATGATTATCTAGAGATAAAATATATCTGCATGGGCGGTATAGATCACTAATCGCCAGTTGTTCTTCAACGTTTTTGCGTTGTGGTTAAATATTTAATAGAGAGAGCTTTATGAAGTGCATTGATTTACGTTCAGATACTGTCACTTTGCCAACGCCTGAAATGAAACAGGCGATGATGGATGCCCCCCTCGGTGATGATGTGTATGGCGAAGATCCCACAGTCAATGCTTTGCAAGATAAGCTGGCGAATTTATTAAATAAAGAAGCTGCGTTATTTGCACCGAGTGGAACTCAAACCAATCTGCTGGCATTGATGGCGCATTGTGAACGGGGTGATGAATATATCGTTGGGCAGGATGCTCATACTTATAAATATGAAGGTGGTGGTGCTGCCATATTAGGAAGTATTCAACCGCAGCCTCTCAATTTTAGTGAAAACGGCGTTATTGATCTTTCTTTGATCAAAGCAGCGATTAAACCGAACGACCCTCACTTCGCCAACACCAAGCTGGTGTGTCTGGAAAATACCCATCACGGACAATGTCTGCCACAGGACTATCCTCAACAGGTGAGGAGGTTGTGTGATGATCATGGGTTAAGTTTGCATCTTGATGGCGCGCGTTTATTTAATGCTGTGGTTAAGCAAAATGCCAGTGTGGCCGACTTAACTTCGGTATTCGATTCGGTTTCTATTTGTTTGTCGAAAGGATTAGGTGCACCTGCGGGTTCTGTTTTGGTTGGCAGTCAGGCGCTTATTAAAAAGGCGCAGCGCTGGCGTAAAGTACTCGGTGGCGGTATGCGTCAGGCGGGTATGTTAGCGGCCGCCGGAATTTATGCTCTGGATAACCATATCCAGCGTTTGGCAGAGGATCATCGACGGGCCGAAGTACTCACTGAGGTTTTGCAATCGCTACCCAAACTTAAAGTTGATGAAAAAAGCGGTATTACGAATATGGTCTTCGTGGAAGTGCCCGAATCGGAACTTCCTCGTCTGCAAGAGGAAGCGCAAAAACGACATATTGTATTGCCCGGAGGCAATCAGCTACGTTTGGTTACTCATCTTGATATTGACGATAACGATTTAGAGCAGGTGATCGATTTGTTTCGAACGGTTTTCGAAAGTTGATTGACTAATGTCGACGTGGACGTCTAAAGCGATTAAAGAATCGCGTCAGGCGTCCTTCCTTGGTCATCAGGCCATTGTCTGAAAAAATACTGTGAATACCGGCAGCCCAACACCGATCAGCAATGGACTTTTCATTCACGGTAAAGCACATAAGATCAAAGGGCGAGTAATAACACTGTGCGAGTAAGGGTGAGTAAATCAGTGAATGATGAATATGTAATGAGGTGCAGCCCAACCCTTCGGTAATCGCGACCACCTCTTCAGCGCTAAACTGATCAAGATTATCCACAACCAGTGCCCGCGGTAGATTGGGCATTAATTGCTGACATTGTTTTAGCGCTGGCACGGAGTAGCTGGAAAATAAAATGGAAGGATTAGCAGTACGCTGTTGATAAAGTTCATTGATTTTTTCAACCGTGAGTTCTTCTTCACCCAGATTCGGTTTTATCTCAATATTTATTCCAAGGCGTAACTCCAGAGCAAGCTCCATTAGTTGATTTAAGGTCGGTATGATTTCATGACTAAACTCGGGAGAAAACCAGCTTCCTGCATCCAGTTGTTGCAACTCTTCAGCGGTAAAGCGATTAAAGCGCCCCTTACGCTTGGTGGTTCGCTGCAAGGTAGCGTCGTGAAACACCATGGGCACGCCGTCTTTGCTTAAACGAACATCGGTTTCAACCCAGGTTAATCCGCGCTCTGCGGCAAGCCGAAATGCGGCCAGGGTATTTTCCGGGGCTTCGGCGCTAAAACCTCGGTGTGCAATGATTTTGGGAAAATCAGTGAAATGGTATTTAAGAGCCATAGGCCGACACAGTTGTTATGGAAGTGAGTTATTGTATCCGTGTGATAGCAAAGCGCAATCATTCAGATCAAAGTTGGAACCATACCTTACAGTCACCGCGCGAATCGTTATACTGGACGTCGGTTCAATTGAATAAGCCACAAAGAACAACATGAACAAAGTCTGGGGCAGTTTTATTCTGGTGTCGTTTGCTGCGGCCATGTGGCAATGGCTGTGGTTGGGTCATGTGGACATCTTCAGTGTCATGATGACCTCGGTGTTTGATATGGCCAAACTGTCCATTGAAATTGCTTTGGGGTTAGTTGGACTTTTGTGCTTCTGGATGGGAATTTTGAAACTGGCCGATGCGTCAGGCGTGCTTGCCAGGGTCGCCCGGTTATTTCAACCTCTCTTTACCAGACTGATGCCCGAGGTCCCGAAAGGTCACCCGGCATTCGGCCACATCACCATGAATATGGCCGCCAATGTGTTTGGACTGGATAACGCTGCGACACCGGCAGGGATAAAAGCGATGGAAAGCCTGCAGGAGCTTAACTCAGAAAAACAGAGTGCCAGTAATGCCCAAATCCTGTTTCTGGTTTTAAACACATCTTCGGTTACTTTGTTTCCCGTCACGATTTTGATGTATCGCGCGCAGCAGGGGGCGGCATATCCTGCTGATGTTTTTGTTCCCATCTTACTGGCGACCTCGGCTTCCACCCTGTTCGGTCTATTGGTTGTGGCGTTGGTGCAAAAAATTAATCTCTGGAACTGGGTGGTAGGCGCTTATCTGTTATCGGCGGCAGCTATTATTGCTTTTACTGTTGGCGTATTCAGTCAAATGCCGGCAGAGCAAATGGCGGCAAATTCGGCTGCTGTGGGCAATGGAACTTTGCTGTTCGCCATTGCTGCTTTTGTTGCGGCTGCCTGGTGGCGCAATGTGCCTGTGTATGAATGTTTTGTTGAAGGGGCAAAAGAAGGATTTGGTGTTGCTATAAAGATCATGCCCTATCTGGTGGCTATGCTAGTGGCTATTGGATTGCTTCGCAGCAGTGGTGTTTTTGATGCTGTCCTGTCGGTAGTCGCTTCCATGGTTAATCTGTTTGGCGGCGATACGCGATTTGTTGATGCATTGCCAACGGGATTGATGAATCCCTTTTCCGGTTCAGGAGCGCGAGCCATGATGCTGGAAACTATGAACACTCATGGCGTGGATTCTTTCGCTGCACGACTGGCAGCAACTTTTCAGGGGAGCACCGAGACCACCTTTTATGTCCTGGCGGTGTATTTTGGTGCGGTTAATGTTAAGCGACTGCGTCATGCCATTGGTTGTGGGTTAGCGGCCGATGTCGCAGGAATCGTTTCGGCCATTTTTATTGCCTATTGGTTTTTTGCGTAACAGCAAATAACGCTCGGATTTGCGGATTTGCTAGCGCGAAAAACTTGTGACCTAGGTCTCAAGTTAATGTTGCACCTGCGTCTCAGTTAGTGTTCACTTTCAGCTTGGTAATTGGCTAGTCGCGAGATGTCTATTTTTTGAATATAACAATTCGATGAAAGCGTGCTCAGGGACGAGATGAAAGCCTAAAGTCAATAGTAATCCACAGAAAATTTTCAGTTATTTTTTTCGCTCTGCACAACAAACAAACAATGTGTGCAATTCTTAATCTCTCTTTTCTTAATGCGTAACTCATTGAAAAATATAGGAAATATTAATTTGGTTAAAAAATGCTCAATTTGAGTTTGCTCTCGATTTTAATAGGGCTGAAGCGCTTTTTAAAAAACTTTTCCCCACAGTTATCCACAGCTTCTGTGGAAACATTATTACAGCTCAATGACGGTGCGTCCTTGCTCAATTATGACACTTTTTGCGCACTGGCTACGGTGTAGTTTTTACCCTGTTTGTGTTTGGTGTAGTTGCCGAAGACTTCATTAAAGTTTCGCTTCATAAATTGACGTAGCCCATTGATGGTAACGACATAAAAACGGCCACCCGGTTTTAGATGTTCCAACGCATCGTATAAAAACAGCGATAGCATTTCGTTCCCGACTTTTGCCGGAATATTGGAGACGATAACGTCGAACTTTTCATTAGTTAGCTGCTCCAAACCGTTGCTTAGAATGGCTTTGGCATTGCCGACACGATTCAGCTCGGCATTTTTATTGGCGTAATCGACGGCGACAAAGTCTTTGTCGGCCATAATGGTCTGTCCTTGTGGAGCCAATTTGGCCAGAGTAATTCCCAATACTCCGTAACCACAACCAAGATCAAAGCAATCGGCATCGGGCTCAATTTCAATATAATCCAGTAACAGGCGGCTACCTTCATCGACTTCACGGGGCGAAAAAATACCCCAGGTAGATTGAAACTTGAATGGGTGGCCACGCAACTCGGTATTAAAGGTTAAGGGTTCACGCAGTTTTTCGGTAATTGGAAGTTTTGCCGGAGTCATAATGTTTACAGGTTTGTGTTGGTCTGGCCGCATTATAACTTACTTGTGTCTGCTGACCGACCTTTGTCGAGGCATTAGCTGTT
This sequence comes from Kangiellaceae bacterium, assembly GCA_041589565.1. Taxonomy (GTDB): domain Bacteria; phylum Pseudomonadota; class Gammaproteobacteria; order Enterobacterales; family Kangiellaceae; genus Pleionea. The sequence goes on along the minus strand of JBFHVL010000024.1, from coordinate 17,592 downwards.
ATTTACGCGCACCTGCGATAAAATACGCGCCTTATTGGAGTAACCCGATCAAGAGGCTTTGCAAGTGACGAATCAACCGGTTTACAAGGTGCTGTTTGTAAATCAAGGCCAAACTTATGAAATCTATGCACGCAAGGTTCATAGCAGTGGACTCTATGGCTTTATTGAAGTTGAGCAGCTGATGTTTGGAGAGCGTTCGCAAGTGGTTGTCGATCCCAGCGAAGAAAAACTTAAAGCTGAATTTGAAGGCGTAAAGCGAAGCTACATCCCGATGCACGCGGTGATCCGTATTGATGAAGTGACCAAGCAGGGCGTTTCGAAAATTACTGAAGTAAAAGGTGGTAGTGTGGTCACCAACTTTCCGATGCCTGCGCCAAAACCCGGCAAAGTGGACTGAGCGCGTTGACCGATTTCCAACCTTCAGTATTGCTAGCCTTGTGTCGGCCCGGTTTTGAGTCGGATGCTGGACAGGAGTTACAGCAACAGGCAGAAGTGCTTGGATGTTATGGTTACCTCAAATTAAAAAGTGGGCAAGGTTATCTTGAGTTTCACCTGTATGATCCCGAATCCGCCAAGCTACTCTATGCCCAACTCCATCCAGATGAACTGATTTTTGTTCGTGATCTGTTTTTATCTCTTCCTTTAATTGATTCGCTCGATCCTGATGATCGTGTTGCCGGGATCATGGAGGCCTTCCAGGGCGGACCCGCGATTGCCGAAGTGCATGCGCTGCAGGCTGACACCAATGAAGGCAAATCGCTGGCGCGCCTCGGCAAGAAAATATGTAGTCCGATCAAACAGGCATTAAGCAAAGTCGACCTGGTGCAGGCTGAGTCGGACTGGTTTTTCAACCTACTCTTTATTACTGGAACCTGCGCGTTTCTAGGAATTAGCCACAAAGCACAACAGGCGCGTTGGCGTGGTGGCGTGGCTCATTTGAAGATGCCCGCTCAGGCGCCCAGCCGTTCGACCTTAAAACTCGATGAAGCGATTTTATTTTTTCTCAGTTGCCAACAGCAGCAGCGTTTATTTGGCGTTGGCAAAACTGCGGTGGATTTGGGAGCCTGTCCCGGAGGTTGGACTTATCAGTTAACTCGTCGTGATTTGCAGGTGATTGCCATTGATAATGGTGAGATGGAGGCGGCGCTGATGGCTACCGGACAAGTGGAGCATATCAAGGCCGATGGATTTCGTTATCGACCACCCTTCAAAGTGAACTGGCTGGTGTGCGACATGATTGAAAAGCCATCGCGAATTGCTGAGTTGATGGCGCGCTGGATAGCCGATGGCGCAGCGGAGCGGGCCATTTTTAATTTAAAACTGCCGATGAAAAAGCGTTATCAGGAAGTGATGATTTGCAGTGAGATCATTGCCGACATTCTGGAAGGGCAACCCTATCAATTAAGAGTTAAACAGTTGTACCATGATCGTGAAGAAGTCACCTGTTACCTGTCTCTGGAATCTTAAAAGAGTGCGGTCTAATGAACATTAATGATATTCCTCTGGGAAAACAAACCGACTACCCTGAGCATTATGATCCAACATTGTTATTTCCGGTTGCGCGCCAGATAAAACGCGATGAAATCGGAGTATCATCGCCACTCCCATTTCAAGGCGGTGATATCTGGACCGGTTTCGAAGTGTCCTGGCTCAATTTGAAAGGCAAACCTCAGGTGGCGATTGTTGAGTTTGAGTTTCCCTGTGATACGCCCAACATTATCGAGTCGAAATCGTTCAAGTTGTATTTGAACTCCTTTAATCAGCAGAAACTGGAAAATGCGGACATTCTGGTAAGCTGGTTAAGTCGCGATCTCTCGCAAGCCGCCGGAGGGGAAGTAAAGGTGACGCTCTATGCGTTAAGTGACTATCAGGCAAAAGGTTTTGGCGAAGTTAGCGGATACTTGATCGATGAACTGGATATTGAGTGTGAGCAATATGATTATGCTCCTCAGTTGCTAAGCTGTGAGTCTCAGCATTTGGTTGAAGAAACTCTGGTGTCTCACCTGTTAAAGAGCAACTGCCTTATTACGTCTCAGCCGGACTGGGCTTCAGTAGTAATTGAATATCGTGGTGCCAAGCTGGATGCGGAGGCTTTATTAAAGTATCTGGTTTCTTTCCGTAATCATAATGAGTTCCATGAGCAATGCGTGGAGCGTATTTACCAGGATATTATGAAACACTGTGCACCCGAGCAGTTAACCGTGATTGCACGCTACACTCGTCGTGGAGGGTTGGATATTAACCCGTGGCGCAGCAATTGCCGAACCCAGGTTCCCTTTTTGCGACTGGCACGCCAGTAATAGGATCAAAAGGTTTTCATAGAAGAGCAGACTATTCCTATCGCCTTGGGTGGGTCGATTATTTTGTGACCCAGACCACCGATCATGGTGAAAAATCGATCTATGCTTAAGTCTTCAAAGTGCTTTAAGGAGCTACCCATGCCATATCTGGTTTTAATGACCGATGGACACCACGGCACGCGCTTTGCGTTGAATAAGCAAATGCTTTCTATTGGCCGTTCCCCTAACTGCGATATTTACCTTGATGATCCGGCGGTTAGTTTTGAGCATGCGACTTTGGTGGTCAAAGGGGCCAACGATGAGTCAGTGGAGTGCTGGATTGAAGATGAAAGCAGTACCAATGGAACCTTTGTGAATAGTGAAAAGGTTGAGTCAGCTCGTCTCACTAATAATGACAGCATTAATATCGGGCTTTCGAGCTTTAAATTCATTGATGATGACCAACAGGAGCTACAGTCCACACAGCAAATTAAAAAGAGCTGGATACCTGGAGTCTTCTATTTAAAAGAAAAGTCTTAATGCCAATCCAATAAAGACGCTTAGTGAAAGCGTCATTTGGCTTTCTGAAACGGACTCAGATAAGCCCCTTAATGGGAGCTACCGTGACTTGTCCGATTTCTTATTCGTTGAATATCTTCCCAAAGACGTTAGAATAGCCTGCCATTAGTCTGGGCGAAGAGTCAGTCGCCAACTGGAGTTCCTTCGGGGATCATCAATTAGAGATTTCATTATTTATGAGCATGCATTTTTTAGATTTTGAGCAACCCATTGCTGAGCTGGAAGCGCAGATAGAAGAGTTGCGGCTGGTGGGCAGTGACGCTGAAATCAATATTTCAGAAGAAATTGCACGGCTGCAAAAGAAAAGTCGCGAGTTGACGGAGCAAATCTTCAGAGATCTGGACGCCTGGCAAATTGCACAACTGGCGCGCCATCCACAGCGACCTTACACTCAGGATTACATTGATCTTATCTTTACTGACTTTGAAGAGCTGTGTGGCGATCGTGCTTTTGCCAACGACTGGGCCATTATTGGTGGCGTTGCTCGTATTGACGATCAGCCAGTAATGGTGATTGGCCATCAAAAAGGGCGTGATACCAAAGAAAAAATCAAACGTAACTTCGGTATGCCACGTCCCGAAGGCTATCGTAAAGCCTTACGTTTGATGGAAATGGCCGAAAAATTCAAACTGCCTCTGGTCACTTTTATTGATACTCCGGGTGCCTATCCGGGAGTAGGAGCCGAGGAACGTGGTCAAAGTGAAGCCATTGCTCGCAACCTGAAAGTTATGGCCGCGCTTCGCACGCCTATTATCGCTACGGTTATTGGTGAAGGTGGTTCGGGCGGTGCTCTGGCTATTGGTGTGGGCGATCGAGTCAATATGCTACAAAATGCCACCTACTCGGTTATTTCGCCAGAAGGGTGTGCCTCTATATTGTGGAAAAGCGCAGAAAAAGCCAAAGATGCAGCACAAGCCATGGGAATCACTGCTGAACGATTGAAAAGTCTCGACTTGATTAACTCGATTGTGCCGGAACCTTTAGGTGGTGCTCACCGAGACTATTCTGCAATGGCCGCCAATTTGAAACGTCGAGTACTGGACGATCTGCGTGAATTGCAGGGTAAAACACTCGACGATCTGCTCGATGAGCGTTATCAACGACTTATGTCTTTTGGAAAGTACGAGTCTTAAAGCGACTTTGCTCTCCGCCACTTTGTGTACACAGGGCAGTGGCCTGTGTACACTTTTCATTTTTAACGTCTGGTAAGGCACCATGTCCGACCCAAGACAAACCAGTCTCGATCATTCAAGTGCCTGTGTGCAAACCGCGCTGCATCAACTAGCCATGCAATTGCCAACTCATGCCACTCAATGGTGGGTTGCCCTGAGTGGTGGTGTTGACTCCTGCGTCCTATTACAACAGCTGGCTGAGTATCAAAATCAGCGGCCTGACGTTGAACTTGCCGCCATTCATGTTAATCATGGGCTGAGTCCCAATGCGGATCGTTGGACCGAGTTTTGTAAGCTGCTTTGCCAAAAGCTCGGCGTTGCACTTGAAGTCAAGCGCGTGGCTATTGAGCACCAATCACGACACGGGATTGAACAACTGGCTCGGCAGGCGAGGTGGCAGGCATTGTTTGACGTTGCTAAGCCTGATGATGTGATCTGGCTGGGGCATCATCAGGATGATCAGGTCGAGACCTTATTACTCAAATTATTGCGTGGCGCCGGTGTGCGTGGAGCTGCCGCCATGCAGGGATTTTCAACACAACAGTCACGCTACCTGTTACGACCGCTATTGGAACTGCCGAAACAACGTCTGCTCGATATCGCCCGGCAGTCAACTTTGCAATGGGTAGACGATGAGTCGAATGAAAACACGGATTTTTCACGCAATTATTTGCGGCAGGATGTTTTACCGCTGCTCGAGTCACAGTGGCCCGGATATCGCTCGGCATTGAGTCGCTTCACGGAACATATGCAGCAAACGCAGCGACTGCTAGAGCAATTGGCTGAGCAGGACTGGCAACAGTTAAATTGTGATGGCGCTATTGTGCTATCTGCATTACAAAAGTTGGATGCCGATCGACAGATTAATGTTTTGCGTTTTTGGATGTCTCAGCGAGCCCACTATTTGCCAAATGCGAAAGCACTGCAGCAACTGATCGAACAGATCCAGAAAGCGACATCGGATATGAGGATTCAACTGGACTGGGGACAATGGCGCATTCAGCAAAGTGGCGATTGTTTACATTTAATGGAGTCACTGGCAGCCGATACTCCAGAATTTCATTTATCCTGGCAAGATTTTCCCAATCCTTTAGTGATAGAACCTTTACAACAACAATTATTCGTCAGGTTTGTGAGTGCCAATGCAAATGATCCGAGTATCAACTCAGGCGTTCGCCCGCCCAAGGAAAATGAAAAGATCGTGGTTTGTTCTCGGATGGGGGGAGAACGTTGTTGGCCCGAGGGGCGAAACAAGTCAACCCAGTTAAAAAAAATATATCAGGAGTTATCCATACCTGTCTGGCAGCGCAATCGCATTCCTTTGGTATTTTATAATGATGAGTTGGTCGCAGCGGTTGGTCTGTTTTACGATCAGCGTTTTGTGAGCAACGATCAACAGGCCATCCAGTTTGAGTTGGTCGACAATTTAAATTCAAGCAATAAACAGGAGTAAGTTTTGCCGACACTCAGTCAATTAAACCCCCATACACTTTGGCAAATTTTTGAACAGCTCACTCAGGTACCTCGACCATCGAAGCACGAAGAAGCAGTGGTGACCATGATTGAGCAATGGTGTGACCAACACGGGATAAGTCATCAACGGGATGACATTGGAAATCTGATTATTCGTAAGCCAGCGACTCAGGGCATGGAAGATCGTAAAGTCGTGGTAATGCAAGGCCATGTGGATATGGTGCCGCAAAAAAATGCCGACTCCCGTCATGACTTCGAACGAGATCCGATACGACCTATTGTGGACGGTGACTGGGTAACGGCTGATGGCACCACTTTGGGTTCGGATAATGGAATCGGTGTGGCGGCAGCATTAGCAGTACTGGTGGAAGAGGGGATTGAGCATGGTCCACTGGAAATTTTATTAACCATAGATGAAGAGTCGGGTATGACAGGAGCCAAAGGACTGAAGCCGGGTTGGCTGGAAGGTGAAATCCTGTTGAATCTCGATACCGAAGATGAAGGTGAACTCTATGTTGGTTGTGCTGGAGGAATTGATGTTTCTGCCAGTGTGCCCATGCAGTGGCAAGCTTCCAACGCAGACGATGTTGCTTTTGAAATTGCGGTAAGAGGTTTGCGCGGTGGGCATTCAGGGTTGGATATTGGTAAAGGTCGTGGTAACGCCAATAAAATCATTAATCGCTTTTTACTGGAAAATGCTCAAGCTTTAAATTTGCGAGTGTTTGAATTTAATGGCGGCACATTACGTAATGCGATCCCACGAGAGTCATTTACCAAAGTGGTGGTTTCTGATGCCAAAGTAAACGAGCTACAGCAAGCATTGGAAAAATATAGCCATCTAGTTAAAACCGAATTGCAGCGGGTCGACGCTAACTTAACCATCACTATGGCGCCGATAGAAAAGCCCGCTCAGGTGTACGCTCCAGCTTATACCGAAAAATTACTTATGGCTGTCGCTGGATGCATCAATGGGGTCACTCGAATGAGTGATGAGTTTACCGGCGTGGTTGAGACTTCGAACAATCTGGCGGTGGTAAAGTCGCAGGGTGATAAAGTGCAGGTGCTGTCACTGGTACGAAGTTTATTGAATTCTGCTCGTGATGAATTAGCGCAAAGTATTGCTGGAATCTTTAAACTGGCCGGTGCACAAACCCACATTGATGGTGATTATCCCGGCTGGAAACCTAACGCAGAAAGTGATGTATTGACTTTAATGATTGAGCGCTATCAGGCTCTGTATGGGAAAAAACCGGAAGTTAAGGTAATTCATGCAGGACTGGAGTGTGGGCTGCTAAGTGAACCTTACCCTCACTGGGATATGATCTCCTTCGGGCCGACAATTCGCCATGCACATTCTCCCGATGAAAAAGTGCATATCGAGTCGGTACAAAAATTTTGGGATTTGTTAGTGGATACGTTAAAGCATATCCCCAGAAAATAATCTATGTAGGTTAACACTTGGGCAGGAAAAATCGCTCAAGTGTTAACTTTGTCCCGAGTTGAAATCAATTAATAGTTGGCGCGCCCGCTCAGCATCAACCGGCATACTGAACAAATAGCCCTGTGCCTGATGAATGTTCAACTCTTTCAAGATTTCCACGTGCCGTTCTGATTCAACGCCTTCTGCAATTAATCCAAGATTGAGCTGTGAGCTCATATAGGCGATAGTTTTAACTATGGTTAAATGTTTATCGCTCCGATCCATACGATCAATAAATGACCTATCAATTTTTATGGTACTCAAGGTAAACTTATGTAGATAGCTCAATGAAGAATAACCGGTACCAAAATCATCCAGTAATACGGGAATGTCAATTTCAGAAAGTTGATTCAACAGTCGTTGAGCCAGCGCTGCATTCTCGATTAACAAGCTTTCGGTAATCTCTACTTTTAAACTTTTTGCATCTAATTGGTTTTCTTCTAAAGCGAGTTGAATTTCTGCCAACAAGTCGTGATGTTCAATTTGTTTTGAAGAAAAGTTAACACTCATTGACACATCGGCTGATTGTGGCAGTTCTGTTTTCCAGAACTTTAAGGTTCCCAACGAATGATGCAAAATAAATAAGCCGATATCGTGAATCATCCCGGTTTCTTCGGCAATTGGAATAAATTCAACAGGTGAAATCATTCCCATATCTGGATGTACCCAACGCGCCAATGCTTCGAATGCAATAATTTTTCGGGTTTGCAAGCACACGATGGGTTGATAAAACACCTTGATCTGATTTCGCTCCAGGGCATGACGAAGCTCATTTTCTATAGTCAGGCGCTTCATCGCTGCATCGTGCATTTCGACATCAAATAATGCGTATCGCGCTTTGCCAGCTTCTTTAGCATGATACATGGCTGCATCGGCATCACGTAAAACGTCATCGGGACTTTTATAACTGTCGTTACTGATTGTTATCCCGATACTGGTAGAGGTGAAAACTTTTTGTTCATTAAGCTGAAATGGCTTGGCGATGGATTCTATCACACGACTTGCGATAACTGCTGCGTCACGTTCGTTATCAATATCACGCAATAAAATACAAAACTCATCGCCCCCAAGTCGAGCAACGGTGTCTTTAGGGCGAATACAATCTTCGAGGCGGCTAGCCACTTCTTGTAATAAAGCATCGCCCATTAAATGCCCCAAGCTATCGTTGATAACTTTAAAACGATCGAGATCAAGAAACAGCACACTAAAATGCAGATTGGGATTACGTGATCGCTGCCGTAAAATTTGCTCGAGCCTGTTGGTGAATAATGCTCGATTAGGCAAGCCGGTTAAGCTGTCATGAAAAGCCTCAAAGGCCAACTTTTTCTGCATTTTATTACGCTCATCGAGCATCGATTGCAGAGTTTTGTTGGTAATGGATAACTCTTTGGTTCTTTCTTCGACACGACGTTCCAGTTGGTCGTTTATGGCCTTAAGTTCTTCATGGGCTTTTTTGAGTGACTCGGCATTGCGTTTTCGAGCTAGCGCCGTTGACACTTGCTGCGCAACAAATACCAGTACTTCTTCATCGAGTCGAGTGTAAGACTTACCCTTTAGGTAACTTTGGACAGCCAGTACACCACATACTTTGTTATCTTTTTGAAATAATGGAACGCCAAGCCAAGTTTCGGGGACTGTACCAAAAAATACATTCTTCTTTAGCCAGGCTTCGCGGTTTTTCTTATTAATTAATACGGGCTTACCACTGCGCAAAACTTGTTCTGTCGGTGAACACTCATCAATATTTTTGCTGGTGTCCAACCTTCTGGATTCGGTATTAGAGTCGAATTCATCGATATGATACGGGAAGTCGAGCTGGCCATCGCTTTCGTCGTAGGTACAGATGTAAAAGTTTTTTGATGGCATAATGCCATTAATTATTTTATGCAGCGATAAGTAAAACTCATCGAGGCCCTGCGCGGTATTGGTAAGTTCAGAAATTTTGAACAATGCGGCCTGTAATCTCTCCGCTTGCTCAGTTTCATGGATTTGCTTTTCGAGGTCGCGATTAATTTTTTGCAACATGGCGGTGCGTTGCTCAACCTTGCGCTCTAATTGCTCGTTGTATTCTTTTAATCGTTGCTCGTATCGCTTTTTCTGAAGCAGAATGCCAATTTGCTGCGACACGAAAATTAGCAGTTCTCTGTCGCCCAAAGAATATTGAATATCATTGGAGTAACTTTGTATCACCAAAACACCAATGGTCTCATTTTGAGCTTTCAGTGGCACGCCCATCCATTGCGACATAGGCGTACCGCGAATTTGTACTTCGCCCGCAGCAGATAGTTTATTCAGATCATCCTCATCGACTAGCATTGCTTCGCCGGTTCGGAACAGGTAACCGGTTAGCGTTGACTTAAATGAATCCAGTGGCTCGGGATCCCACTGCGTCGGATCGGAATCGTCTTCTTCATCATGAAAGTACTCAAACTTTACATGCGCTTTGTCGTCGGTGAGTAACGCAATATAAAAGTTATTGGCGTACATCAATTGACCCACAATTTGATGCAGCTCAGAGTAGAAGTCTGCAAGCTCGCGAGCTTCGCTGGACAATGACGCAATGCGCAAAAGTGCACGGTGGATTTTTTCGGAGTGCTCTTTTTCTTCAGCAATAGCTTCGAGCTCGCGAATACGAGTCTGTAAGCGCTCCAGCTCTTTGGCTGAGCCATCTAAATTTGCTTGAGTTTTGTTTTGCAACTGTTTGATTTAACTTAAAATTTATAGGTTACTTCAAGAATAGCCAAATATTGGCTAATTACCAATGAATTCGCTTTTTTTACACACGCGTCAAATATTGTCGGCCTTTGCGGCTATTGAGCGCTGTTTTTCTGAAAAAACTCGAGAATTTGATGCTGCTTCTGCATAGCGTCTTTGTAGCCCAGGGCTATCAGCTCTCGGGTGAAGGGCTTTTCAAATAACAGGTAGCTCAGCACTGCCGCACCACTGTGACCATCGATCCCGATGCGTTTTAAGAAGAAACGCAATCCCTTTGGCATGGCTGTGAAGTGTTCGCTGGCGATGGCATTGAGGTCCTGACTAGGATTAATGGCCAATGAGTCGATGGTTTTTAGCTGAAAGGATTTCGCTTTGATTTTTTCAGGAATCTTCGACAGGGTCTGATTGACCCGGTTCAGTCGTTCTAAATCGCTGTCGAGGCTGTCGATAAAAACGCTGTCGAGCAAGTGACCGGCAATTTCTGCAATGGTTGGGTAGCCCTCGGGCTGAACTGACTCATCAATAGTGTCACTGATGGGATCAACACCAATGACCAACAGCTTTTCGGCGCCCAGGTGCAAAGCCGGGCTTAAAGGGGATAAAAAGCGCATGCTGCCATCACCAAAAAACTGTGGGCCAACTTTCACTGCAGGAAAGACCAAAGGGATAGCTGCCGAAGCCAGTAGGTGAGCCTTGTTGATGACGGCAGGGTGCCCTCTCCGCCGATGTCGCCGCCAAACTTCGGTATTGGCTTTGGCCTGATAAAAGCTGATGGATTCGCCGGTAGTGTAGCTTGAGGCCGTTACGCACAGGGCATCAAGAGCACCCTGCGCAATGGCTTTTTCGATTAAGGGATAGGGGATCACCTTATCCAACAACTCGGCCAGTGGGGAGTTGTCGAGTAAACCTATGATTTTGTGTTGCGGACCGCCGAACAGCAACCGCAGCCAACGCAATGAGTTTTTCGCGAGGTAAGTAAAGTCGGTATGAAAAACCTGATGACAATGGAAGTTTGCCCACACATTTTCCAGACGCTTCATTCCTAATTTAAAGTGCTGCGCGTAGGCTGCCACTACAGTAGCGTTAATGGCCCCAGCCGATGTCCCAGTAATAATTGGAAAAGGATTTTTATGTGTAGTATCCGGCAGGATTTCAGAAATAGCTTTTAACGCACCCACCTGATACGCTGCGCGAGCACCTCCGCCAGAAAGCACCAGGCCAGTTTGTGAATTTGGAATGATGAGGCTCATGCTCTCCAGCGTTGTCTGAGCGCTCGGTACACTTTCATCGGATATTTCATTTTACCGTAACTGCCATTGTAGCGAGCGAGTGCGTTAGTAATATTTTTCTTTTCTCTTTTTATATATAGCGCAAGGATGGCACAGCCGTAACGTAAATTGGTTTCAATATCCATTAAGTTGTCATCGGGATGACCAATAACGTCCTTCCAAAAAGGCATGACTTGCATGAGTCCGCGGGCACCAACACTGGAAATCGCAAAGCGATCAAAGTTAGATTCCACTTCGATTACGGCGAGTACCAATTGCGGATCAAGTTTAAAAGCCTTGGCATGTTTGTGAGTTAGTTGCAAAATCTGAAAGCGTTCTTTTTCCGGAATGTGTGGGGCGCGCTTTTCCAGTCGCTTGGACATATCTTTGAGCCAAACTTCGGCTTCAAAGCGGTCTTCAAAAGAATGCTCTTCTTGCAGCATGGTTTTCAGCTCTTGGCGAAAACTTTCATCGGGTTGTTGTTGATTGGCCAGCGCAGTGCTGGCCATCATCAATAGAGCTGATAATAGAAGGCCTTGGCGTGCAAGAAGGTTCATCGAGTAACTATTGTTCCAAAAGTTGTTGTTGCACAAAGTTTAGAACATCGTTGATGGCCACATCAATTTTTTCATTGTGACGACGATGCTTGTACTCATAGGTTCCATTATCGATGCCTTTATCGGAAATAACGATGCGATGCGGAACACCAATCAATTCGATGTCCGCAAACATCACACCAGGGCGCTCTTTTCGATCATCAAAAATAACTTCGATGCCCAGATCGGTTAGCTGCTGGTAAAGTTTCTCCGCCGCTTCGGCAACGCGAGTTGAACGGTGCATATTCATCGGGACAATGGCGACAGTAAAAGGAGCAATAGCTTGCGGCCAGATAATGCCATAGTCATCGTGGTTTTGCTCAATGGCTGCGGCAACAATTCGGCTAACACCAATGCCATAGCAACCCATCGCCAAAGTGACGGCTTTGCCTTCTTCATTGAGAACGTTGGCATTCATCGCTTCGGAGTATTTAGTGCCCAGCTGAAAAATATGACCAACCTCGATACCGCGTTTAATAGTTAGTTTGCCGTTACCATCAGGGGACAAGTCACCTTCAACTACATTGCGCAGGTCGTAAACTTCCGTAATTTGTGCGTCACGCTCCCAGTTTGCGCCGGTTAAGTGCATGTTATTTTCGTTTGCACCACATACAAAGTCCGACATAACCGCTGCATCACGATCAACAATCACTGGAATCGACAAACCAACCGGGCCAACATAACCAGCCTCACAGCCCGCCGCCGATGTTATATCGCTGTCTTCGGCCATCGCAAAAGGCGCAGCAATAAGCGGATGTTTCTCAGCTTTAATTTCATTCAAGGTGTGATCGCCACGCAAACATAAAGCAACCACTGGGTGTTCTTCTGAAGCACCTTTGACCAACAAGGTTTTCACCATGCTGGTGGCCTCAATTTTTAGAAACGCGGTGACCTCTTCGATAGTGCGGGTATTTTGCGTTTCAACTTTCTGCAAATCCTGCGATGGGGCAGCGCGTTCTTGCTGTGGTGGTAAAGACTCCGCTTTTTCCACATTGGCGGCATAATCACTGCCATCACTAAAGGCGATCGCGTCTTCACCGGAATCAGCCAGTACGTGGAACTCATGTGATGCATTACCGCCGATAGCACCGGTATCGGCCAGTACTGCTCGATATTCCAGACCCAGACGATCAAATACATTGCAGTAGGCTTGATACATCACTTCATAAGTTTTCTTTAAACACTCTTCCGTCGTGTGGAAAGAGTAAGCGTCTTTCATTAAAAACTCGCGTGCGCGCATGACACCAAAACGCGGGCGGCGCTCGTCACGGAATTTGGTTTGAATCTGGTAGTAATTGGCGGGTAACTGTTTGTAGGAGCGAATTTCGTCACGAATGATCGCCGTGATCACTTCTTCGTGTGTTGGCCCCAGGCAGAACTCGCGATTATGACGATCGTGAATGCGTAGTAACTCAGGACCAAATTGACTCCAGCGACCCGACTCTTCCCAAAGATCGGCAGGCTGCACCATAGGCATCAGAACTTCCTGCCCTCCGGCTTTGTTCATTTCTTCACGAACGATTTGTTCGACTTTTCGAAGAACTTTGAGGCCACTGGGTAACCAAGAGTAGAGTCCAGCCGATGAAGCCAGTTTTCGGATCATACCGGCGCGAAGCATAAGCTGGTGGCTGATCAACTCGGCATCAGACGGGGTTTCCCGCAGGGTTGCCATCAAATATTGAGTAGTGCGCATTCGGAGTATTCCAATTGTTGAATTTTTTTGAGCATAGCCGCCTATTTTAACAGTCTTCCGGTCGTGGCTAAATGCCTGAATTATCAATCAATTGAATAAAAAATGTGCATTAGCTCTTTAATTTCTCAAAAAAAGCCTTATATTACGCGGCGGTAACTTTGTCGTGTGTTATTGAGGACTGACTAACCATGCCCATTTATGAGTATCAATGCGCTGCATGCGAGCATCAATTTGAAAAATTACAGAAAATGAGTGATCAGCCACTGGTGGATTGCCCTGCCTGTGAAAAGCCTGAGCTTAAGAAACTGGTATCTGCAGCTGGCTTTCAGCTAAAAGGTTCAGGCTGGTATGCGACTGATTTTAAAAACTCAGGCCAGTCTAAGAAGTCTGCCGAGAGCAAATCCAGCGACTCAAGCAGTAATTCCAGCAATTCCAGTGCTACGTCGAGTTGTGGCTCGGGCGGTTGTGGTCACAAACACTAAGATAAACTCGTAACTGTCAGAAGATCATCTATTGATGTCCTTTCACGCAAGCTTGCGTGGGGGCATCGGTAGTTCCCGCTATATTTTCCATTCCGTCTATTTATTTTCCGGTTTTTACTTTCATCTGACTATTTGGGTCGCGACGACAAATCGCCTATAGTGGCAATCAGTCATCACGAACCAATTATCTATCATGAAAGATACCTGGACTCATCTCAATTCCGCTGGAGCGTCTATTTGCAGCGATGCCGTAATTGCTGCACAGGTAAATTACCTGAAACAGGAGCAAGAACTGGGGGGGTATCTATGCGCTGAGCGGCACCAGCAGCACTGGAATAATCTTTACCTGAGCATTGCCAAGTTGATGGGCAGCCAAACCCATCAAGTTGCTCTGGTGGAAAGTGCCTCTCGCGCTATGCTCAACGCTTTACTCAGCATTCCTTGGCAGGCTGGCGATGAAGTTGTGGTAACCGAGCTGGAGTATGGAGCCAATTATGTGGCGCTGTTGCAGCTGGCAAAAAGGTTTGAGATAACCATTCGCTGTGTGCCATTGCGTGACGGTAATTTAAGAACGGCCGATGTTCTATCCTCGATAACCGACAAAACCAAAGCCGTTTTAATTACCTGGGTGCCTTCCCATAACGGCATGATTGCTCCAGCAGCAGCAATTGGCGAAAAACTAAGTTCGTTTGATGGCTATTACATTGTCGATGCGTGTCAGGCAGTGGGGCAGGTTCCGGTCGATTTTGATGCCATGAATGCGGACTTTCTAGTGGCAACCGGACGTAAGTTTTTACGTGCGCCGCGAGGAACCGGTTTTCTTTTGGCTTCCGATAAAGTTTTAGAGCGCGAGCTTTTTCCGATGGTAACTGATCATTTTGCCGCCGAATGGCTGGATAGAGAACACTTTAAAGTTCGTAAAGATGCCAGGCGATTCGAAACCTGGGAGGCGAACTGGGCTGCTCGATTAGGAATGAAAGAGGCTGTTTCGCAACTCTTACAGCAAGCCGATGAAATTTATCGGGATATTCAGAGCAAAGCGCAGTGGCTTCGCAAGATGTTAAATGAAGTGGCGCATATTGAGCTTTGTGATACTGGTAATGAGCAGTCGGCGATTATCAGTTTTCGTTCCCATAAAATAGCTGCCCCTGTATTGAAGCAATACCTGGAGCAGCAACACATCGTGTCCAGTGTCATCACTCTGGACTCTGGTATGTTGGACCTACAGCGTCGACAAATAGAGATGCTTAATCGAGTTTCGGTACACACTTATAATACCGAGGACGATTTTAATCACCTGATAAGCTCGCTTGAAAAGCTGTCATAGAACAAGGGTATAACTAAAGGTTGCTAAGGTCAGATGTCGCTAGTTAGTGGACTGGGTTACAATAGCAAATCAGTCTATACTTTCTGACTGCCATAACTCCATTGGTTTTCCGTCTTAACTCAAAGTACACGTTTTAATAAAGAGTAATTAATCTCATGACCAGTCAAAAGAGCAAAAAACGCCCTTTATACATTCCATACGCAGGTCCTATTTTGTTAGAAACGCCACTGCTGAATAAAGGCAGTGCGTTTACCGAATATGAGCGACAAACCTTTAACCTGGAAGGATTATTGCCCGCCAAAATTGAAACCATCGATGACCAGGTGGCGCGTTGTTATCAACAGTTTAAGGGATTCAACAACAATCTCGATAAGCACATTTATTTGAGAAATATTCAGGACACCAACGAAACCGTGTTCTTTAAGCTTATTGTTGAGCATATTGAAGAAACCATGCCGATCATTTACACACCCACGGTCGGTAAAGCATGTCAGGACTTTTCAAAAATTTATCGTCGCAAGCGCGGTTTATTTATTTCCTATCCTGATCGCGATCGCATTGACGATATGCTACAAAATGCCACCAAACACAACGTTAAAGTGATTGTGGTAACCGACAGTGAGCGCATTTTAGGACTGGGTGATCAGGGTATTGGTGGAATGGGAATTCCAATTGGAAAACTGTCTCTGTACACCGCCTGTGGTGGTATCAGTCCCGCGTACACTCAACCGATTACTCTGGATGTGGGAACGAATAACGAAGAGCTGCTCAATGATCCGCTATACATGGGGTGGCGACATAAGCGTATTACCGGCGATGAGTATTACGAATTTGTCGAAAAGTTTATTCAGGCGGTACTGCGCCGCTGGCCGAATGCTTTACTGCAATTTGAAGATTTTGCTGCCCACCATGCAACGCCCTTATTGGAAAAATATCGTGATCGTCTGTGTTGCTTTAACGATGATATTCAAGGCACCGCTGCTGTTACCGTAGGTACTTTGTTAGCGGCGTGTAAAAACAGTGGACGACAATTAAAAGATCAGCGCATCGTATTTTTGGGTGCTGGATCTGCCGGTTGTGGTATTGCTGAGCAAATCATTGAGCAAATGAAACGCGAAGGATTGTCCGATGAGCAAGCGCGCGAGCAAATTTATTTGCTCGACAGTCGCGGTTTGGTAACAGATGATTTGGAATACTTGAAACCATTTCAGCGCCCAGTCGCACAAAAACGATCGGCAACCGAAGGGTGGACACGTAATGACAACGGTCGTGTTGACTTTTTTAATACCGTAAAGCATGCCAAGCCTACAATCTTGGTGGGCGTTTCTGGTCAGCCCGGTGTGTTTAATGAAGATATTGTCAAAATGATGATGCAGCATACCGATGCACCGATCATTTTGCCTTTATCCAATCCAACGTCTCAGTGCGAAGCTCTGCCAGAAGATGTGCTTAAATGGACTGACGGCAAAGCGATTGTGGCTACGGGTAGTCCATTTGAACCGGTAGAGTTAAATGGTAAAACTTATCCAATCGCGCAGTGTAACAATGCGTATATTTTCCCTGGCGTTGGTCTTGGTGTGTTAGCCTCAAAAGCCACACGCGTTACCGAAAACATGCTAATGGCTTCGAGCGAAGCTTTGGCCGAATGTGCTCAAGAGTACGACTCTAATGCACTGTTACCACCGTTATCGGATATTCGTAACGTCAGTAAAATCATAGCTAAAGCCGTTGCACGTCAGGCGATGGAAGACGATGTTGCGGTGACAATTTCCGATGAAGCGTTGGATGAAAAAATCGAAGCGAATTTCTGGATTCCTGAGTATCGGGATTACCGACGAACGTCGTTTTAATTTTTGAAAAGTCTCCCCTTGGATAGAGGGGAGATAAATCTTTTATTGATAGGATCTTTTTGACCGTTTATTTTTTGCGAGCTTCAAACGCCGCCAGTTGCTCTGGTGTTGCTTCCTTCTGGTGTTTTTCTTTCCATTCAGAATAGGGCATGCCGTACACTTTTTCGCGCGCGGCTTCGTAGTCGATCTTCACACCTCGCTCTTCTGCTGCCGTGACCATCCACTTAGCCAGGCAGTTACGGCAAAAATCAGCCAGAATCATTAAGTCAATGTTCTGCACTTCTTTATTATCATCAAGGTGTTTAAGTAACCGACGAAAAACTGCGGCTTCAATTTCGGTTTGCTTATCCATTGAATATATTCCTCAAATACAAGTAGGAGCCACTTTAGGGGCGATTAACCATTTTATAATTGATTGGCCAATCAGTTTTGCGCCTAAAGACGCTCCTACAAATTGTATATTTACTCAGTACGACTGGTGACTTCAAGTAGGTGGAAACCAAATTGAGTTTTCACAGGGCCTTGTACCTGGTTCAGTGGTGCGCTGAAGACTACTTCATCGAACTCCTTAACCATCATTCCGCGACCAAACTCACCCAGGTCACCACCACTTCGGCCGGAAGGGCAGCTTGAGTGTTGTTTTGCCATTTCGGCAAAGTCGGCGCCATCAGCAATTTG
>JBFHVL010000023.1:0-23234 GCA_041589565.1 Kangiellaceae bacterium | reverse complement strand
TGGGGCCATAGGATTGTGTTTGTTTGATAGAAAAAACAACGTCAGGAGCACCATGCATGAACACGTTAGCCACAGCGGTTGCCGAGAACAAACCTTCGTTCTTTTCAACAATTTCAGTATTAAACTGAGGCAGCTTATCCAGCTCCGCGAGTTGACGCTCAAAAGCATCAGTCGACTGGCTCTTAACAAAAAATAATGTTCCCAAATACGCAACGGCCAAAACCACAATTGCAATAATCAGTTTTCTCATCGGTTTCCCTTTCTGTGTCTAACATGTTTATAAATTGATCACTTATCACATTTAGCGGTCGCTGCGTCGAGTCACCACTTCCTGTGTACGATTAGTCTGCCTTAGTCCAGGCAACTGACAACTTATTACGTTATCACTCTTCCTGAATCAAACGAGCAATGGTTCGAATGCCTTTCCCGGTTCCGCCTGCGGACAGGCCTCCAGTTTCGGAACTCAGCATACAGGCAGCCAGATCCAGATGAACCCAGCGACGGCCTTTACCAACAAAACGCGATAAAAACCCGGCCGCGTTACTGGCTCCACCCGCGCCCCCACCTTTAACTGGACGACTATTAGCCGTATCTGCATAGGAAGAAGGTGCGGCAGCCGCATGAAATGGCTCCAAAGGCAGTGGCCAATGTTGCTCGTTTTCTATTTCCGAAAACTGCAGCACCTCTTGTACCAGTTGTTTATCGAAACTGAAGACCGCATTGTAATGCTCACCAACGGCCGTTACTGCGGCACCGGTCAAAGTTGCCGCATCAACAATCAGTTCAGCGCCGGATTCACTGGCCAAAATCAGGCCATCAGCCAGAACCAGTCGACCTTCTGCGTCGGTGTTGACAATCTCAACGGTAGTCCCATTGCGATAAGTAAGAATATCGCCGAGCTTGTAGGCTTTACCGCTGACCAGGTTTTCGGCACAGCACAGATACAACTTAACCCGCTTATCCAGCCCTCGCTGAATGGCCAGTGCCAAAGCTCCCGCAACGGTCGCAGCGCCCCCCATATCGGCTTTCATATGCAACATGGACTCGCTGGCTTTAAGGCTATATCCACCACTGTCAAACGTAATGCCTTTTCCTACCAGAGCCGCAACAGGAGCCGCATCTCCCCAACCGGGCGGTTGATAATCGAGCTCCAGTAAGGCCGGTGGACGATCGCTACCGCGACCAACGCCATGAATACCGACCAGCCCTTCATCCAACAATTCATCGCCGCTGACAATCCTGAAACTAACGTTGTCGGGCGCCAGAGATGCAATAAACTCGGCCGTATCCTGAGCCAACGCCATAGGCGAAAGATCTTCAGGCGTTCGATTTACCTGCGTACGAGTCCAGTAACTGGCATTAATCAATGCCTGCAATTCCCGATCGTCTTTCTCAGACATTGAGAACCACTCGACCTCGGCAATAAATTTGGGACTAAAGGCGCCCTGAGCGAAGGAAAACTGGGCTTCCAAATCCCACAATTCACCATCTAGTTTAAATTTTTCAAACCCCATTGCCAGCAACTGTCTTGCCGCGGCCCGAATTTGATCTTGACTCATATAAGGCGTGAGATGAATGGTGGCGCCATCTGCGGTAAACGACAGGTTGGCTTTGGGATTCCAGATCCCGGATGCGGGCTCGGGAGATAGTCGAAGAATCAATTGTTCTGCCATTTTAGGTCCTTAAATTTTGCTTATTTTTGAAACTCTCGATCAGACGATCGTGAAGGATAGCCGCCTTTGAGGGCTTGTGCAGCGCTCACCTTAGCGATCGCAGTCTTTTGATGATTAACCGGGTGAGATTAAAACAAATGCCCTAATTTACCGTGCTTGGTAGACAGGTACTTTTCATTATGGGGGTTTTTACCGTACTTCATTGGCACCCGTTTTACCACTTCAATTCCGGCCGCTTTAATGGCAGCCACTTTCCGCGGATTGTTGGTCATCAGCGCGATTTTCGACACCTTCAAGGCTCGTAGCGTATCACCGGCAAGACCAAAATCTCGGGCATCGGCCGCAAATCCCAGAGATTCATTGGCTTCCACCGTATCCATACCTTGATCTTGCAGTGCATAAGCCTTGATTTTATTGACCAGACCGATTCCCCGACCTTCCTGTCGCAGATACAACAACACACCACGGCCGGCCTCAGAGATTTTTTTCAACGCAGCTTCCAGTTGAGGACCGCAATCGCAACGCATGGAAAATAAAGCGTCGCCGGTAAGGCATTCTGAATGAATCCGCACCAAAACAGGCTCATCGCCGGATAAATCACCCATTGTCAGAGCTACGTGCTCCTTTTGGGTTTCGGGATCTTCCAGTGCGTGGATCTCAAACTCCCCCCACAGTGTGGGCAGTTTGGCCTTGGCAGCATCGGTTAAAGGCATAGAGTTTCCAACAAAGAGGTGCCGAGTTCGAAATAATCAACCTCGACGCAATTACAGACTGATGGCTATATTTTACATCAAGCCCCTGTAAATCAGAACTTTACAGCCAAATTTTTCCTATTGGGCATTATTTTTTGTTGCAATCTGGTGATAAAAGCCGGCTGCAACATCCCAAAAAACTTCCCAGTCCATTGGACAATTATCATGATCTCCTGTTTCCAGTACGAGATCAGCGTGTTTCGCTGCTGCCGCCAGAAGCCGGGCATGTGACACCGGAACCACCTGATCGCCAGTTCCATGCAGCACCAGACAAGGCAATTGATGCTGTTGCAAGGCTTTTACGTTATCGAGAGGATCGCGCACCAAAAATGCTGGAATCGCTTTCTTTGCCAGAAAGGGCCGCACACTGGTAAAGGTAGACATCAACCAAAGGCAGACCAGAGGCCGCTTCAATGCCAGTAATGAAATGACACCGCCACCCATGGAGCGGCCCAAACCGATAATCGCACTCGGCTCTACCTCCGGTTGTTGCAGTAACCAGTCGTAGGCTCGGACCATTGTGTCGGTAAAAGTTTGCTCACAGGGACTTCCCGAACTGCGGCCATAGCCCGGATACTCCACCAGTAAACAATTAAAGCCGCGGTTAAGCAGCCCTATCACACGCTCTTCCCAGGTATCGATCACCCCGAGTTGGCCGTGTGCAATCATTACGGTAGGTAAGCGCTTACCATCGCCCTTGCCTTTTAAATACCAGAGTTCAGTTTTACCCCACTGATGAGTCAGCCAGTGAGATTCAGCAACCTGAGGCTTTGTGGACGAGTCAAACACCAGACGATGCACCGGGAACAACCAGCGACGCTGGTAACTCCAGAAAACTGTCCAATAAGCGATAATTACCACCAACAGGCTAAAAATCGACCAAAAAATCAATTACACTTACCTCTAAACATCAGCATTTTACTGGTTCGATTAATCATTTATGCCGCATATATCAGCAAAGAAAAAACTTTGTACACTTGGCGATATTGATGCAGAAAAAGGCCTGATATTACCGATTTCCGAACGAGAAGACATCCTTTTGCTGATGCACACCGGAAAACCCATCGCCTTTCTCAACCGCTGCCCCCACGCCAGAGCCAAACTCAATATGAACAGTGAAAGAGTCATTGCCATCGACGGATTTCATTTGTTTTGCTCGGTTCATGGCGCCCATTTTCACCCAATCACAGGCCGCTGTGTCTTAGGCCCCTGCCATGGACAGTATCTTACCCCACTGGAGGTAGCATCCGACGGAGAAAACGTGTGGTGGAATGGACAAATTCCCGAATAAAGAAAGTGGTGACGTGCATTCGACAAATGACTTAAGTAGACTTTATTCCTTTCCTGTAAATTCATGGGTTACACATTTTCGATGCAGCTTGATCCACCTCTAATTCCGGCCACTTTAAACCGACGTTATAAGCGTTTTCTGGCCGATGTCATTCTGGAAAACGGCGAACAGATAACTGTCCACTGCCCTAACACTGGCTCCATGAAAGCCTGCTGGGAAGAAGGCTGGCGCGTCTATCTCCAGGACTCGCAAAACCCCAAACGAAAATATCGTTACACCTGGGTGATCAGTCAAAATAACCTTGGCGAACGCATTGGAGTGAATACTCACTTAGCTAACAGCCTTGTAGAAGAAGCTATTCAAGGTGGGCTTATTGAAGAGTTGAAGCGGGTTTCAGAGATTCAGCGTGAAGTGCGCTACGGTCAGGAAAACTCCAGAGTCGATCTCCTGGTGCATGATGCCGACTCGCCGGTTTATGTCGAAGTTAAGAGTGTCACTTTGAAAGAACAGGACGGCCTTGGCTATTTTCCCGATGCGATCTCCACTCGTGGACAAAAGCATTTGCGCGAACTTATTGAGTTAAAGCAATCTACTGACGCGCGCGCAATGCTGTTTTTTTGCGTACAGCACAGCGGAATCAACGAAGTAAAAGCAGCAGAGCATATTGACCCGAAATACGCAGAGTTGTTGAAACAGGCCAAGAGGGCCGGGGTAGAAATTGTAGCTTATGGCGCCGAGATACAACCAAACGAAATAAAGTTGAGTCGAAAATTAACCGTTAGTTATTAAAGCCTTACTAAATGGTTACGCGATAACCAGCTTAGAAATTTACGCTTGAACTCAGGGATTTTATCCCCATAATGCCTGTTCGCCGTGGGAAAAGTATGCTATATATCCGCGGCTATGAATTTGGCATTGTTGTAATATCTCATCTTAACTCGTTCAACCTCTGCCAATTTTTTGATGTGTTAACACGAAACGATTTAACCCAATATTAGCTGGGAGCATTAAATGGCTCGAAAAACGCAAAAAGCAGCGACGACTACCACTCTGGGTAACCTGGGTATTGCGCCTTATAAAGAAAAGAAAGGCGAAGAGTACATGAACCAGGAGCAGCGCGCTCACTTTCGAAATATCCTCGAAACCTGGAGAAAGCAGTTGATGGAAGAGGTCGACCGAACGGTTAACCATATGCAAGATGAAGCTGCTAACTTTCCTGATCCGGTGGATCGCGCCAGCCAGGAAGAAGAGTTCAGCCTGGAGCTTCGAACTCGTGATCGCGAACGTAAGTTATTGAAAAAAATCACCAGTGCCATTCAAGACATTGATGATGAAGAATACGGCTTTTGCGAGTCTTGCGGTGTTGAAATCGGTATTCGCCGACTGGAAGCTCGTCCGACGGCTACCTTATGTATCGACTGTAAAACCCTGGCTGAAATTAAAGAAAAGCAGTTGGGTAAATAAGTAATCCGGGGCGCAATAGGCGCCCTTTTCATATCCTTTAAATATGTATCGTGGTCGCTTTGCCCCCTCGCCAACCGGAAGACTTCATTTCGGCTCTCTGGTTGCGGCCGTAGCCAGCTACCTGGATGCCCGCGCTCACAATGGTCAATGGCTGGTGCGTATTGAAGATCTCGATCCCCCACGAGAACAGCCCGGCGCTGCCAAAGATATCCTCAATACCTTGGAAGCCTTTGCATTGTACTGGGATGAGCCCGTTGAGTATCAAAGTCAACGTCATAAACGCTATGAAGAACGGCTCGACCAACTCATAGCACAGCAGCGGGTATATGCCTGCCACTGTACTCGCAAACAAATTCGAGAGTCCGGTGGAGTTTACCAGAACATCTGCCGAAACCGTCAACACTCCCTGAAAGACTCGGTTGCCCTTCGTTTTCTCCAGCAACAGCCGATCACCGAATTCTGCGATCAACTTCAGGGTAAGGTCTGCTTTCCTCAAGCACAAATGGCAGAAGATTTTATTATTAAACGAAAAGACGGTTTATTTGCTTATCAACTGGCTGTGGTCAGTGATGATATCGATCAGGAAATCACCAGTGTGGTTCGAGGTGCAGACTTACTCGACTCCACCCCCCGACAAATAGCACTCTATAAGTGCTTTCAGGAAAAACCTCCCGAATACTTGCATATTCCCTTGGCGATTAATCCCGATGGCAACAAACTGAGCAAGCAAAATTATGCTCCCGCCATTGAGGCGGCACAGGCCAGGTCTCAGTTAGTGGCCGCGCTGGCATTTTTGGGTCAAGCTACCGCCGACATACCACCAAAGGCTTCATGTGAAGAAATTCTAACAATAGCAACGTATCAATGGTCCCGCGAACGAGTCCCACGTACCCGCGAGCTCCCCTGTCCCGAAACGACTTGACGCAAAGCTTCCAAAAAGTGCTGTTACTGGTATGATCCGCTGCACCTATCAACAATTGAATAAAAGATGATCAAGAAACTCTGGCAAAAATGGTTTTCGGATGACGCTACGATCGAACCTCAGTCGATAGTACTGGAACGGTCGCAACACTCGGTGTCGCGCAAAGACATCAGTGTGAATGCCCTGAAAGTTTTAAATCGCTTACATAAAGCGAATTATGAAGCTTATCTGGTTGGTGGCGGCGTGCGCGACTTACTGCTTGGCCTGCATCCAAAAGATTTTGATGTTGCCACTAGTGCAACACCGGAGCAGGTAAAACAACTGTTTCGTAATTGCCGGATCATCGGTCGCCGCTTCAAGCTGGCGCATATTTTATTTGGTCATGAAATTATTGAAGTCGCCACCTTTCGTGCCCACCACGATCAGGGCAGCCCACATGGAAAACAACATGAATCGGGCATGTTGGTTCGCGATAATGTCTATGGCTCACTGGAAGAAGATGCCCTACGCCGCGATTTCACCATTAACGCTCTCTATTACTCCAGCAGTGACTTCTCACTACGAGACTTTACCGGCGGCTTGCAGGATCTGGAAAAACGCCAGCTACGATTAATTGGCGATCCGCTCACCCGTTACAAGGAAGATCCGGTACGAATGCTTCGCGCAGTGCGTCTGGCAGTTAAACTGGATTTAGCGATTGAAACTAAAACCGCAAAACCCATTACCACCAACGCAAATCTGCTGTCCAATGTATCGGCGGCACGCCTGTGGGATGAAAGTCATAAATTATTGCTCGCAGGCCATGCCGAAAAGACCGTCGCCGAGCTTATCAATTACCGTCTGTTTGAGCATATGTTACCGGGTACTTATCAAAGCCTGCAACGTGACAGCAACGGACAATTCCGCACATTGATCGACGCAGCCTTGCGTAACACGGACAAGCGAATTCAGCAGGAAAAACCGGTAACCCCGGCATTTCTTTACGCCATATTTTTATGGCAGCCGCTCAAAGATCGAGCAGCGCAATTAACCGAACAAGGCATGAGCCACAACGATGCCTACCACAAAGCGATGAGCCATGTAATCAGCGAGCAGTCACAATACATTGCGATCCCCAAAAGGTTTGCGCTGGTGATGCGAGATATCTGGGCCTTACAACCAAGACTGGAGCATCGAACCCATAAGTCGTTCCGTTTGTTGGAACATCCAAAATTTCGCGCCGCTTATGACGTTCTGGTTCTGCGGGCCGAAGCCAATCCCAATTTGCAGTCCGTTGCCCAGTGGTGGACCCGCTTTCAGGAAGCAGGACCTGATGGCCAGCGCAGCATGTTAAATGCACTTTCCAGCGGCAATAAAAACCGCCGAAAACGACGCTTTAAAAACAACAAACATCGCGGTCCAAAACGCAATAAAGTTCATACCGATTCATGAGCATAACCGCATTTATTGGCCTGGGCAGTAACCTCGACGATCCTAAAACTCATGTAGAGCGAGCGGCGCAAGAATTAGCGACAATCGATCGCTGCCTGCTCGACGCTGTCTCTCCAATTTATCGTTCGGCACCCATGGGGCCACAAGATCAGGACGACTATATCAACGCCGTCGCCCAAATCACCACCGAACTTTCACCACTTGAGCTGCTTGACGCCCTACAGGGACTGGAGAATCTACATGGCCGAGTGCGACAGGGTGAGCGTTGGGGCCCCAGAACGCTGGATTTGGATTTGCTCACTTACGGCGACAAATGCATTGACCATCCAAGGCTGAAAGTGCCACACTACGGCATAACGGAACGCAATTTTGTATTATTACCCCTATTCGATATTGCCCCAGACTTCATTTTTCCCGATGGAACACCTTTGACTCTCTGGGTTGATCGGATCGCCAAAGCAGGTATCGAGAAGTTGTTGTGAGTGAAGCCAATAATAAAAAATTAATTGCTATAGAAGGGCCCATCGGTGTTGGCAAAACGACTCTTGCGCGTAAGCTGGCAGAATATTATCAGTCTGAATTATTGTTAGAAGAAGCCGAATACAATCCTTTTTTACCGCGCTTCTATCAAGATCCAAAAACCGGTGCCTTACCTACTCAGCTTTACTTTTTGTTTCAACGTGCACGCCAGTTAAAAGATCTGCGTCAGGGCGATATGTTTATTTCCAGTTATGTATCCGACTTTTTAATGGATAAAGATCGCCTGTTTGCGCAGGTCACACTCGACAGCGACGAGCTGGCGCTGTACAACCAAGTGTATGATAACTTAACCATCGATACACCACAGCCAGATTTGGTGATCTACTTGCAGGCCCCAGTGAATGTGTTGCTCGATCGAATTCGCAAACGAGCGCGACAATACGAAGCCCCCATTCAGAAAGAATATCTACAACGTATTTGCGATGCCTATTTGGAGTTTTTTCATTACTACCAGGGCTCACCCTTGTTGATAGTCAATGCATCGGGTATCGATTTAGTTGAAAGTCAGTCCGACTACCAGCAACTACTCGAGCGTATTGAAGAAACCAACAGCGGTCGACATTACTTTAATCCTCGTCCCGAAGTGTTGTAACACTTTATTTCTTTCGCATAACGGTTAACGTCTATGAAAAAAATTACGCTGCATCAGTTACAACGCATGAAACAGGAAGGCGAAGCCTTTAGTGTTTTAACCGCCTACGATGCCACCTTTGCCCGCCTTATTGAACAGGCTGGTGTTGAGGTTATTTTGGTGGGTGATTCTTTAGGAATGGTGATTCAAGGTAATGATTCTACCGTTCCTGTTTCCATGGACGATGTGTGTTATCACGTTGCCTGTGTTCGCCGTGGCGCGCAAAAAAGCTTCATCATCGCAGACTTTCCTTACATGAGTTACGCTACGCCGGAACAAACGTTTCATAACGCGGCACTGCTCATGCAAAGCGGCGCCAACATGGTCAAGCTGGAAGGCGGTCAATGGCTGTACTCTACCATTGAAGGACTGACCGAGCGCGGTATTCCCGTTTGCGCCCATTTAGGCCTGACTCCTCAATCGGTAGACGCTCTTGGTGGATACAAAGTCCAAGGTCGTGATGAAGCAACTGCCAAACAAGTGTTAAGAGACGCCCTGGCATTGCAGGAAGCGGGTGCAAAATTACTGGTACTGGAATGTGTGCCGGCCAAATTGGCCAAACAGGTCACAGAACAACTATCCATTCCAACCATTGGCATTGGAGCAGGTAGCGATTGCGACGCTCAGGTGCTGGTGCTACACGACATGCTAGGTTTAAACACAGAATTTACACCCAAGTTTGTAAAAAACTTTATGCAAGAAGCCAAAGGTGATGTAAAAGCGGCCATCGAGCTCTATGTCAAACAGGTAAAAGAGCGCAGTTTTCCCACTGCCGAATACAGCTTTGAATAACCATACCCGTTGATAAACTCAAGTTATGCAAACTTTTAGTGACAAAAAGCAATTACAAACACATCTGCTCGAACTCAAGCGGCAGGGAAATTCGATAGGCTTTGTGCCAACCATGGGAAACCTTCATGCTGGCCATTTAAGCCTGATTGAAACCGCCCGACAACATTGCGATATTGTTGTCGCCAGCATTTTTGTCAATCCGCTGCAGTTTGGTCCCAATGAAGACTTTGATGCTTATCCACGTACGCTGGAGCGAGATACCGAACAACTGATCGAAAAGGGTTGTGACTGTTTGTTTTTGCCGACCACCGACGAAGTTTATCCTCGCGGTCAATCAATGCATACAAAAGTCGAAGCCATCGACGCATTGACCAATAAACTCTGCGGGGCTTCGCGTCCCGGCCATTTTCTGGGCGTCACCACAGTGGTTAATATTCTGTTTAACATTGTTCAGCCCAATGTCGCTGTGTTTGGAAAAAAAGATTACCAGCAACTGATGATCATAAAACGAATGGTGGACGATCTGATGTTGCCGATCAGCATCATTGGCGGCGATATCGTACGCGAAGAAAACGGACTGGCCATGAGCTCAAGAAATGGCTATCTTTCACAAACCGAAAAAGATAAAGCCTCTCATCTTCGCGGCACTATCATAGCCACTCAAAAACAAATCGAAGCGGGTGATCGCAATTTTGCTTCACTTAAAAATCACGCCATTAAGCTACTGCAACAGGATGGCTTTAAAGTGGATTACTTTGAAATCGTTCGGCAAAGCGATTTAGAACCTGCGAGCGCGAATGATACCGATCTATTGATTGCAGCCGCCGCCTGGTTGGGACAGCCTCGGCTAATAGATAATCAGGAAGTGCAAATCAAAACATAAGGCTCTATTTACCAATTCAAACTTCTTAAAAAACAACTCTATTTGAGTTAGAACACATGCATCGCTCAATCCTGGTCTAAACTTACGCAATGGGCATCGATATCTCATATTGTGTTAATATGGACATCGAGGCAAACGAGCTTAACAATCGACCAATCCTTTAGGCGAGTTTTATAAGCATGCCACGTCGAGATGCCCTGTCTACTGCGATATCGATTAATACCGTGACAAATGTTCACTCAACGAAAACAATCTTATGATACACAAGAATTTGATTACTCTAATTTTAATACTGCAGCTTGCAGGGTTCGCTCATGGCCAGGAAGAAGCGCACCTCACTAAGCAAAGCATGCCTGCTGTAGAGTATCCGTTTACCTATGATGAGATTCGTGCACTTCCCAAAATTGAAGAGCCGATTTTCGACTGGACTCCCGAACAACGTATCGATTGGCTCGCGCAAAAGAAGAACACCAGCGAATCTCCTGTTCATCAATACAATTTTCACCGGTTATTGACTGCTACTTACTTTTTTTCTGGTAGTGAAAATAAAGCATTGAGTTTATGCGGCGAGATGCCCCCTATGCTCGAAGATATTTACTACCGCTGGTGGTGTATTGATGCCGACGAATACTCTGAAACCAAGAAGCTTGAGCTCAAAATGGAGTTGAGCTTGGAAGCTCAACAGTTTGCTCGCTCAGAAATTGCGGCAGCTATATTATCCGAAGTGGGATGGCGTCAATCTCAAATGGGGGATATCGGAGCTGCTTTTGCCAGCTATGAAAAAGCCCTAGAGATTGTTCCCAAAGATCAATTCGACGCGACATTACAGATCATGTTCGACGTCGCCTCATTGTATATCGTCCATGGCGATGAAAAGTTGGTCCACAAAGGTATTGAGTTACTGAAAGAAATCAGACAACAGCACCTAATTAAACAACAAGAAGCATTAGCAGAAAACAAAAAGGACATTGCTGAGCAGCATTTACAACAGCAAGTTATGAGTTTATACAACACAGGGATTGCATATGCTCTTCATCTGCACAATTACCCAAAAGCATTAAGTTTTTTTGATGAAGTTTTAAAACACCAACAAGGCTTTGAGGTTGATGCTGCCAGTTTTGCAGCAATTGCAGCGGCCGAGCTAAACCAACGTGATAAAGTGGAATATTATATTCAACGAGCGGGAGAGAAAGTTGTTGCTGATAAAATAGTTAATAGCTATCTTTCTTGCTATCGAAAGTTAGCGTTACGCTATTTTGATGTTAATGAGAATATTGATATTTGCTTCAACCTTTCTCCTGGTACGACAACAGAAGTCACTCTCGATTTAGCAAAGCGTATTTCTGGCCTTCGAGGAGCACCTGAAGAGCTTCACGGACTCAGATTACTTCGAGATCTTTACTTAAATAAGATTGAGCCAGAGTTAAAGCAACGCGCTTCAACGGCCGCTTCTAATGCAGAGCTAAAACGGCTTGAGACAGAGTCGCAATTAAAGTCAGAAATTTTAGCGAAAGAACAGGCATTAAAAGAAGCGTTAGCTTCCGAGAAAGATACTCAGCAAACACTGTTCGTGTTAGCTATATTAGTCATGTTTTTGATAGTGGTCGTAATTGTTCTGCAACTGAAACAAAAGAAAAAGTTGGCTAAACAATTTGAGCAATTAAGTCTCAAAGACGGCCTGACAGACCTCGGTAACCGACGCTTTTTCGAACATAATATTACTCGTGAATTAGCCTATATCAAACGTCACCACAAATTCGACCATACTTCGATGCTGGGCATCTATATTTTCGATCTCGATCACTTTAAACAAATCAATGATCACCATGGCCACGACTCAGGTGACGCCGTACTGGTAGAATTTAGTAAACGATTAAAAAGCGCTATTCGAGAAACCGATTTATTAATTCGTTGGGGCGGTGAAGAGTTTGTGTTCGTCGCACGAGTAAAAACCGAGCAGGAAATTTTTGACTTAGCCGAACGCCTACGAGGATTAATTAAGAATAAGCCTTTCAAGTTACCAGATGGTGAATCCATTCAGGTCACCTGCACGATTGGCGCGGTGCAGTTCCCATTTTTTGCAGATGAAACTTTAATCGTTCCCTGGCAGCAATTGGTCAGCCTGGCCGACATGGCACTGTACTGGGGTAAACAGCATCGTGATTGCTGGGCCGTGCTTGCCGCCGAAGAGCTCTCATCTCCAGATGAAGTGGCAGACTGCCTCAAACAAAAAATGGAAGATCTATTGCGTCAGAATAAACTCCGCTTAACTTCTTCACTTAATGATTAATACAATTTGTTCATGGTTTGAGAGTTCAACTTTTACGGTGCAGCTCAATTGTCTATAGTAGTGGAAGTTACAAACCAGATTACACAAACCGGAGCGCCAATTAATGAAGCATATTATAGCCGTGCTAACTTTGGGCTTTGTCATAGGTGTTCACGCCAGTCAATCCACACTGCTGTGTGGCAATAACGAACAGGCACGCAAGCTGGCCACCATGATTATTCAATCTCCAAAGCAACAACGAGACCGAATGATTTGCGATCCCCTACTGTCACAACTTGCGCAGGAAAAAGCCGAGGAAATGGCGCGTTTTAGTATGGTCAGCCACACCATTAGTGTCGGAGCCAACCAACGATTAAGAGAAGGAGGCTTCTCGTTGCCTCGTTATTATCCGATGTTCTGGGGCAACAATGTTGAAGCCATTCAAGGAGGCGCGCCCGACGCAACTCATGTGTTTCAGGCATTCATGGAATCAAAAGGACATCGAACACACTTAATGGGAGAACATTCTTTTTATCGCTCTCAAACTCATATAGGGATCGCCCATGTGCGCTCCCCACACTCTGCACACCTGGATTACTGGGTGGTTTATATTGCACATCACAAGGACTTACAGCCCGAATTTCAACAGCGCCTGATGGCAAAAAAGTAATTCTTGAGTACAAAAAAAGGCGCCAGAGCGCCTTTTTTTACGATTGAACCACCGGTTTACTGAGCACTGTTAATCATATGCTCAATGGCCGCTTTCAACTCGTCATCGGAACAGTTCATACAGGCTCCGCGCGGCGGCATCCCGTTTGTTGTTCCTGCAATCGCCGACTTCAACAAGTCTTCAACACCACGCTCTTGAGCCATGGTCTTCCAAATCTCTGCACCAAGTGCAGGAGCGTTCGGCAAAGCGCCACTGTGACAGGCGGAACAGTTTTGGGTATAGACTTGCTCACCAGAACGAGGGCCTGTGCTTACTGGAGCAGGAGGCGGCTCTGCAGTAGGTACATCATCACCTTCAACAAAGATTTTGCCCACCGGAGCCGTACGCTTGGTGATATTTTCCTTGCTGAATACGTGTTTTTTCTGGGCTTCAATATACCCTTTGCTCTTTTCTTCTTCGTTCTTGTCTGCGGCATAGACGGTGCCAAGTGCTAAAATGGCACTAATTAACACCAGTAACCCATTGTTTTTCAACAAGTTCATGCTAAACATCCCCAATTAAGGTCCGAACTGGACTGCTGAGTTCATGGAAAATTCAGCGGCTATTATAGCGATAAATAACGCCATCTCAAATTAACCGTCAAAAATCAATTAATTGGTTCGAGTTGGCGCAACACTCACCTTATCAATATTCGCTTGTCGCACCTTATCAGTGACGGCTACCAAAACGGAAGTTGTTACCTCAGGATTAGCCAATACCACGACCGATGGCTTTTGTTTCTCAAGTTTCCAGATCTCGACATTGGCTGTTACCGCCGCAATATCCACCTGACGTCCAGCAATGACAATTTCATCATAGGCGTTAATTTCGATGGTAAGCACCTCCGATTCGGGGCCCTCTTGCTTACTTTTTGTTAGCGGCGCCAAATCGACCGCGTCTTCCTTAATAAACGATGTGGTCACAATAAAGAAAATCAGCATGATAAAAACAATATCCAGCATTGGTGTCATATCCACGGCAGCTGATTCGTCGTCGAAATTACGAAACTTCATAACGCCCTCCTTTTTTCAATTTCTAACGGATAGCAGACTTAAGCGGGGTTTTATCGTCGCTTTACTTTTGTTCGCAACAGAGAAGAAACTGCACTGTAACCAACAAGCCATAACGCGATAATGATGCATTACGCGGAATCCTAAAAAAAATGCCCCTTCACCTTTCAGCAAAAGTTTTTTTCGATTAAGGTAAGGTCAAATTAAATCGCACCTCAATGCGGTGACCGAGGGCGAAGGATCGAATAAAACTATTGGGAGTAACAGTATGTCAGACGTAAAACTCTACCCGGTCAACCCGGAGTTCAAGCAGCACAGCCTGATTGATAACGAAGGCTATCTGGCCATGTATCAGCGTTCAATCGATGATCCTGAAAACTTTTGGGCGGAACAGGCAGAGCGTTTTATTGACTGGGAACAACGCTGGCAAAAAGTCATGGACGTCAATTATCATCAGGCGAATATACGCTGGTTTGAAGGTGCCAAATTAAATGTTTGCTACAACTGTGTGGATCGTCATTTAGCAACCAAAGCCGATCAAACTGCCATTATTTGGGAAGGCGACGATCCAGCACATAGCAAACACATCAGTTACCGCGAACTGCATCAGCAAGTATGTAAATTTGCCAACCTGCTAAAAGCGCGTGGTGTTAAAAAAGGCGATCGAGTGTGTATTTATATGCCCATGATCCCCGAAGTGGGTTATGCAATGCTCGCTTGCGCACGTATTGGCGCGGTGCACTCGGTAGTGTTTGGCGGCTTTTCACCGGAAGCATTAAAAAGCCGAATTCTCGATTCAGACTGTCGAGTGGTAATTACCGCCGACGAAGGCCTGCGCGGCGGCAAAGCCGTCCCCTTAAAAGCCAACACCGATGTTGCCGTTGCTCAATGTCCCAATGTTCACTCAGTAATTGTGGTCAAATACACAGGAGGCAATACTGAGTGGTATCCAGAACGCGATGTGGATTACTACGAACAAACGACTACCCTGTCTGCCGACTGTCCGATTGAAGTCATGGACAGCGAAGATCCTTTATTCATTCTTTACACCTCGGGCTCCACCGGACAACCCAAAGGGGTACTCCATACCAGCGGTGGTTATATTCTTTACGCAGCCATTACTCACAAATACGTTTTTGATTATCAGGAAGGTGATATCTACTGGTGTACTGCCGATGCTGGTTGGATTACCGGGCACTCGTATATTTTCTATGGGCCGTTGGCTAATGGTGCCACCACACTGATGTTTGAAGGGGTTCCAACCTATCCCGATGCGGGCCGCTTCTGGCAGGTGGTGGACAAACACAAAGTGAATACTTTTTACACCGCACCCACTGCCATAAGAGCCTTAATGGGCCAGGGCAACGACTTTGTGAAAAAAGCCTCTCGCTCCAGTCTTCGTTTACTCGGCACCGTAGGTGAGCCGATTAACCCGGAAGCCTGGGAGTGGTACTATCATGTAGTTGGTGAAGACCGATGCCCGATCGTAGACACCTGGTGGCAGACCGAAACCGGAGGCATTCTACTCACCCCATTACCCGGAGCCACCGATTTAAAGCCCGGCTCGGCAACTCGCCCTTTCTTTGGCATTAATCCCGCACTGCTCGATAGTGAAGGCAATATACTGGATGGAGAAGCCGAAGGCGCTTTAGTCATGACCCAGTCCTGGCCTGGACAAATGCGCACCGTGTATGGTGATCATAAACGTTTTTACGATACCTACTTTTCCCAGTTTAAAGGCTGCTACTTTACCGGAGACGGTGCGCGTCGCGATGCCGACGGCTATTACTGGATCACGGGCCGAATGGACGACGTGCTCAATGTTTCCGGGCATCGTCTTGGAACGGCCGAAATTGAAAGTGCCCTGGTGCTTCACAACAAAGTGGCAGAAGCCGCTGTGGTTGGTTTTCCTCACGACATCAAAGGCCAGGGAGTCTATGCCTATGTAACCTTGATGACGGGTGAAACACCGAGTGAAGAATTAAGAAAAGAACTGATACAACTGGTTAATCAAGAAATTGGTCCTATAGCAAAACCCGAGGTCATTCAGTGGGCACCGGGCTTGCCAAAAACCCGCTCAGGTAAAATCATGCGGCGTATTCTGCGTAAAATCGCCGCCAACGAACTTGATAACCTTGGCGACACATCGACATTGGCCGATCCTTCGGTTGTTGATCAATTGATCGAGCACCGGGTAATCCGCTAAAACCTGCGCCGGGTGGCACCTTTCACCCGGCCAATTTCCATTGAAAACACCCGTTACTACACGATCCTGAAATTTACCTTCATTTACGTTGTATTTCTTTGATTTTAACAACATTTTCAACTTGTCTGACCTGACGAACAAGGACAGCAGTTAGCTATGGTGCAGTCCAAAATATCCTGATACACTGCAACATAGCTCAAAAAAAGAGCCATTCAGCAGCGTGATTAATAGATTACAAAAACATAACTTCGCTGCACTAAATTGGAAAATCATTCACTGTGAGTGTTGGGATAAATCGATATGTCTGATGTACGAATAATAAAAAAATACCCCAATCGTCGTTTATACGACACTGCCATCAGCAGCTACATCACATTAAACGATGTGAAAGAGCTGGTTTTAAGTTATACCGCCTTTAAAGTTATTGATGCCAAAAGCGGAGAAGACTTAACCCGGGCAACCTTGCTGCAAATCATCTCTGAGCAGGAAGATCGAGAAAGTCCGATTTTCACATCTGAAATTCTACAAAACGTGATTCGTTTTTATGGCGACTCGATGCAGGCGATGATGAGTCGGTTTCTGGAACACTCCATGAAATTATTTATGGAGCAACAAGCTGGATTCAAAAGCCCACTTAATACTTTCCTGGGTACCAATCCAATGACCATGATGCAAAACATCGCCGAGCAAAATCTGAAAATGTGGAAGTCGATGCAAGAAAACTTCTACACCCGCAATGGACAGGTTGTTGATGATGCAGAAGAAGTGACAGATAAAGAAGAAAAGCCCAGTTAGCCTGTTACGGTGTGAAGCGCCTTTTCTCGCCAATCATCAGGTACCAAGAACAGGCGCTTTACTTCAACTCCCTTTTCAAATGCGACCAGTTGAACCGGTCGCTCAATGACTTTATCCAGCAAGTTCTCCAGAGGTTCCGGATTGACCATTTCATATAGCGGAGCGAACCATTGAGTCTTGTTCAGACCTTGCCACTGCCAAGCCCTATAGTTAAAACCAGAGTAAATTTGTTGCCTTGTTCCCCATTGATATTCTGCGTCCTGTGATTGCTCATGGCCCATCTCGTAAAATAATCGCCCTTTTAATAAACTGCACGACCTAGCCGGGTACCAGCCGTGCTCCTTTAATAGCTCAACAACCTGTGATTTTTGCGCTAAAACTAATTGATGAGATGACATGCGTTTTAATTTTATATCCAACCGATCTTTTAACCCAGGTCCCAGCCACAGCTCGGTCTTGTCCTGCATTAACTGTAAATAAAATTTACATGCCAGTTCCAGATGATAGATACGTTGGGAATCTAACTGTTGAATTAGCAGGTCCAACTCGCCAAGAGTTTGTCCGTCTTGCTGAACCTGAAAGTTATGAGCCAACACCCGATAGTTTGGGTGCAGCTCAAAAGCCAGCTGACAAAATTTTTCAAAGCGTTCACCCAGACGGCGCGTTTTTAATTTTTGCAAATGGTTAACAATCCAATCAGGCTGAACCGCAAGTCTCTGTTGCATGACATATTTCAATTGCTGAACAAATGCAGTCGCCGCGCTCGGAACAGCAAAAAATGGTGACAGGGATGATTGCTGAGTCATCTCTTGCCCGGCCAGCTCTGGCGATCCAATACACCACAAACAGTCCTGAAGAAGTTGATTGTGGTCACTGAAACTCACAATAACGCCCCCTTAATAAAAACGAAACAGCCCCGTCGGTTCACCTTACTTTACTACCGAAAGCAATTGAGCAAAGACTTGCACCACCTGTTGTCCAACCGGACTCAACACAAAAATAATAACCATCAAGCAAGCGCAACTGGTAGCCAGCCAGGATTGCAATTTAAGACGAGCGCGGTTTTCGCGACTTTTAAGCGCATCCAGCCACCATTTTCTTGCCATCCAGATGAAAAAGATCTGTGCGATCAAAAACACCGCCATCACTTCGCGCGAACCTTCAGGCAAGCTCAATGCAGCTCCAACCAAAATGCCCGGTACCAAATATAAAGGAGCCCATAAAACGCCTGAAGCAATATTAACGCTCCAAAACAATCGTTGAGACATTCCAGAAATACCCGCAACCACCGGCAATACCGCGCGCAATGGCCCAATAAAGCGCCCAATAGCCAGGCTGATCACTCCATATCGGCGAATAAATCGATCAGCTCTGTTCAAGGCTTTCTCATGCGATTCGAACCAGGATAAATGACGAATACGATCACGATAATGGTAACCCAGCCAGTAACTTAAGCCTTCACCGATAACCGCTCCAATAAACATCGCCAGAATCATCGAATAAAAAGGAAGCACGCCACCACCGACCAATGCACCCACACCAACTAACAACAACCAGCCGGGAAGCAAAACTCCAACCACTGCTAGCGACTCTAAAAATGCAATGGTTAAGACAATAAGAAATGCCGACTCGGGTTGTTGCTCAATGTAAGATAACAACTGATTTGAGTACTCTTCTAACACCCAGTAAACTCCTAAAACAAAATCTCACCGTTTTTCCAGCGCTGATCGCCGGAAGTTTTAAATTGGTGTATCGTTAAAATACTTTTCGTATCGAGACTCTATAATGACGGAAGCGAATACAGCCGACAAGCAACAGCTTGCATATCAAGATACTCAATCAGAAAAACACATCGAAGACACTCAAGATCAATGCAAAAATTGCCGTACACCATTAACCGGTCCTTTTTGCCACCAGTGTGGTCAGCCTGCCAAGTCGATCATACGCTTTTTTGGCTCACTGATTCATGAGCTACTGGAAGATATTATCAATCTGGACTCGCGCGCGGCTCGAACCTTGGTCGCACTCCTGTTTCGTCCCGGCTTCTTGACCCGAGAGTACGTATCGGGTCGACGTTTCAGTTACGTTCCGCCATTGCGTTTATTTTTAATTACCAGTCTGTTCTGTATTGCGGTTATTTGGGTGTTAAATAAAACCAGCGAAAGCAATCCGGATATCCAGGTAGTTGGCCAGCCAGTCACATCAACCAAAGGTAAGCTGGGCGAAACCGAGCGGCAGCAAATTCTTCACAGTCTCGCCGATAAACCGCTCAGCCAACTCAACCAAGCAGAACGCCAAAAGGCCAGACAAAAACTCGACTCAATAAACAATGCTTTTAAAATGTCAGGGCTTGAAACGATTCCTCTACCTGAAGAGCTGCTCACTGACGCCGAACGTAATTTAGAAGCTGTTAATGATGTCGAGAAAGACGACGAGCTCGATTCTCATGGCATCAATGATGATTTATCGGTAGTGGAAAAACAACACCGGGAAACTGAGAAGTCCGAACAAGACCAATTAAGCTCTCGCAGCGACAGCGGATTAAATATTAATGACAATGGAAAGATCACGGTAAACTTTCCCTTTTTATCCGAGGAAGACAATCGCCAACTGGAAGAAAAATTTACGGAAAAGTTTAAAAAACTAAAAGATCCGGACGAGCGCGAAGATTTTTTTGGCGACTTGTTAGAGCTGGTACCCAAAACTATGCTGCTCTTTGTACCTATTTTTGCCATCTTTATGAAACTGAGTTATCCCTTTGCCAGACGCTACTATATTGAACATTTAATTCATGCCTTTCACGGCCATGCATTTTTATTTTTGTCGATTGTTTTGATCATCGCACTCAATCTTTTGGACGAATCACTGGGACCTTCCGACAATTGGCTACTGAGTTTTATTGGTGGCGTTGCCGGATTTTTACAAATCCTGTTGTTCATCTGGATCCCGGTGTACTTTTTACTTACGCTACGAAAAGTTTACCAACAACACTGGGTACTCACAGTAATGAAGTGGATGGTGCTGGGCATTGTTTATCTGATGCTATTTACCTTTTCATCGATATTAGTGTTGGTACTGAGCGTGTTGTATAACTAGTCGAATGAAACAAATCGCTGGCACAAAAAAAGGACTCTTTTGAGTCCTTTTTAGGTTAAATTCTAATTGGCCTAACTAATTTTTTCGCCTGCTGCCTGCTTATCTGCATGATAGGACGAACGAACCATAGGTCCGCTGGCGACATTTTTAAATCCGAGTTCTTCAGCTATTTTTCCCAGCTCCTTAAACTCGGCAGGAGTGACGAAACGCATCACCGGATGATGATCTTTACTGGGCTGTAAATACTGCCCAATGGTAAGCATATCCACATCGTGCGCTCGTAAATCTTTCATTACCTCGATGATTTCTTCGTTGGTTTCACCAAGACCAACCATCAGGCCAGATTTGGTCGCTACATGGGGATAAAGCGCTTTATGTTTCTTCAACAAATCCAGCGACCATTGATAATCGGCACCGGGACGCGCCTGACGATATAAGCGAGGTACAGTTTCCAGATTGTGATTAAACACATCGGGTAAACCATTACCTAAAATTTCCAGTGCGCGATCCATTCGGCCACGGAAATCAGGCACTAAGGTTTCAACTTTGGTGCCCGGTGATTGACGACGAACTTCGTTAACACAATCAACAAAGTGTTGCGCTCCACCGTCACGCAGGTCATCACGATCAACCGAGGTGATCACCACATATTTTAGCCCCATACTTACAACCGACTCGGCCAAATGAACAGGCTCGTCGGGATCGGGAGCCAGGGGGCGTCCATGCGCCACATCACAGAACGGACAACGACGGGTACATATATCGCCCAGAATCATGAAGGTCGCGGTACCATGCCCAAAACACTCAGGCAGATTAGGGCAACTGGCTTCTTCACACACCGTATGCAACTTCTTGTTGCGTAGCATGTTTTTAATTTCAGTAACCTGATTGCCGCTAGGCAGACGCACCCGGATCCAGTCCGGTTTACGCGGCATTTGCTCGGTAGGGACAATTTTTACTGGAATGCGGGAGGTTTTCTCGGCCCCACGCAGTTTTTGTCCAGGAATAACTTTGTTGGCAGAAGACTTGTCAGCCATGGTCGAACTCTTGTTAATTGACGAGACGGATAGCGCGCTAAATGCCACCCGCTTGCTCGGAGCGCGTATTATAGCCTAAATTACTCATCAGATGCTCAATAAGCAAAGGTTCTACCTCCGATAAGCTGTTTGGACCACCGTGGTCACTGATCCGGGTCACTTCCATACCGGCATAACCGCAGGGGTTGATCCGCAAAAAGGGTTCCAGATCGAGGTTTACGTTAAGTGCCAGCCCATGAAAACTGCAGCCTTTTCGAATTCTAAGGCCTAATGAGCAGATTTTAGCGCCGGACTCTACATAAACCCCCGGCGCATCAGGACGCGCATGGGCGGCAATACCCATATCTTGCAGCATATCAACAATGGCCTCTTCAATCGATGACACCAGATCGCGCACCCCAAGACTTTTACGACGTAAGTTAATTAAAAAATATACCACCTGCTGACCTGGCCCGTGATAGGTCACCTGACCACCTCGGTCAACCTGAACCACAGGAATATCTCCAGCAGCGAGAATGTGCTCCTCTTTTCC
This sequence comes from Kangiellaceae bacterium, assembly GCA_041589565.1. Lineage (GTDB taxonomy): Bacteria > Pseudomonadota > Gammaproteobacteria > Enterobacterales > Kangiellaceae > Pleionea. The sequence goes on along the minus strand of JBFHVL010000023.1, from coordinate 1,201 downwards.
TGCCTGCCCCTGGGTAAACACCGGCTCATGCTCCACCAGCCAGAGCTCATCGGGTGTCTGCTCATTACGCTCACCGGTAAATTTGGACATCGCCTGCCAGATAGGTTCATAGGGCTGACGCCCTAACTGACGCACGATAATATGCTCGGCTAAATTTTGCTGACTCATTGATGATACTGCCCGCTTACATCAAAGACACATTTTAACATCAGGATGACTACGCATTTCTCGATACAAAGCTTCTACCTGATCTTTGTTTTGAAAAGTCACCGTCGCTGTTACCGACACATAATTACCTTTCGCCGAAGGCTTTAAAGTGGGCGAATAGTCCCCGGGGACCACGCGTTGAATAATGGCCAGTATTTCCATTTCGATTTTGGGCCGATTATTAGCCATGGTTTTAAAGGCGATAGTACAGGGAAAATCCCACAGTTCAGTGTTAATACTTTCTGGCTGCTTGGAATCGGACATGCTATTTCCTCATCGTCATTCTAGAACAAAGTCACTAGCGGACTTCGCCCCGATACAGTTTTTGCTTAAACGCCATATAATGTTCCACCAATTGATGCCAAACCGGCCCTGTTTGAGCATTCCCGATGGTGGCCTCATCGATGTACCACACCGGTTGAATTTCACGTGTAGAGCTGGTGATCCACACTTCATCGGCCTGTTTAAGTTGCTCCAACGTAAACTGAATTTCTTTAAAAGGCATGTTCTGCTGCTCGGCAATTTCCAGAACCAAGTCACGAGTGATCCCCCCCAATATATGATGCGACTTGGGCGCGGTGAGGATCTCTCCCTGTTTGACCATAAAAACGTTGGATGCCGAACCTTCAATGGCAAAACCATCCCGGATAAATAAAGCTTCATCGGCACCAGCATTGTCCGCTGTCTGGCGCGCCAAACAGTTGGCGAGCAAGGTGATCGCTTTGATATCGCAGCGCTGCCAGCGCACATCTTCTACGGAACAAAGGCGAACACCGCGATCAGACGGCCTCGCTTTGACATCGGGTAAGGCAGACACTCGGGCAAACACCGTAGGTTTGGGTTGTTTGGGAAAACGATGATCTCGTTGCTCCTCTACACCCCGTGTTACCTGTAAATATACGCTGCATGTGTGACTTTGGTTGTTCTCGATAAGCCTTTCACAGAGTTCTTGCCACTGCTCCTGTGAGTAGAAGGGTTCAATACCGATCTCGGA
>JBFHVL010000022.1:0-23423 GCA_041589565.1 Kangiellaceae bacterium | reverse complement strand
TAAACATCAAACCGATGCTTTTTCGACTCAACCTGAAACGAAGGTTTTACTCCTCCAATGAAAGGCGCGTAGTTAGGTCGTTTCACTACAACGCGTTTGCTCTTAACACTCAAAGCAACATTCAGTAGTTCAACATCATCTTTATCGTCGCCGATCAGTAATTTAAAAACGCGCATCTCTTTTTTAACGGCTGCTGATTTTTCTCTGGCGGGAAACATAGGATCAAGATAGATCACATCAAAGTCTTCTGACTTTAAATTTTGAATGTACTCAATGCTGTTGTGGTTAACTAGAGTGATCCGGTCAGTTGGGAAAGGCAACTGTTCAGCCTGAAAGAGTCTGCTTACGGCATCTTGCAGCAGTGCAAATATAACGGGATGACGCTCTATCGCAGTGACTCGGCAGCCCAATGCTGCCAGCAAGTAAGACTCTCGCCCCATTCCTGCTGTGGCATCTAAAACTCTTGGTGTGGCGTTATGTTTTAATCCTATCGCTTTGGCAAGTGGCTCCTTTCTTCCTCCACCATGCTGCCGTCGGTAATTCATCTGGCCGGAGAGGAGATCAAATCGTAGCTTGAACAATTGTTCGTCTATTTTACCGCGTAAAGTTACGCCCTCCGCTTCCTTATTAAGTAGCCAGTCATCGACACTGACTTCTGACCCGGCAGCTAAAAGGATGACTCCTTCAAGTTGCTTTGCAAGTGCTGGTGAGTGAGTGAATACTCTCGGTTTAGTGGGCATATTAATCGTGATGGACTATTCGAAGCGCCATTTTAACGAAAATTTCCCGCTAAAGGCAGCAGTTGAGATTGATGTGAATGATTGACATACCAACTGGTCTGTTTATATACTGCGCCACTCTACTTAGTAGAGGTTTTCCAGTATCACTGGGTTGGGCGCTAGCGCAGTGCTCAACCCAGTATTCCAAGATTTCCAGCTCAGGAGATATTTTGAATGGCGAATAATACAGTGGTGAAATACGCTGAATGGGTCATTCGCTGGCGTTGGCTCGTTATGTTAGTAACGGTGCTGGTAACGGCGGCTATGGCTTTTGGTATGTCAAAAGCCTATTTCAAATCCGACTACCGCGTATTTTTTTCCGAAGAAAATCCGCAACTTAAAGCTTTTGAAGAAATACAGGCCACCTATAACAAAGCTGATAATGTACTTATGGTGGTTTCTCCAAAGGACGGCAATGTGTTTACTGCCGACACCATAAGTACGCTCCAGTGGCTCACCGAGCGTGCATGGGCTGCCCCATACAAACTTCGGGTTGATTCCATTACCAATTTTCAGCATACCTGGGCTGAAGGTGAAGATGACCTAATTGTTAAAGATCTAATTTGTTATCCCAAAGCGCTAAAAGAAGGGGTCTACGATACAGACTGTTCGCACCAGACCATAACACCAGAGCAGATAGCAGAATACACACCTGAAGATTTTCAGGCATTGGCTGAAATTGCGGTTAATGACCCTATTTTAAAAGACCGCCTTATCTCTCCTGATCAGGCGCACACAGCCATAAATATTACAGTCCAGTTACCGGAAAACCCAACCGAAGAAGTCATGGAGGTTGCAACTTTTGCTCGAGAACTGGCTAAAGAGGCGATGGCAAAAGATCCCAATATCGAAGTTCGTCTCACGGGTATCGTGATGATGAATGTGTCCTTTCCTGAAGCCACAATCAAAGACAATAAAACGCTGATCCCTATTATGTTCCTTGTAGTGATCGCGGTCCTCTGGTTTATGGTGCGCACTTTAACCGGTGTGTTTACTACCGTGTTTTTGATTGTGTTTTCAATTGCCGGAGCCATGGGTAGCTTTATTTGGTTAGGCGGCTTTTTGACTGGGCCGGTAATGTCGGCGCCGATCATCATTTTGACCATGGCCGTAGCCGATTCAGTGCACTTGCTGGTGACTTTTTTGCAACATATGCGGCGTGGCGCAACTAAAAAGCAGGCGATGATTGAGTCGATTCGTATCAATATGCAGCCCGTATTTTTAACCAGCTTAACTACGGTGATTGGCTTTTTGAGCATGAACTTTTCCGATGTACCGCCGCTTAGAGATCTGGGTAATGTTGTGGCGATTGGTGTGGCTCTGGCTTTTGTTCACTCGGTTGCATTTTTACCAGCGTTTATTATGAGTTTGCCTGTTAAAGTGAGTGCCAAAGAGCCGAAAGCTTATCAATGGATGGACAACTTGGCCGACTGGGTCGTTGCAAAGCGAAAATTGTTACTGCCTCTAATGAGTGTTTTGGCGGTTGTGATTATTGCGTTTATTCCACGCAATGAATTAAACGATGAGTTTGTAAAATATTTCGACACTAGCGTGCCCTTTCGCGCCGATACTGACTTTACCGAGGAAAATCTAACAGGCTTGTATAATATTTTTATCTCGGTTAAGTCTGGAGAAGAACAAGGGATAAATAGTCCTGACTACTTGAAAAAACTGGAGGCGTTTACTGAGTACGCTTATCAACAGCCAGAAGTCATTCATGTGGATACCTTAAGTACCACCATGAAGCGCTTAAACCGCAATATGCATGCTGATGATCCCGAGTGGTTTAAGATTCCGGATAATCAGGAATTGGCAGCGCAATATTTACTGTTGTACGAAATGTCGCTGCCACAAGGATTGGATTTAACCAATCAGATTGACATTAACAAGTCGGCAGTACGACTTAATGTGACCTTACAAAGTTTGTCATCGAACGAAATGATTGATCTGGAACAACGCTTCAATGATTGGTTCGTCAAAAATGCTCCTGAATTAACAGCGGATCAGGCAAGTCCCAATTTAATGTTTGCCCATGTCGGCGAGCGTAATATTAAAAGCTCGCTTAGCGGAACAACGCTGGCGTTAGTATTAATCTCTGTGATTTTAATATTCGCATTACGATCGTTAAAAATGGGTGTACTCAGCTTAATTCCCAATTTAGTTCCGGCTGGTCTCGCGTTTGGTTTGTGGGGAATGGCTGTTGGACAAGTTGGAATGTCGCTGGCGGTTGTTGCCGGTATGACTCTTGGGATCGTCGTTGATGATACGGTTCACTTTTTAAGTAAGTACCTGCGTGCACGTCGAGAAAAGAACATGAACGCACAAGATGCCGTGCGTTATGCTTTCCAGACGGTTGGCATGGCGTTAACTGCAACAACTATTGTACTGGTTGCTGGTTTTTACATTATGACCTGGTCGACGTTTACGATGAACAGTGACATGGGATTGTTAACCGCAATGACCATTGCAATTGCATTGATTGTCGACTTTTTAATGTTGCCACCATTATTAATGAAATTAGAGGAAAAAAAAGATGAAGAAACTACTGCTAGCGCTAAGCTTGCTGAGTCTTCTGCCGCTTAATATCAACGCTCAGACGGCGGAAGAAAAAGGGTTGGCTATTGCGAAAGAAGCCGATGCTCGAAATACCGGTTGGGGTGATTCCAAGGCGCAGATGGAAATGATTTTACGTAACAAAGACGGTCGTGAAAGCCGTCGTAAAATTCGCATTCAAAGTCTTGAAGTGCTCGATGATGGTGATAAAAGTTTAACCATTTTCGACGAGCCCAAAGATGTTCAGGGCACTGCATTTTTATCGTTCTCTCATGCCGTCGAGCCAGATGAACAGTGGTTATATTTGCCCGCATTAAAACGAGTTAAGCGCATTGCATCGAGCAATAAGTCGGGTCCTTTTATGGGCAGTGAATTTTCGTATGAAGATCTGTCCTCTTTTGAAATTGAAAAGTACAGCTATAAATATTTGCGTGATGATACAGTTGACGGTAAAAAAGTTTTTGTTGTCGAAAGTACACCGCAGTACAAACACTCGGGTTATAGTCGCCTGATCAGTTACATCGATCAGGAGCACTATCGTCAATTGAAAGTTGAATACTTCGATAGAAATGATCGGTTAATGAAAACTTTGATTAACAGCGAGTGGAAGCAGTTTCTAGATAAATACTGGCGTGCACATAAGATGATGATGGAAAATCATCAGACTGGCAAGTCAACAGAACTGGTATGGACAGGTTATGAATTCCAGACTGGAGTCGATGAAAACGACTTTAATAAAAATGCGTTAAAACGAGCTCGTTAAACGCGAATATTCCGCAAGTTAAAAACTCAGCCAACGGATCGATTTATCATCCATCGGCTGAGTGCAGTGAGGTGAATCATGGTAGTACAGCGAAATCCCGATCAAACCCGGCGCCGAATATTAGATGCGGCCTTGGAAGAAATTCATTTAAGAGGCTTTCAGGGCATGCGGGTGGATCATATCTTAACGCGTACGGGACTTACCAAAGGAGCCTTGTACCATCATTTCACCAATAAGATGGCGATTGGTTATGCCATTGTAGATGAAATACTGGGGCAAGATGTAATGCAGCGCTGGGTAGAGCCTCTAACTGATTGCGACAATCCAGTAACTACCATCATTCAAATTCTTGAACAAGAACGGCAAGGACGTACTGCTTCTGAAATTGAAAAAGGATGTCCGATTAATAATTTGTCTCAGGAAATGTCACCGATTGATGAAGGGTTTCGTGAGCGACTGGAATCGGTTTATCAACGTTGGACCACCGCAATTGCCAATGCGTTGGAGCGCGGGCAAAGCAAAGGTGTTATTCGCAGTGATGTAAAACCATTAAAAGTGGCGCGTTTTCTTCTGGCATCGCTGCAAGGGATTATTGGCGTTGCCAAATGCTGTAAAGAAGATTGCCTGCTTGATGATATGGCGGAATGTCTGCGGGAGTATCTGTATCAACTACAAACACCCGAAGTGCTGGCCAAGACAGGCTAAATAGTTCCCCTGATAGCCCTAAACACTAAGTTCTGGACAAAAAAAAGCCCCGATTAACGGGGCGAATCTCTCACTAATCCAACCAAAGAGTACTATCAAAATGGGCGTTGCAAATGCATTACGCCAGGGGGAACTACTGTATCTGATCAATCAGACTGGAAGTTTTCGCTAAAAGTTCAAAAAAATCTTAATTTTTTGCAAATATCTCAGGATGCCTTGATACTGAACTCATGGAACGCACGTAATTGACCATTTCCAGTTCAGCACTGGGTTGATCCGGGAATGGGCCCATATGAATACCTTCTCGCGTGGCGAAAAACCAACCTCGAGCCTGTTTGAATATGCGGTCACGGCGAATTTGATGGGTTACGGTTCTCATGGCGATATCCCTATCGAGTATTACTGAGTCATTGCGGCTGATTATACGCTGCTAATCTTAGGTGAGATATCAGCCGAGCGAGATCCTTGATGTAAGCGATCGACCATACTTTGTGATTGTCTAGATACCCTGCAGAATCGGGTGAGTCTCATGCCTTCGGATGAATTATTGCGCTGCAGCGAAGAGTTGGTTTAAGTCATTATATTAACTTATTGAATTTTATGGGTTATTTGATGTTTTAGGGCGCTGAAATTAAAAAAGATGCCGATCTAACTCAATTTTGGTATGTTCGATGCCTCAAAAATAAGACAGACAATAAAAAAAGATTAAAAAAGGGGAATGGAAGTGCTGGAGACTGTGATTACTATCGTTTTCGCTGCAGCTATTATGGCTCTGTATCAGGGCGTTCGCGGTGGATTTGATTACATTAATCAACTGCGTCTGGAAGCAAAAGCCAACGTTGTTATGGCACCGCGCTGGTTACAAGCGCTTATGCTCGTCGCTGTGACAAGTTTAGTAGCCGCTATCGTTTACATCTGGATGAATCAGGTGTGGCTAATCGCTCTGGCAATGACGCTGGGAACCTTTCTAATTTCTGTGTCAATCAAGATGTTATTTGTGCCTCGTAGTGAGAGCCGTTTTTATCAAAAACTGTTTGGTGAAATTTAAAATAAATAACAATCAACAATAATAAAAAAGCTCAAGGCGGGAAATTCCCGCCTTTTTTATGCCTAACCCTAAACCCTTTCCCGTTATCTTTGTTAAATAACCTCATCCCGCCTGCCGCAGCGTTTATTGCAAGACTATGATTTTTAACAGGGTGTATTATGTTTCGAAACTGTTGGTTATTAATGGCACTTGGTTATTCAGTGGGATGGGCTGAGTCGTTATCAGATAAGGTTGAGGCTTTAGTTAACGCTGCATACGAGCGAACGCACTATCAGATCACCTATGATGGCCGCTATATGGCTATCGAATATCCCGGTGGTGATGTCCCTGCTTCCATTGGTGTCTGTACCGATGTGATTATTCGAGCCTATCGCAAGCTCGGAATCGATCTACAACAGCTCGTCCATGAAGATATGACGCAAAACTTTGCGGTGTATCCGAATAACTGGGGACTTAGCGGTCCTGATTCTAATATTGACCATCGACGCGTTCCTAACTTGCAAGCATTCTTCACTCGCCATGGTGAATCGCTGCCCATCACAAACCTGACAGAAGATTATCTACCGGGAGACATAGTCACCTGGATGTTACCGGGAAATTTGCCACATATTGGGATTGTAGTGGATGAAACGAACGAGGCAGGAGAGCCCATGATCGTCCATAATGTTGGGGCTGGCCCTAAAAAAGAGTTCTTTTTATTTCGATTTCCAATTACTGGACATTATCGTTACTTTCCTCATCAGAAGTAATGTTCGACAGGAGGCAAACCATGAGTGAATTAAAAACGAAAAAGAATCGTGCAAGCGTTGAAAAGTTTTTAAATTCCGTTGAACCCGAGAAAAGACGTGAAGATGCGTTTGAGATACTGGCAATGATGAAAAAAGTGACCAAGGAAGAGCCTGCGATGTGGGGAGCTTCCATTGTTGGTTTTGGCTCTTACCATTATGTATATGCCAGTGGCCGCGAAGGTGACTGGATGCGCATTGGTTTTTCACCGCGAAAGAATGCTTTAACACTGTATATTATGTCGGGCTTTTCAAAGTACGATGATCTTATGTCAAAGCTTGGCAAATATAAAACTGGAAAATCCTGTTTGTATATTAATAAGCTGGAAGAAGTTGATAAAAAGGTACTGGAACAATTAATGAAGGAGTCGTTAAAGTATATGAAAAAGCAGTATCCCAGTTAGTGGTAATTATCCACAGTGACTTGTTCTGAAAGTTAATTATCAATATGATGCGGGTGCAGTATTAAACAACAATTAGACTAACCCCGCGAAACTTGTTCTTGCTCTCCTCAGCCCTTCAGGATTCGTGAAGACATTTAGGGATTCTTATGTTAAATCAGTCACTTATAAAGCACCTGGTGTGCTGCTTTTCGGTATTCGTTTTATTTGCATGCGGTGGTGGCGGAGGATCGTCAGAGCCTACTAATACTGGAGGAGGTGGTACGGGTACTAGTTACAACATTACTTTGAGTCAAAACTCTCTACAGTTTGAAGCCGACTATAAACAACAAGCTCCAGCTGCGCAGACAATACAATTCAATTTTAATGGTGAATACGTTGCCGTGGGGATGCCGCCTGAAATGCCACAGCCCAGCTGGCTGGATTTTCAGTTTGCAGAAACCGGAAGCGGGAGTTATGACGTATCTATACAAGTTAATACGACTCAGTTAATTCCGGGTACAGGTACAACGACGATTAGATTTGTTACCGGGAATTCTGCACAAACCAATGTAGTTTACAAAGATCTAACGATTAACTACGTGCTTAATGATGTGCTCTATATGACGGATGCAGAGTATTCGGGTGAGTACATCATGGGCTCAGGTCAGTATCCAGATTTAAATGTTGTCACAGTGGTAACCTTTGGACAAGAGTGGACATTGGAGTCAGATCAAGATTGGCTGGCTTTAAATACTTCTCAGGGTAATGGAGAGACGCGAGTTCACTTAAGTTACAATCAACCGAGCTTTGAAGTCGGTGATAACCTGGCTCAGTTAACGCTTAAGGATAGTGACGGTAATATCATTGAACAGGCTGCCGTTAATATTTCCGTACGCAACGCAACTTTTGCAGTGTCGAATACTCAGTTTTCGATCTTTAATGGTACACAGCGCTCCGGTCAGTTTGAGGTTTATGCTGAAGATGGAGGTAATTACAACTGGGAAATTATTGCTAATAATTTTAATTTGCTGAACCCACAAACCACTTCCGGGACGACCCCTGACTCGTTTTTATTTGATGTTGACTTAACTGCTCAAAATTTCGAAGACGAGCCGGTAGAAGAGAGCTTTACGCTTGGTGGCGAAGTCCAGTCTGTTTATGGTGAAGTTGACGTTCCTCTCACGATAAATATTGAGAATAATCGTGTCTTTGCGGCGAAACCGAAGTATTACTTTATCGAGTTTGGTGATCAACCTGTTCAACAATCTCAATTGGTAAGAGTTATGGATAACAGTATGAATGATACTTCAAGCTATACTGCGATGACTAGCTCAAACCAATGGTTAACGATTGATCACAGTGATCCTGAAATATTGAAGTTAGTAGCAAATCCACAAGGTACATTAAGTACCGGAACACACTCCAATATTGTTGACTTAACATCCACTCGAAGCGTTATCGATTCGAGCACTTTTTCGGCGTCATTATATGTTTTAGAAAGCACGCCTGCCGATGCATCATTTCAAATTAATAATAACAACTTGAAATTTGCGGTTGATCCCTCACAACCCTTTGTTTACACGATCCATAATAATAAATTGATTGCGATAGATTTATTAACCATGCAGTTGCATCAGGAGTATCAGGCTATAGATCAGCCAGGTAGTGAAGTTTATGCAGTTGGTTTGAATGGAACTTCTGTTGTCACTACCAAAGGCGTGGTTGACCTTGACTCAGATACTTTGGTGAGTGCAACAGTGTCACAAACTAATCAGTTATTCCAACCAGTAATGGTTAATGGAGAGGCTGCACTGGGTGCTGGTGGCTGTTTCTTTATTAATTCGACTTACCAAGAATATTGTGATCATCGTTCTGCCCTTGGAACCTTCTTTTGGGTAGATAATTACCAATGGAGTTATTTTCCAGAGCTCGCGATGTATGTGTCTAGCGTCTCTCATTCAGAGCTCAATCGATTAAGCATTTCTTATTTCGATACTGCGCAAGAGCTGACCTCAACTAGTCATGATATCGAGCAAGGTTATTTAGATCCTACAGGGCAGTTTGCTATCTCGTCTGGAAGAATTTATCAGCGTCAGGGTAGCACCATGGTAGAAACCGGAACTTATTCTCGAGATGTAGAGTCATTTCAAGTTACGCTTCAAGGTAATCTTTTCATTGAGTACGAATACTCAACCAATACTGGCTTTCGTACAGGGTTAGAATTGATTCAATCGGATGGAACTGTATTAGCCAATTATCAGGATGTCGAAGGCAATAATATTTATGATTTTAGCCTAGATGCCAGTCATCGTTTGCTTTTAATTCTTGATGGTACTAACACACTACATAGAATCGTTTTGCCGCACTAACCAAAAAAGGGAGTTGAAAAACTCCCTTTTTTCCTATGTCTTAATTCCTAATCTAATTAATAAAAAGAACGCAAAGAAAAATACAAATTGCCCAAGCATTAAAATAGATACTTTGGGCCAGAAGTCGATTTCCTCAGTAAACAGTTTGGCCAAAAAATTACCCGGAGCAAATACATAAGGGTAAAGTTCAAATGGGCCGAAGTTCCAATGCAAAAATAGGAACAGTGCCGATAAGCCCACTGTAATGCACGAGAATATCAATGCGTTACGAAAATGACCTTTCACAATAATTGGCACCAGTTTCCCTTCTGTTTTTAGTGAAAATACATCACACGATAAGCATAGAAAGCAATGGGAGCCGCAATAAAAAACAATCCCCAGTTGATCCAGATAACAGGTTTTTTCCAGTGGCGAAAGCTATAGTAGGCTACCATGGGCAGCATCAACCCAACGGCAATAACGGACAGCAGATAATATTTTGCGAGTTTGGCAACGCCAATTAAAGCGAAGGCAATAATAATGGGGATACCGGCTTTTTTATCCTGGATCATGGAGTAAAAAATAATTATGCCAAGGGTTACTGAGGCGGTGGCAGCACTCAGCGCGAAGATGAGTCCCCAATCACTAAATTGTTCAGCGGTCATAAATAAGCGAACCTATCGATTACAGTTGCGTTATTATAACGGCAGATAAAATGACTAAGTGAGTTTTTCGGTGTCATTGCACGATTCAAACCTTTTTTCGGAACAACAATTGCTGGAAGCGATTCACCAAGTGATGCCTTTTGGAAAATACAAAGGTCGTACGCTGCTGGAATTACCTGAGCCATATCTGGTGTGGTTTCACGGTCAGGGTTTTCCCGATAACAAGTTAGGACGGCAATTAGCCCTCATGTATGAAATTAAATTAAACGGTCTGGAGGCTATGCTTAAACCCTTATTGAAAAAGGCGAGTGCAATTCAAATGGAAAGCAGTGAATGAAAATACTGGTGGATGCCGATGCCTGCCCTAAGGTGATCAAGGAGATATTGTTTCGTGCGGCGGTGCGAACAGATACTCCTCTGTTACTCGTGGCCAATCAATATATTCCAGTGCCCGACAGTCCACTCATTAGAAGCCTACAGGTGGAGGCTGGGTTTGATGTGGCTGACCATGAAATTGTCAGGCGCGTTGAAGTTGGCGATTTGGTGATCACTCAAGATATTCCACTGGCAGATGAAGTGATTACCAAAGGTGGCGAAATCATTACTCCGCGAGGAGAACGTTTAACACGGGAGAATATTCGCCAGCGACTTAATATGCGCGACTTTCTCGATACTTTAAGAGGCAGTGGTGTAAATACCGGCGGCCCACCACCGCTCAACCACGCCGATCGCATGGCCTTTGCTAACCGACTGGATCGGCTACTGGCGCACAAAGGCAAGACTGATTAAAGCCTTCAGGAGTGGATATCTCTTAGCTCTTTATACAGGGGTGACAGTCGCTGATACAGTTTTTGATAAACCGATTTGAACATGGCTTCATATAAAGCCACATTACTCTTGTTCGGCTCTATAACACTGCGCGTACGACACATGGCTTGAATAGCACTGGCATAGTCAGAGTAAACGCCTTGATTCACTGCCACGTTAATTGCCGCACCTAAGCCAGAGGTTTCATAGTGCTGTGGTACCTGAACCGGTAGGTTAAACACATCCGCTGTGATTTGCAGTGCGGTCTGGCTTTGCGAGCCTCCTCCGGACACAAACAACTCGGTTATTTGAGTACCACTGCGGCGCTCCATTTTTTCTTTTCCTGATCGTAAACCAAAGGCGATACCTTCAAGCAAGGCTCGATAGATGTGCGCACGAGTATGGTTATCGTTAAAACCGATAATCGCCCCGCGTGCTTCTGGTCCAGGATAACGAACCCCCGGACTCCAATAGGGTTGCAACACAAGGCCTTCGGCACCGGGCGCAATAGTAGCCGCCTGCTGATCCAGAATTTCTTCAGTTGACAGACCATGAGTCTGCGCTTCCATATGTTCTTTGTGCGCAAACTGCTCTTTAAACCAGCTTACCATCCAGTAGCCGCGGTAAATTTGATACTCGCAGCTAAAGTGATTGGGAACAGCGGCGGGATAAGGTGGTAAATAGCGAATTGGCTCGATGTATTTGGTGGAAACCGTATTGAAGGTGGCTGTGGTACCGTAACTGATTTGTCCCTGATGCGGACTAAGCGCTCCACAGCCCAGAGTTTCGCAGGCTTTATCGGCTGCGGCTGCGACTATCGGCAGCCCTTCGGGCAGGCCGGTTTGTTTATAAGCATCACGGTTGATAGTGCCCAAGGTATCACCCACGGCAACGAGTTCTGGCAGTTGGTCGGGGTGTAGTGGGCAAGCCTGCCATTTCCAGTCATTAGGGCTGGCCCATTGGTGGGTTTTGTATTCAAAGGGCAAGTAGCCGACCTGCGAACCAACACTGTCTTTGAACTCACCGCTCAGTCGATAATTGAGGTAGCCCGATAGCAATAGGTACTTGTGAGTCCGCGCTAAAATGTGTGGCTGGTGTTGATGGAGCCAGTTGACCTCTGCGTCCTGAAGGAATTGTTTTACCGTGTCGTCAACACCGGCCACCTTAAAGGCCAGTCGCCACCACCAGTCGATTTTGGGTAACTGAGTTGCTTGTCGCTGATCCATCCAGGTGATGGCTGGACGTAATGGCTTGCCCTGCTCATCGACGCATAACACGGTTGCTCTTTGTGTGGTTAGTGCCAGGCCGCAAAGAGTCTCGGGCGCTATGCCCTCTTCATCCCATAACTTGTGGCATACGCGCACCAGCGAATCCCAAAAATAATGGGCATGTTGCTCGACCCAGCCTGGCTTTTCGGAAAAGTAACCTTCCAAAGCAACTTGTGCTTTGGCGAGTAACTCGCCCTGAGCATCGAATACCAGCGCGCGGATCGATTGAGTGCCACAGTCGATGGCGAGAAACCGTTTTGGTTCAGCCAATTATCGCAACTCCGCGGTTTGAGTCTCTATCCCCGAATGGCGTAGTAAAGGCTCGACGCTGGGCTCTCTGCCTCGGAAGTTTTTAAACAACTCCATGGCGTTTTGTGAGCCCCCTTTTTCCAGAATATTCTGTTTAAAGGCTTGTCCTGCATCGGCATTAAAAATGCCTTCTTCTTCGAACTTGCTGAAGGCGTCGGCACTTAACACTTCAGCCCATTTGTAACTGTAATAACCGGCAGAGTAGCCTCCGGCGAAAATATGAGAAAAAGTATTCTGGAATCGATTCCATTCTGGCGGAAGGATCACTGCAACCTGTTGTCGTACATCATCCAAAATTGCTTGAATGCGGGCACCCTTGGTCGGATCAAACTCGCTGTGAATACGGAAATCAAACAGCGAAAATTCTAGCTGACGGACCATCATCATGGCGGACTGGAAGTTTTTAGCGTTCTGCAACTTTTGCAATAGATCGTCGGGCAGTTTTTCGCCGGTTTCAAAATGCCCGGAGATTAAATCAAGGCCTTCTTTTTCGTAACAGAAGTTCTCCATAAACTGACTGGGTAGTTCTACCGCATCCCACTCGACGCCGTGAATGCCACTGGCACTCAAGTAGTCTATTTGCGTCAACATATGATGCAGCCCATGACCAAACTCATGGAATAGCGTAACCACTTCATCGTGTGTTAGTAGCGCAGGTTTGTCACCAACAGGAGGATTAAAATTACAGGTTAAAAAGGCGACCGGTTTTTGCAGACGTCCATCGTCGAGGCGAAAACGACTACTGTAGTCAGCCATCCAGGCTCCGCCCCGCTTGTGTGAGCGAGCATACAAGTCCAGATAGAATCGTGCCTGCGAATCACCCTGCTCATCAAACACTTCAAACAGGCGAGCGCTCGAATGCCATTTATCAACACCGTCGGTTACTTCTTTAATGGTGACCGAGAACAGTGTTTCGGTGATTTTAAACAGTCCCGTTAGTACTTTATCCACGGGAAAGTAAGGACGTAACTCTTCCTGAGAGACGGAGTATTTGTGTTGTTTCAGTTTTTCGCTAACGTAGGTGACATCCCAGGCATTGAGTGAATCCATAGTTAAGTGTTGTTTGGCAAAAGCTTGTAGTTCGAAAAGCTCTTGCTCGGCCTGTGGTTTTGATTTGCCCGCGAGGTCGGTTAAAAAGTCGAATACTTGGTCGACGGATTCGGCCATCTTTGAGGCCAGCGATAATTCAGCATAATTATTAAAATCGAGTAGCTGAGCCAGTTCATGGCGCAGCGCCATGATCTCTTCCATTATTGGCGCGTTGTTCCACTCTGACTGGTCACTGAACTCTGAAGCGCGAGTGGCGTAAGCGCGATACATTTCTTCGCGTAGCTTGCCATCATCGGCGTAACTCATTACGGCAAAATAGCAGGGAAATTCTAGGTTAAGTAAATAGCCCGACTGTTTGGCGTTTTCGGCATTTTGCTTGAGCAGGGCCATGGTGGATTCGGGTAAACCTTCCAGTCCTTTTTCATTGGCAAAATGTTTGCTCCAGGCCATGGTGGCATCGAGCAGGTTTTGCTCGTACTTGGATGACAACTCCGACAGCCGTTTTTGAATATCGCCATAGCGTTTTTTCTTGTCGTCACTGAGTGATACACCGGCCAATTTAAAGTCGCGCAACTCGTCTTCAAGTATCTTTACCTGGGTACTATTAAGACCCAGCTCTTCGCGGCGGTCATACAGAGCCTGTACCGCCTGATACAGCTTTTCATTCTGACCGAGCCAGGTGCCATATTCGGACAACAAAGGTAAACAGGCATCGTAGGCTTTACGTAGCTCGTCGGAATTAACCACGGAGTTCATATGCGACACCGGTGACCAGCGTTTATCAAGGGTATTGCTGAGCTGTTCGATAGGCTGCATCAGGTTTTCCCAGCTGGGATCACCTAAACTTTCCAGCAGATCCATGATGGCCTGCTTCGATTGTTGAAGGGTTTGATCTATGGCCGGTTTAATGTGTTCCGGCTTGATACGACTGAAAGGAGCGAGGTCGTAACTTTCCAGTAATGGGTTCGTCATTAGAGTTCCTGAGACTGAAAATGGTTGATTGGGATTACTTGGGATTAAGTGTACCATTTGCAAGTCACGGCAAAAAATAATGGATGCGCAGTTGGCTTAAAAATACCCTCTGTGCTTTAACATATGAGATGAAAGGCAAAAACAGTGACTGATACTTCGCAAACACAATACGATTTTGATTATCTGGCCATTGGTGGCGGTAGCGGCGGCATTGCTTCGGTTAATCGCGCTGCTCGTTATGGTAAGAAATGCGCTCTGGTAGAAGCCAATGCTCTGGGTGGTACCTGCGTTAACGTGGGCTGTGTGCCCAAGAAAGTGATGTGGTTTGGCGCTCATATCGCCGAAGCAATAAAGCTGTCGTCCGATTATGGCTTTGATCTCCACAAAAAGGGTTTTAACTGGCAACAGCTGGTGAAAAGCCGCGATGAATACATTGGTCGCATTCATCAATCTTACGATCGCGTACTGGGTAATAATAAAGTCGAAGTGATCAAAGGCTTTGCCCGGTTTGTCGATGCCCACACGGTGGAAGTGGATGGAAAAACCTATACTGCCGAACATATTTTGATTGCAACTGGTGGTACGCCGATCATTCCTGATATTCCCGGTGCAGAGTTAGGTACCGACTCCGATGGTTTTTTTGCCATGATGGAACAGCCCAAGCGAGTTGCAGTGGTCGGGGCTGGGTATATCGCGGTAGAAATCGCCGGAGTGCTGGCGGAGCTTGGTAGCGAAACCCATCTGGTGATCCGAAAAGATAAACCGTTGCGTTCGTTTGACCCGATTCTTTCTGACACTTTAACTGAAATTATGGAGCAGTTGAGTCTGCAGCTGCACCGCCATAGCGTTCCCAAAGCAGTTAAAGAAACCGATCAGGGGTTGGTGATTGAGCTTGAGAATGGCGAGTCGATTGGACCGGTAGACGAAGTCATCTGGGCGATTGGTCGGGCGCCGATGACCGATGCACTTAATCTGGACGCAGTAGGTGTAAAAACAGATTCAAACGGATTTATCGAAACCGATAAGTTTCAAAATACCAACGCCAAAAACATCTATGCGGTGGGCGACAATACTGGTCGGTTAGCGTTAACTCCGGTGGCGGTCGCCGCAGGACGTCGTCTTTCCGAGCGCTTATTTAACAATAAGTCTGAGGAGCACCTCGATTATTCCAATGTGCCTACCGTGGTGTTCAGTCATCCAACCATAGGAACGGTCGGGTTAACCGAACCGGAAGCGCGTGAACAATTTGGCGATGCGGTGAAGGTCTATACCTCGCAATTTACCGCCATGTACCACGCAGTGACTCAGCACCGTCAGCCGACACGCATGAAACTGGTCTGTGTGGGCGAAGATGAAAAAATTGTGGGTATCCATGTGATAGGGTTAGGTGCCGATGAAATGCTGCAGGGTTTTGCTGTGGCACTTAAAATGGGTGCGACCAAAGCTGACTTCGACAATACTGTCGCCATACATCCGACTTCGGCCGAAGAGTTTGTCACAATGACCTAAGGCTACTCGTGGTTGCTAATGACTCTTATTTACGCTTGCTGTTTTGCAGCAATACATTACAATCGCGCAATGTTGAACAATAACTGGGCAGACTTTTATGAATCACATCCGCTCCTTTGAACACTACACACCGCAGCTCGGGGCGCGCGTATTTGTTGATCCCACAGCCTTGGTGGTAGGTCAGGTGAGCATTGGTGATGATAGTTCCATTTGGCCAATGGCAGTGTTACGCGGCGATGTCCATGCTATCAAAGTTGGTGCCCGCAGCAGTATTCAGGACGGTGCCGTCTGTCATGTTACTCATGCCAGCCACTACAATCCCGACGGTCATAACCTGGTGATTGGTGATGATGTCACCGTGGGGCACAAGGCCATGTTGCACGGTTGCCGCATCGAAAATGAAGTGTTAATCGGTATGGGCTCAGTGGTAATGGATGATGTGGTGATCCGTTCCAATGTGGTGCTGGGCGCTAATAGTGTCGTTCCTCCGGGACGAGAGCTCGAAGGTGGCTTTTTATGGGTCGGCTCACCTGCCCGCAAAATTCGGCCATTGACCGACGAAGAAATTGCCTTTTTTAAGTATTCCGCCGACAACTACGTCAAACTCAAAAATCGTTATCTGGCAGGTCAATAGACCTGCAGTTATCTGTTATCGCTGATTGCTAGCATTCCTAAATACATCGACTAAACTTTTTATTTAGTAAACTCATAGAGTTAGGACTCTTATTAGTCGATATGAACTGGCGAACCGTAATATATTCCGGCCTCACTCTGCTTATTTTTGCCTGTGTACTGTTTCAATGGCAGTACTGGGCACTGGGTGGATGTGTTGCCATGATGCTGTGGGTAGTGACTGATTTAATGGGGCAGGCAAACCTTTCTGCAGAGGCTCCAGCAGGTGAATCGCAAGCCGAGCAGAGTCAATTAACTCTGCAACATCATATCGAAAAATACCTGAACCAATGCGATGAGCGTTGGCACACGATACATCATGAACTGGAACAACTCCGGTCAAAGCTATCAGAAGATCACGGCTCCTCTGTCGATGAAGTAACTGCTGAGCTAACCCATCTTCGAACGTCTTTGAGTCATCAACCGGTCACTCGCTTTGATCACCAAACGCATGCCCAAACCATTAATCATTTGGTTCATGGGTATTCGGAGCAACTGCAATCGGTTCAGCAAGCAGGAGAGCACATGACGAGTACGTTTAATCATGTGATCCAGGAGATGCATACGGTCAATGGATTATTAAATGATATTAGAGGTATCACTGAACAAACCAATTTACTGGCGCTGAATGCCGCGATAGAAGCCGCACGAGCGGGAGATGTAGGACGAGGGTTTGCCGTAGTGGCCGATGAAGTACGAGCGCTGTCCCAGCGAACCAATGAATTCAGCACTAACATAGCCGAAAAGATGCATCATATTGCCGAGACACTAAACGCCACAACGCAAGATGCCGAAGCAATATCAAACTCGAGTCTAAATAAACACGAGCACAATAAAGAGCAAATTGATGAAATTTTTAACAATCTGGCTCATGTGTTTGATGAAATTGCGCAAAGAGAAGTTGATCTGGATAACCAGCTAATTGCAGTCGCAGAGGTACTTGAAAATAACGCAGCGAAAACAAAGCATCAAACAGATTTAAAAGATTCAATAAATACACTCGAGCAGCAATTGACTCACTTAAAGGAGTTTCAGCAAAATCTGCGCAATAGTATAATCGAGCTTCAACCGCCTCAATAACTCAATCATAGAGTTTATCGGTGACAGGTCGTCGCTGGTGCCAAAGTTCGAAGGATAGCGCAGCTTGCTCTACCAACATCCCCCAGCCATCGGTACAAGAAAGACATTGATGTGCTTTACACCACTTTAAAAACGTTTGCGCTCGCTCACCGTAACTGATGTCGTATACATGAGTGTTATTTAATTCAGTTACCTTAAACTGTTGCAGCCATAATTCTCCGTCCTGAGGCAGAGTATTAATGATTACTTCAACCCTATCTAACTGTGGGGCAAACAGACGAATCGTACCCAGGTGTGAAAACTCCTCGATAAGTTGTTCGGCATTTTTTGGTGTGCGGTTAATCAAGCTGACCTGACAACCAAATTTTAATAAGGTAGGGATAATTGAGCGTGCTGCTCCACCAGCTCCGAGTAGTAGTACATGCTGATCCGGTTGAATGATTTTGATACGCAAAAGATCGTTCAACAAACCTCGGCCATCGGTCGTGTCGCCACAAAGCTGTCCAGAAGCATTGCGATATAGCGTATTTACCGACTGCGCCAGTTGTGCTTCTTCGGATAATTCGTCGGCCAGTTGAAATGCATTAAACTTAAAGGGCAAAGTCACGTTCAAGCCGACCCCTCCCGTGGCAAAAAAACGCTTAACGTCCTCTTTAAAATTCGTTTCATTTGAAGCGAGCTTTTGGTAATCCAGATCAAGCTTAAATTGCTGGGCGAAGTGTTGATGGATCTCCGGGGAGCGGCTGTGTTGAACAGGATTTCCGATAACGGCGCAGAGCTTCTTCATAATTGCATCGGCTTATTACAAGTGGTGACAGTGTAACAAACCTTTCAATTTTGGCATAAACTCATAGGTTATAAACTGAACCAAATGCCAAGCTGACCTTAAATGATTTGTTACTTTTGGCACAATGAGTGTTAACAATTTCGGAGTAAGATGGCACTTTGAAAAAATAAAGGATGTTATAAATCGTGAATTCTTTTAAGTCTGTTTTGGCGGCAATGATTGCCGTAACCTCTTTGACTGGTTGCGTAATTACTGTCCACGATGATGGCGAGCGGTCGGGAGCAAGCTGGCGAGAGCGTCAGGTAGAAAACCGAAAGGCCATCAGCCAGCTTCAATTGGGAACATCAATTAATCAAATTACCGAACAGTTAGGTGGCGCTGATGATTCGGAAGGATTTAAAAGAGACGGCAAGTCATACGTTGTCCTCTATTATCGTACCACACGTCGTCACCAGGATGGTGAAACCACTCGCGATGAAACAACACCACTAATTTTTGAAGATGGACTATTAGTTGGTTGGGGGCATTCAGTGTTGCATCAGTATCGATAGTGGAATGCTTATTAAAGTCGCAAAAAACAGCGCGAAAAAATGAGTTGTTTTTTATATTGGACGATTTCCTACATTGGTTTAGTAAAAATTCTGAATGACCGTGTCTTGTCGATCGATATAATGCTCGCAAAAGGATTTGATTGATCAGGGACGAATGCATCTCTCTCATATCTATTCACGAGCCGGTGTGGGTATTGAAGCGCCGCTAGTGACTATTGAAACTCACCTTTCGAATGGCCTGCCGGCTTTGTCTATTGTTGGTCTACCCGAAGCTGCTGTGCGTGAAAGTAAAGATCGGGTTAGAAGTGCTCTGATGAACGCCAACCTGGAGTTCCCTGCCCGACGCACGACCATAAACTTGGCTCCAGCTGATTTGCCCAAAGATGGTTGTCGATTTGATTTACCCATCGCCCTCGGCATTTTGGCCGCTAGCGGTCAAATCCCAATGGATAAACTCACGCGCTACGAATTTATTGGTGAACTGGCTCTTTCTGGTGAATTAAGGCCCATTCATGGCATTTTGCCGGTGGCTTTGGCGGCCAAACGAGCTAATCGCGTACTGGTGTTACCACGCCAAAATGCCGAAGAGGCAGCTCTGGCAGGTGGTGAACAGCTGGTGGCCGAGCACTTATTGGATGTTGTAGCTCATTTGGTTGGGCAGCGAACGCTGGATTTTAATGAAAGTACTTCGAGTCAATATCAACCGCTCGAAGCGCCTGACTTGCGTGATGTGAAAGGCCAATATGCCGCTAAACGAGCGCTAGAAATTGCCGCGGGAGGCAAGCATAACCTTTTGTTCATCGGCCCTCCAGGTACCGGCAAAACCATGCTGGCCAGTCGCCTGTCGGGCATTTTGCCCGAGTTATCCGATGATGAAGCGGTCGACTGTGCGGCCATTGCGTCTATTAGTGGTAAATCAGTAAATCCCAGCAACTGGAAGTTACGACCTTTCCGAGTGCCTCATCATACAGCCTCCGCTGTGGCTTTAATTGGTGGCGGCAGTAACCCACGCCCCGGCGAGGTGTCACTGGCGCATCATGGCGTATTGTTTCTGGACGAGCTACCGGAATTTGATCGTAAAGTGCTCGAAGTGCTTCGAGAGCCGTTAGAGTCAGGGACGGTAACCATTTCACGCGCGGCTCGTCAGGCAGAATATCCGGCGAGATTTCAATTGATTGCGGCGATGAATCCCTGCCCTTGCGGTCATTTTGGTAATAGTCGCGGTCACTGTCGATGTACACCGGATCAAATACGGCGTTATTTGTTGAAGTTGTCGGGGCCGTTTCTTGATCGCATCGATTTGCATGTAGAAGTGCCTTTAATGACCAAGGAAGAATTCATTCAGGAAGTTGACGATTCGGTTGAAACGACTGAGCAAGTTCGGCAAAGAGTGGAACAAGCGCACCAGATACAACGAGATCGTCAGGGAAAGTTAAACGGAGAGTTACTACCTTCGGAACTGGAGCAAAATTTTGCTATTGAAATACCAGCTAAGCAATTTGTGCTCAATGTTATGGAAAAACTGGGGTTGTCGGCTCGTGCTTATCACCGAATTTTAAGAGTCTCTCGTACTATTGCTGACTTACAAGCTAGCGAGCGCGTCGAACAAAACCATGTGGCGGAAGCGATTGGATATCGCAAAGTAGAGCGAATGATGCAGCAGTTATAGTGCTGCTGACTCAATAACAGAGTAATAACCCTTAAGGGGTAAAAATATCACTGGCAATCTCTGCCAGAGGTATTAAAATTAACAGTCCCCATAGGAGAGATGAACAATAATCATTTTTACCTAATGAGCGGTTGTGATATGGCAAGGGTGCCAATCGGTTGTCGCAGGGGAACAAGGACAAAGCAAGGAGTGTAACATGAAGGAAAAGCTACAAAAGCAACCCTTTCCTGGTTCGCCCGGAATTTATCGACTCAAGGTTGCTTCCTGGTTACCTAAATTTAGGGTCCAGGTGTTTAAGGACTCACTGCAGCAACAGGATGAATGGCGATGTCGTATTGCTGGTTTGGTCATCAATCCACATGGACTGCTATCTAAAAGTTTGTGGGAAGGTCCACTAAATCAATGATTGAGTAATCATATTCATATTCCCCGGCATCCGCCGGGGTTTTTGTTTGTGAACCAGATTTAACTCACATACTACTGCCATTGGCAAACCCTGCTGGCTGAATTACACTTTGCGCTTTCCGCTTTTCCTTCATTTGGTGTTTTTTTGCGGAATATAACTCGACTTTTAATTTCTCATCATTATCAACTGGCAGAGTAGTTTTAGTGGCCCATCAATTAAACGCACGTCAACAGCAAGCCGTCGATACCGTCGACTCGCCTTTATTGGTGCTGGCGGGTGCGGGCAGTGGCAAAACCAGTGTGATAACCACCAAAATAGTGCAGCTGATCACCAAGCATGGTTATCGAGCCTCGCAAATTGCTGCGGTTACCTTTACCAATAAAGCCGCACGTGAGATGAAAGAACGGGTATCGCAGCTTTTGGGTGGGCAGAACAGCCGCGGACTTACTGTTTCGACTTTCCATAACTTAGGGCTCAATATTATTCGTCGCGAGCATAAGGCGCTGGGCTTTAAAAATAATTTCACCATTTTCGATGATCAAGACACGCTAAGTTTGTTGCGTGAGCTTTGTCATAAAAATGAAGATGCCGACAAGTCAGAGCTTCAAGCGCTACAGCATAAAATTTCCAATTGGAAAAACGATTTACTGTCGCCCGAGCAGGTTATTGCCAAAGCCGCCGATCAAGATGAGTTGGCCGCTGCAAAGCTCTATGAAGTGTATGATCGCAGTATGCGAGCCTATAACGCGGTCGATTTTGATGATTTGATCCGCTATCCGGTGGTTTTATTTCGCACGCACCCTGATATTTTAGAAAAATGGCAAAATAAAATTCGTTACTTGCTGGTGGATGAGTATCAAGATACCAATACCTGTCAGTATGAGCTAGTTAAACTGATTTGCGGTCGCTTTGGATTATTTACTGTGGTTGGTGATGATGATCAATCCATTTATTCCTGGCGCGGTGCGCAGCCAGAAAATCTAGCTTTGTTAAAAGAAGATTATCCTAATTTAAAAATTGTCAAACTCGAACAAAACTATCGTTCCTATGGACGTATTTTAAAATCTGCGAATGCTGTCATTGCGAATAATCCGCATGTGTTCGAAAAATCCTTATGGTCGGATAAAATTTATGGTGATCCGATCCGTATTTTAGCGACCGATGATGATCTACACGAAGCTGAACGAGTCGCCAATGAACTGCTGGCTCACAAAATAAAAAATGGCACTGAGTACCGTGACTACGCCATACTTTACCGAGGTAATCATCAATCACGTTTTTTTGAAAAAGCGCTGCTGGAAAAACAAATTCCATACAAAGTCAGTGGTAGCACTTCCTTTTTCTCTCGCACTGAAATTAAAGACATACTGGCTTACCTGCGGTTGTTGGTAAATCAAGATGACGATAATGCGTTCTTACGTATTGTAAATGTTCCTCGACGAGAAATTGGCCCAACGACTTTGGAAAAGTTAGGTCTTTACGCACAAAAGCGTCATATCAGTTTGTACGAAGCCTGTTTTGAGTTAGGGCTTGCTGAAGAGCTACACGCCAAAGGCTTAGCCGCAGTGCAGCGCTTTGCCAATTTAATCTGCAAAACCGCCGACAATGCCCAGCGTGGCGATACCATGGGTGTTATTAATGAGCTACTGGCTTACATCGGCTATCACGGTTATCTGTACGACAACTCAAGTAGCCCAAAAGCCGCGGAGTTTCGTTGGAATAACGTGCAGCAGTTACTTGAATGGATTGAGCGCGAACTGGATAACTTTGCTGACGAAGAAAACCCATTGGCTCGTGCAATCAATAAATTAATTTTACGCGAAATGCTCGATCGCAATGAAGAAGAATCCGATACGAATGAAGTACAGTTAATGACACTTCATGCCTCTAAAGGGTTAGAGTTCCATCATGTATTTTTGGTCGGCATGGAAGAAGAGCTACTGCCCCATCGATCCAGCATTGATGAAGATAATATCGAAGAAGAACGCCGACTGGCTTATGTTGGTATAACCCGTGCCCAGAAAACCTTAATCATGTCGTATGCCCGACAACGTAAACGTTACGGCGAGTTGGTCGATACGGAGCCGAGCCGTTTTTTATTTGAAATGCCGCAAGACGACTTAATTTGGGAAGAACAACAAATGCCTATGACCGAAGAAGAGCGGCAGGAAAAAGGCCGACGTAATATGGAGCAGTTGCGCGCGATGCTGTCGTCGTAAAGGCGTTATAAGGATTAATATATGTATAAAATTGGACTTACTTATTTTACCTTACTGATTATTAGTGCAACTAGCTCAGCTAAGTCTTTAGAGCC
>JBFHVL010000021.1:0-23611 GCA_041589565.1 Kangiellaceae bacterium | reverse complement strand
TGCAAGCCACCCGCATTAGCGGTGGTCTTCATCCCCAGTTTTCGCGCCGAGTAACTGCTAAGTACGTAACCCTGCAGTACTCCGTCTTTAACGATATCGCGTTCATAAGTGGCAACGCCTTCGTTATCAAAATAGGTGGATGCGAGGCCACCTTTTAAATGCGGTTTTTCTGACAAAGTCAAAAACTCAGGGAATAGCGTTTCGCCTAAAGAGTCCAAAAGAAAACTGGCGTTCCGGTACAAAGCACTGCCACGTATGGCACTCAAAAAGTGGCCCATCACTCCACGAGCCACTTCTGGCGTAAACATGACCGCAACCTTCTGTGTTCCCAAACTGCGAGCGCCGAGATGCGACAATACTCGTTCGGCCGCTTTACGTCCGACCTGCTCTGGTAGCTCCAACGACTCGAACTGGCGCCCCAAGGTGTACCAGTAATCGCGCTGCTTTCCTTTGGCGTCTTCGCCAATTAGCATGCAACTTAAACTGTATCGGGTCCCTGCCGAATCGCCGATAAAGCCATGAGAGTTTGCGTAAACCCGCATAAACCTGTGCGCCGAAATGCTCGCACCATCGGACTGCTTGATACGCTTGTCGAGACTCATTCCGGCAGCTTCGCAAGCCAGAGTTTTCTCAATCATTTGCTCGACCGAAATATCACTGGGATGATCCAGATCGAGGTCCTCTATATAAGTTGCCATCAGTTCTTTTTCAGCCAGTCCGGAATAAGGATCGGGCGAGGTAAAGCGAGCAATATTACAGGCAGCCTCGACTGCGGCTTCAATTGCCTTATCACTGGTGTCTGTAGTTGTAGCCATGCCTTTTTGCTGACCAAAAAATACACCAATTCCAAAGCTGCCATCCTGATTAAACTCTACGGTTTCAACATCGCCAGAGCGAACCTGTACACTGATCCCGGTATCGTAACTGACTCCTACTTCTGCGCTACTGGCCCCTTTTTGTTTAGCCAGCGTTAAGATACGTTCACACACACCACGCATATGGGTAATTTTCTGTGGTACATCAATGGCATTTAAACTGGCAGAGTTTTGTTCGCTCACGGAATTTCCTTTGAAAAGTGTGAAATTTTCAACAACTGTTACTACACTAACGAGTAGCTATAAAAGAATTCGAATCATAGCATGCCCAGACAATTAATGAGCCGCATTATCGCTGTTGCAGGGTATTTTTCAATTGGTATGCTGTCCTAATAACAGATATTTTTGAATAACAATAATTCATGCGATTAACCACTAATAGCTCATTCTACTCCTTACTGTTAGGTCTGATAACTGTATCAGGATGGTCTCCCTTTGCATTGAGCGACCAAAATGAAACTCTGGATGATCTGTTCAGCGAAGAGCTTCCGGTGGTGTTAAGCGCTACACGACTGAAACAGCCACGAAGCGAGTCGCCAGCTTCGGTAACCGTAATTGAGCGAGAAACCCTCAAAGAACTAGGTGTCCGTACTCTAGCAGAAGCATTGCGAATGGTGCCTGGAATGTATGTCGGCTATGAACGAGGCCATTCACCCGAAGTTGGCTATCACACGCTGGCAGCGGAAAACAGCCGACACCTGCAAGTTTTAGTTGATGGCCGTTCAATCTATCAACCCGCGTTAGCTCGTATTCTTTGGAACGATCTACCTCTGGCGATAGATAAAGTATCTAGAATTGAAGTGATCCGAGGCCCCAACACCGCCATGTATGGGGCAAACAGTTATTTGGCGGTGATCAATATTATTACCCTTCATCCCGAAGACCTTGAAGGCGGTAAGTTACAGGCTATAACAGGCAATCATGGCATTTCCGACGGACAAGTCCGGTATGCGCAACAAATAGGCGACGTTGCTTACGAAGTGACTATAGCAAAACATAGTGATGACGGATTTGAAGTTAATGACGATGGAAGTCCGCGCTTTGACGCCCACGATACAATATTTTTATCGAGTGATTTGATCTGGCATCAAAATACAACCGACTTTATCCGCTTACAATTTGGGATCAGCGACAGCGACAAACAAATAGACGATATCGATGCAAGCGAAATGACTCCTTATCATATGGTTGATACCGATAATCAGTTCTTGCAGTTTAACTGGCAACAAAGTCTCTCCTCCAATACCGATATTAAATTACAGGCGTTCAGTACCGACACTCGCATCAACGAGGTTTGGCGCGCCTGCCTGCCAGCACTGTTACTATCGGAAGAGTTATATGATCTATTCGCTCTCGATCCTCTATTTACCGAGCAGTTACTGGCATTTTTTGTCGGCGGAGGACCATTGCCGAGCACTAACGATCCACAAGTACTTGCTCAAGCCCTGCTGGTTCAACAGCGACTGATGAATAATGGTGCGGTGACCACTTGCGGAGATGCCAATCAAAATTTAACTGAGCACCGTAACGATATTGAATTTCAACTCACCTCACAGCTCAACGAGCGCACCCGACTGGTAAGCGGGATCAGTTATCGAGAAGACAGTGTCAGTTCCGAAAGTTATTTTAATGGTAATGCATCAAAAAGCATTTGGCGGTTATTTGGTAATGCCGAATATTCACTCGAAGACTGGCGTTTTAACCTCGGCCTGATGCACGAACGCGATAGCATTATAGGTAATGAAACCACGCCCCGTTTAGCCGTTAACTGGCTATCGTCCTCCAACCAAAGTATTCGACTGATTTACTCGCGAGCCAATCGCAGCCCTGATTTGTTTGAAGAAAAAGCCACTCGCAGTTACACACTGCGTAACCTTGATCAACCGGTCAATGGTACTGATAGTTTTGCGACTTATTACCAGCATACCTCGAGCAGTGGAGGACTCGATTACGAGCAAATCAAATCCTATGAACTGGGGTGGTATTATCGCAGCGATGATCAGGCGCTCGAATTTGACATAAAACTTTTTCACGACCAATTAACAAATTTACTCGAAGGACGTACCTCAATTAGCTCATTTGATATCACCAACAAGGGGAACGCTGAACTTACGGGTGTCGAAGCTCAGGTTCATTGGCTGGCCAGCTCGAAAATAAAGCTTTGGTCAACGGCTTCTCATATCGATTTTTCCGACGACAGTGACTCTTTTTATGTGAAAACCGGCGCCCAAAATACATTTACTTTAAACGGTTTTTTTGCCTTTGATAACGGCATAAAACTCTCATCCAGTTATTACTATTATCACGACTGGTATTCTGTAGATTTTAAACGGCTGGATGCCTCCATCGGCTATAACGTCCAATTGGGTGAGCAAACTCTGGACACTCGACTGACCTACCAACATCGTTTTGATGAAAACTTTTTGCTGGATGTTCGCAATAACTACCGCAATCCTGATAAAATTTACCTTTCTGTAGCCCTTCGATGGTAGGACATCAGCATGATGCAGCCCAATGAGCAGGATCCAATCGATCATCTGGATGATGACGAGTCGCTTAAAAGCAAAACACAAATTAAGAATGAGCTCAAAGACATCACTCGCTTTGGAATGGATCTGGCAGAACTAAAATTGGCCAACCTGAAAAAGCTTCCTTTAAATGAAGATATTATCGAAGCCTATGAGGAACTAGGACGTATTAAAGGAAATGAGGCTCGCAAGCGCCACTTTAAGCGCATTGGTAAATTACTCAGAGAAATAGATATCGAACCAATTGAACAGGCGCTTGAGCGGTTTCAACGTGGTCTTCCATTAGTTGAACCAGAGCCAGATAAGTCGAAACAGTTTGCCGAACAATGGTATCAACGATTGATCGATCAAGATGAAGATCCGGAGCAGTTTATCGCCGAAAATCCGAACTGCAACCGGCAACAGCTGCGACAATTAATTCGTAATGCCAAAAAGTCTAATAAACAGAAAGATAAATTGGTCGAATTTATTGCACAGTTTCAATAATCTTATTCATGTTAATTCACTTTCTAACTCCAAATTCAACTGACATTTTTTGCTTAAGCAAAAGCGCCAACAATGACTGAGCGAAGCAAAGCCACTATCCAGTTGGTCGCTACCATTTTTCTGGCAGCACTGGTCACGGTGCTGGCAAAACTCTCTTTGCAGAGGGTTTCACCATTCACCTTCAACTGGATGCAACTGGCAGTGTGCATGGTATTCCTGTCAATTTATACCTTTATCTGGCGTCGCGAAGTCTGGCCTGGAAATTTAAATTGGCAGCAGTGGGCCTATGCTGCAGCCATTGGATTTGCCAACTTCACTGCCGTACGTTATCTATTTTTGGCCGGACTGGAGTATCTTCCCGTTACCACTCACGCTTTTCTGGTGAACTTCGTTGGTCTGGTCACCATGCTGCTCAGCATGGTGATGCTAAAGGAACGCCCCTTTCTCATCCAGTTTCTGGGCGCTGTTATTGCCTTATCTGGAATTACAGTCTTTTTCGAGCATATCCCTTCTCCAACCGAAATTACCGGAATTGTACTGGTTGCCATTGGCGTGTTTTTCTTAGCACTCACCAACAATTTAATTCGACGATTTATGGTGTATCACCGCCAGAGCATGTCGGTGGTGATGTTGTCCACACTCGCGATTTGGATTGGTGGACTCCCGCTGGTTGCCATTGGCCTTTGGCAAGATGCTGACAAACTTAACTTCGCTTTAAACGACCTACTGATTATTGTTGCCAATGGTGTTTTCGCATTAGCCCTGACATTAATTGTTTTTAACAAAGTACTTCAAGTACTGAAATCCTACGAAGCCAGTGTTCTGGCCTCTTGCGGATTAATCTTTGTTGCGGTTCTGGCGATGCCCATCGCCAACGAACAGTTGGCATGGCACAATGTGCTAGGTATTATTATTTTCTTTTTGGGAATTATTTTATCTCAGCTTCAATATTCCATTAGTAATATTTATCAACACTTCAAGCGCAGGTTTAACACATGAGCGAAGTACTCAAAGAATTCGAATCAACCTACCCGGTCATTATCGACATTCCCATTCACTGGGGAGATATGGATGCGTTTCAGCATGTTAATAATGTAATGTATTTTCGCTACTTCGAAAGCGCGCGTATTGCCTATATGGCGCAAACTCGAGTTATGGAAGAAATGAAATCCAAGCAAGTTGGTCCCATTCTCGCCTCGACCGAATGTCGCTATAAACGCCCTGTAACCTATCCCGATACTTTAAAGGTGGGAGCAAGAACGATCGAAATGGGCACGCAAGATTTTATTCAGGAGTATGCGATTTACAGTAAGCAACAACAAGCAGTAACGACCATAGGCAAAGCGCGTATTGTAATGGTGGACTACAAAACACAGCGTAAAACTGAGTTAAGTGAAACCATTCGCAGTGCAATTTTCTCGGCCGAACCATCATTAAATAGTCAATAATAAAAAAGAGCATCAACCCCTCGGGCTTTTGCTCTTTCACTATCCAAACTCAATCGACTAAATCGCTTTACCTTTAATTTTCTGCAACAAATCTCTGTGCTCAAAGGTTTTCACATCTTTTACGAATAAATCGGTTGGTACTGGCTTACCTATGTAATAGCCTTGCACCTGATCACATCCCTGTTCCAATAAAAAGTAGAGTTGCGCTATATTCTCAACCCCTTCTGCCGTTACTTCAAAACCCAAAGTTTTAGCCAGTGCAACCAATGATTTAGCCATCGCCCGAGAATCGGCATCGGTTTCAATTTTCGCAACAAAGGAACGATCCAGTTTTATTTTATTAAAAGGAAGCCGAGTTAAGTAACTTAGCGACGAGTAACCGGTACCGAAGTCATCCAGCGCTAAATAGTAACCTTGCTCATGCAATTTCTGCAAAACTTTCGGGATCACTTGGTTATCTACAAAAACAGACTCGGTGATCTCTATTTCCAAGTCACTGGGTGTCATCTCCAGCTCATCAAGTAATTCGCGAAGATAATCGATCAGTTGATCTTTGTGGAGCTGGATGGCAGATACATTAACCGCCACACGCGGTAAATGAATACCTTGTTCGCGCCAAGTCTTCAATTTTAGTAAAGCATCTCGCACCACCCAACGCCCAATAGGAACAATGAGACCAGTGTGTTCAATTATAGGTATAAACTCTGCTGGCGAAACCAGCTCACCGTTGGGATGATTCCAGCGCAACAAGGCTTCAGCACCACTAATGCTTCCGGTTTTTAAATTCATCTGTGGTTGAAAAAAGAGTTCAAAAGAATGCTTTATTAATGCGTTACGCAAATCATGTTCAAGCTGTGCGCGACGACTGAGCTGTTCAGACAGCTCCGCCTGATAAAGCCGAAAATTATTTCGATCGGTACTTTTTGAAGAATGCAAAGCGGCATCGGCATTTTTAAGTAACTCGTCGAATGTACGTCCATGTATCGGATAAATAGCGATTCCTAAACTGCCGGTGATATAGCGCTGACATTTACCCAGTTCATAAGGTTGTTCCAGAACCTCCAATATTTTCTTGGCAATTTTTTCAATTTGCTTATGGTCATCAATGTCTTCAAGGATCAACAAAAACTCATCACCACCAAGTCGAGCTACGGTATCATTTTTTCGAACGGTTTCCTTTAAACGATCAGCCAACTGTTTTAGCAATAAATCACCTCGACTGTGACCTAATGAATCGTTTATCGTTTTAAAGTCGTCCAAATCTAGAAACAATAAGGCAACACTTTTTCCATTACGACTCACTCGATCAATACTGTGCTGAAATCTAAGCTGGCACATGCTGCGATTCGGCAATCGCGTCAGTTGATCGTGATAAGCAAGAAAGTCCAATCGTTCGCGAGCTAACTTCAACTCAGTAATATCGGTGAAGATAAATACTAAATGGTAGCTTCGCGTCGACTTGTCGTGAACGATTTTAGAAACGGAAAGTAGTACAGGAATTTTACCGCTTTTACTGTGATACCAAATTTCACCCTGCCAGGAGTTATTTTGCTCCAGCTGCTGTTGGTAGTCATAAAAAATTTTGGGATCTTCACGAATCATATCAACAAGATTCGCTTTTCGATCAATGACCTTATTTCGGTCTTCACCGGTAAGGTAACAAAAAGAGTCATTTACATCGAGTACCCGGAGTGAATCGTCTGTGATCACAATGGCCTCGCCCGATGCTTCAAACACCTCGGCATGCAAAGTCGCCTGGTGAGCCTGTTGCTTTAGTTCAGAAACATCGGTTAAAGAAAACACCACATAAGTGAGCTGACTTGCAGAAGTTTCATAACAACTGACACTCAATTTAATCCAACTTAGCTGCAACTGTTCCGGAGTTCTTAAACCCATTACCGGATAATTCTGGGTTTCGCGGGTAGCGCTAACCTTATCCAACTCCTGTTGCCAATTCGAAATTGGTACCCCCTTGTCATCGGTCAGTTCACTGATCAAACTGGGTAAACGAGTACCAATATACTTCTGCCGCTCAACACCCAACAGGCGCTCGGCTTCTCGGTTGATAAAAAGGATTTCACCGTCCGTATCAACAATAAAAATTCCTGACGACAGGTTTTCAAAACAACGAACATCTGAAAACGAAATATCTGCCATTTGAGATGAGTTCAAGCGACACCTCGATCGATTGTTTTATCGCCTAAGTATAGAAGAATTCTCAAACAATTCAGGTAACAAGAAGAAATTGGTATTTCTCTGATGAAAAAATAGGCAAATATCGCACAAGATCAACTTCCTTCGCCAAGTTATTTTTAAATTGCGACGAAGTATAATTGCACTATCAGGGAATTAAATTGCTTAAGGATACTAACCATGTTTTCACACAATCAATCAGGCTACAAAGTTGAAGAAAGTTCTATGGAAGAGTTTTTAAAAGCAATTCAGCAGCAGAAGGCACGCTCTCCTCAGCAAGAATTCCGCTACAATCATCTGGAGAAAAAGTTGTTAGAGTCGCAACTACAAAAGAAATTTTATAGTAATGATGAGATGGAATAAAACTCGAGTTGCACATTACTGGAAATAATAAAAAACCGGTCAATGACCGGTTTTTTATTAATCAACATCTCATTTCTCATTAATCTGCAAAGGGATCACGCAAAATGATGGTTTCGTTACGATCCGGTCCTGTAGATACAATGTCTACAGGCACGCCAACCACATCTTCGATTTTACGGATAAACGCTTTGGCGGCTTCTGGTAATGCATCAAATGATTTAGCACCAACGGTACTGTCACTCCAGCCCGGCATTTCAATATAGTTAGGTTTAACTTTGGCAAATCCTTCGGCTCCTACTGGAGTCACATCCAACTCACCCTGGTCCGGACAAGAGTAGCTGGTACAGATTTTTACAGTTTCCAGACCGTCTAATACATCCAACTTGGTCAAACAAAAGCCGGTGACACTGTTAATTTGCACCGCGCGACGTAAAGCCACCGCATCCAGCCAGCCACATCGTCGAGGACGGCCAGTAGTCGCACCAAACTCATGCCCGCGCTCACCCAGCCGCTTACCCACTTCATCGTTTAATTCAGTTGGGAATGGCCCACCACCAACACGAGTGGTGTAAGCCTTGGTAATACCCAGTACATAATCCAGATATAAAGGACCAAATCCGCTCCCGGTCGCTGTACCGCCCGCTGTTGTATTGGAAGAAGTTACAAACGGGAAAGTACCGTGATCAATGTCCAGTAAAGTCCCCTGCGCCCCTTCAAATAACAACGACTCACCTTTGCTCCTTGCCTGGTGCAGTAACTCGGGTACATCGGCAACCATGGGTTTGATTTCTTTCGCCCACTCCAGACATTGCTGGTACAGAGACTCAAACTCGATAGCATCGGTCTTGAAATAACTGGTCAGCACAAAATTATGGTATTCCAGCACTTCCTGAAGCTTTTCCTTGAGCCGCTCAGGATAAAAGAGATCATCGACTCGTAACCCGCGACGGGCTACTTTATCTTCATAAGCAGGACCAATCCCGCGACCTGTAGTACCGATTTTCTTGTCACCACTTTTGGCAGCTTCGCGTGCCTGATCCAGTTTTACGTGGTATGGCAAAATCAATGTACAAGCAGCACTAATGCGCAAACGCTCACGCACTGGCACCTGACGCGATTCAAGCATCTGAATTTCTTCCATCAGAGCTTCCGGTGACAACACCACGCCGTTACCTATGTAACACATCACGCCGTCACGTAATACGCCTGACGGGATCAGGTGCAAAACCGTCTTTTCGCCGTCAATGACCAGAGTATGACCCGCATTATGCCCGCCTTGATAGCGAACCACTGCCGACACACGGTCAGTGAGCAAGTCAACAACTTTACCTTTACCTTCGTCACCCCATTGGGTGCCTAGAACAACAACGTTTTTAGCCATAGTGGAGATATCTTGTGATCCGAACTGGAAAACGAAACCGCGAATTTTAACGCTTTCGGCATCGAAATGCCTAATTTTTTACCTAAAATTTCACGATTAATCGGTAATTATTTAATGTATCCGCTGCAGTGGGCGAATGCGGGACCGGCGAGCTCAACTATTCTTCACCAGGACCAATAATAGCAGACCGAGCGACATACTGATAAACCCGATAGTTCTCAAGGACTTATCGGATTGAGTCGCCATCATCACCATCATTTCGCGCCATTTTTGTGGGCTGGCAAAAGGCAGCAGGCCTTCGATGACCATCACTAACGCTAAAGCCACCAGTAACTCACTCATCAGGAACCCCTTTCAGTTATGCCAGTTTTCACCCTTCAAAAACAAAAAGCCCGACCTCCAGGATCGGGCTAACCGCATTAAGAAACGACTATTTTTTGCCTTGCGATGCTTTTAAGTATTTAAAGAACTCGCTGTCTGGCTTGATTACCAGAACATCGTTCTTGCTATTAAAGGAAGCCTTGTAAGCATCGAGGCTGCGTAAGAAGGCGTAAAACTCAGGGTTCTTGTTGTAAGAGTCTGCGTAAATTTTCGCCACCTGCGCGTCTGCATCTCCGCGCATACTCCGTGCGTATTGATCCGCTTCAGCCAGAATACGTTGCACATCGGCATCGGTTTTGGCACGCAAAATATTACCTTCTTTTTTACCTTGAGAACGAATGTCAGTAGCTGTGGCTCGACGCTCCGAGCGAATTTGCTCGTACACCTGTTGAACAACTTCAGAGGTGTAGTTGACCTTCTTAACTCGAATATCCACAACTTCAATACCGTATTCCGGTACTCGCGCGTTTACATCTTCGCGAATTTGCGTCATCAATTCTTCACGCTGTTCAGAGATCGCTTCCTGCAACGTTCGCAAACCAAACTGATTACGCAAGGCATCATCCACCAGTCGCTCTAAAAAGGTTTCTGCCTGACGGAACTGACCATTGGTTCGCAGATAAAATTGAGAAAAGTCCTTAACCCGCCACTGAACATAAGTATCTACATCAAGAAACTGTTTATTCGAGGTGGTGAACACATCCGGGTCGCCATCCATTGTCTGAATTCGTGCATCCAACCGAATAATTTTATCGGCGATAGGATAGCGAAAGTGAATACCTGGTTCGTAAACCATTGGTAACTCATTAGTATCACGTAACACTTTACCAAATCGCAGTTTCAAAGCCCGCTGGGTTTCATCAATTACATAGATAGAATTGAGTCCCAACAGAACCGCAATAATGACAACTAAGCCAACCCAAAAACTTTTACCTTGCATTAGTTGGTCTCCTTCTTAGTCGTTTTCATAATCTGATCCAAAGGGATATACATCATGTTATTGCCACCATCGACATCCACCATAACCTTGCTGGAGTTCGACAAAATCTGCTCCATAGTTTCAATGTACAGTCGATCGCGAGTCACCTGAGGTGCAGCTTCGTATTGCGGCAACAACTGATTAAATCGAGCCACTTCACCGCGAGCTTGCGCGATGACTTTGGCTTTATAGGCATCCGCCTGTTGACGCATTTGTTCGGCATTAGCCGTTGCCATTGGAATTTCTTTATTACGATAGGCTTCGGCGTCTTGAATTTCTCGCTTGGCATCTTGCTCTGCACGGTTGACGTCTTCAAAAGCATCATTAAGTGGTTGTGGCGGAGCTGCTTTCTCCAGCGTTACCTGCTCCACTTTCAAACCGGTTTGATATGCTTCCAGAATATCGATCAGCTCATTGCGAAGTTCGTTACGAATACGCTCTTTTTCGGTAGTTAACAGGGCATCGACTTTGCTGTCACCAACCACCTGGCGCAAGGCACTTTCTGCAGCCTGAGCTAGAGCAGCATCGGGAGAGGTGAGCATGAACAGATATTTTTTCGGATCGTCAACGCGGTACTGAATGCCGATTTCAACATCAATAATGTTTAAATCTTTCGTTAGCATAACGCCTTTAACGCGTTCTTCTTTCAGTTTATTCACATTGACTTTACGGATCTCCTGAATACCGTAAGGCACCCATTGCAGTCCCGAGCCAACAATTTCCTGAAATTCACCAAAGTGTAAAACTACGCCACGTTCCTGTTCGTTGATGGTGTAAAGTCCTTTAAAGAACCAAAACGCAAAAATAACGATGGCGGCAATGACAAAAATAGATTTACTGCCACCACTGGAACCGCTGTTTCCGCCGTTTCCACCTGAAATTTTTTTCCAAAGGTTTTTCATCATATCATCCAGATCCGGAGGCCCGTCTTGTCGTTTACGATTGCCCCAAGGATCTTTATTATCACCGCCCGGTGAGTTCCAGGTCATAATGCTCTCCAATTTGCCTTATGTTGGTTAAACTTTAATGAACCCAATGCAATCAACCGT
Source organism: Kangiellaceae bacterium (assembly GCA_041589565.1). Classification (GTDB taxonomy): domain Bacteria; phylum Pseudomonadota; class Gammaproteobacteria; order Enterobacterales; family Kangiellaceae; genus Pleionea. Next base: position 11,928 of record JBFHVL010000021.1, on the reverse strand, counting down.
CAGCTATTACTGATGATCAACTCATCAAGATCAATTTGATTTTTTCGTTCCAACCGCTTCCAGTCGTCCAGCGGCAGTTTAATGTGCAGCAAAAAGTCCCCTTCTTCAGTGATATCTTCCTGCTCGACACACTTCAATTCGTACATTTGCCCGCGCAAGGCCATATTTTGCGGAGACAATTTTAATACTTCCTGCTTCCATTCCTGCTCCAGCAAGACGGAAACCGTTTCCAGTAATTCCGGTAAACCATCCCCGGTCACCGCAGAGCAGTATACCCGGAATCGTCCAGTTTCTGGATCTTGTTCCGCCCGCGGCGTGATACCCGCTACTTTATCGGACTTATTATAAACCTCAACAATCACATTATCGGAAGCGCCTATCTCATCAAGCACCAGATACACTTGCTCTTTATTATCGTCGCGACGATCATCCGATGCATCAATCACATGTAACAAAATATCCGCTTCCCGACTTTCTTGCAGGGTAGCCTTAAAAGCCGCCACCAAATCGTGTGGAAGATGTCGAATAAACCCTACGGTGTCTGCAAGAATTACCGATTGCTGATCGTTTAAGTCAATTCGACGGTGCGTTGGATCCAGTGTGGCGAACAGTTGATCCGCCGCCAATACATCCGCTTGGGTCAAACGATTAAACAGAGTCGACTTACCAGCGTTGGTATAGCCTACCAAAGAAACGGTCGCTATGTTGGCGCGTTTTCGCGAGCGGCGCCCCTGTTCACGTTGCCGTTCCACTTTATCCAACCGTTTACGAATGGTTTTTATCCGCTCACGCAGCAAACGACGGTCGGTCTCGAGCTGAGTCTCACCAGGTCCTCGCAACCCGATACCACCTTTCTGTCGCTCAAGGTGAGTCCAGCCTCGCACCAGTCGAGTTGATATATGCTGCAACTGCGCCAGTTCGACTTGCAATTTACCTTCGTGAGTGTGTGCTCGCTGAGCGAAAATATCGAGGATAAGTCCAATTCGATCTACCACGCGACACTTGACCAGCTGCTCTATATTACGTTCCTGAGAAGGCGATAGAGCGTGATTAAATAACACAACATCGGCATTATCATCGGCCACTAACTGTGCCACTTCTTCAATTTTACCCGAACCGACAAAATACTTGGGCTGCGGGGACGATCGGCTGGTAGTAATAACCCCCAGTATTTCAAGGCCAGCAGAAGTTGTCAGATCGACAAACTCAGTAAGGTCTTCCTGGCTGTTTTGATCGGGAAAGTCAACGTGAACCAGTACAGCACGTTCACCACCCTGATAGCGTTCAAACATGAGAGACGATTATTGAAAAGAGAATATAGAAAAGCATGGCGCCGTCATTATACGGCACCCTGCCCATAGGAATCTAACATTAAATCAAGCGTTACTGTCGAAGTCTTCGTCGCCGTTGCCGCCTTCGCCTGCATGAGGTAAACGTACATTACGCGCAGGAACAATGGTTGATATGGCGTGTTTATATACCATCTGACTAACGGTGTTTTTTAACAGCACCACAAATTGATCGAATGACTCTACCTGCCCCTGTAATTTAATGCCGTTTACCAGATAAATGGCTACTGGAACACGCTCGCGGCGTAAGGCATTTAAAAAAGGGTCTTGTAATGACTGCCCTTTTGGCATGGTGATTCTCCTTTAATCGTTCTAATTGTTGTTAAAATTCCCCTAAGGTCAAACGACCTCGACAAAGGGATCTTGCAGACTTGGGATTGCTCCCGGAACCTTTAAAATTGGCCCAAAAACCGTTTCCGCTACCCTATCAACGAGTTCGGATCTTTACCGTTATTAGTGTAGCACGCCACTGGGAAACTGCTATATGGAGATCTCTTCCAGCTTTTTCAATACTTTATCGCACTTTTGCTCATCGAAAGTATCAAGCCATTCAAGTTCTGGCCAACTGCGTAACCAGGTCAGTTGCCGCTTAGCCAATTGGCGAGTCGCGACTATACCACGGTAACGGGCTTCGTCCAGAGTGTATTGCCCATTTAGATATAACCACATTTGTCGATACCCCACACTGCGCATCGATGGCATATCCAGCTCCAAATCACCTCGCTCAAATAAGCGTCTGACTTCTTCTTCAAAGCCGCTGGACAGCATATTATCAAAACGCTGCTCAATGCGCTGATGTAACACCGCGCGATCCTGGGGCGCAATTGCCAGTTGCAACACCGGATAAGGCAAAGGCGTGAGGCGCTGCTCATGATGCCACTGCGAGAGTGGCTTTCCACTGACAAGATAGACTTCAATGGCTCGCGATAGGCGCTGCGAATCGGCTGGGTGCAGCCTTGCTGAAGTCTCAGGATCAAACTCGTTGAGCCAGGCATGCAGACTTTCCGGTCCTTGCTGCTGTAGCCGCTGATTCACCTGTTCGCGGACTTGTGGATCAGTTGCCGGTAATTCAGCCAGTCCCTGTAATAACGATTTAAAATACAACATGGTGCCGCCGGCCAAAACAGGCCACTTATTGCGCTCAAAACAATCCTCAATCAAAGTACGTGCATCACGACAAAATTCAGCCGCAGAATAAGACTCGCTGGGATCGCAAATATCGATCAGATGGTGAGGCGCCGCGGCTCGTTCTTCTGCAGTTGGCTTTGCTGTACCAATATCCATTTCTCGATAAATCAGTGCCGAATCCACACTGATCACTTCACCATCGAGTCGCTGACACAACTCGATAGCGAGATCGGTTTTACCTGACGCGGTGGGCCCCATCAGGCAAATAATTGGCCGATGCTTATGAGTGGACGGGGTCGGCGAAGACATGTGTTGAACGCTCAATGAATTGCAACAGTTCGGTTTCATTAAAGGCACAGGCGAAGGATTGCCAAGGTTGCGAATGCGACTGGCGAACGGCCCAGTCAAACAATGACGACTGCTGCTCCGGGCTGTGGGAAGACAACCCCGCCAGCAACGTCAGTAGCTGATTCTTAATTGCCCTTGGTTCACGAACTTTTAACGGCTGTCCCAATAATTGCTTTAAGGCCTGCAGCCAATGCTCGTGATTTAATGGTAAGTCGAGGCTGGGCAGTTTTCGTAACATCAAACTTTTGGGTCCCGCCGGTGTGAGATCAATTCCAAGCGCTTGAAAGCTATCAAAAACGTCAGCTTCTTCAAACGCCTGAGGCTCGGCAACGGTAACCATTTGTGGCAACAGCAGCGGTTTATTGTGCATAACCGGTAAAGTCCAGTTGTTGTCCAGCTCGCTTAAGCACCATTGCCAACAATCAACAATCCAGAGAGTATCGGCTTCGGGCTTGAGCCAGTAACGACCTTTCCACATAGCTTTGGTCTGGGTATCGGTTTTTGCTGAGGCTTGAGCGTGTTCCGTCAATGGTTGAGCAAGCGCTTGGTACACGTATTGTTGTTCAGCAATCTGCCCTTTGCTTAATCGCCCTCTGTCAGAAGCTTTTCTACCGATTGATTGCCCAGACCAGGGAGCCACTTCGTCATCAGCACTTTTGTCTGAGTAATTAAAACTCAAATCAGGAGCATCGTGACCGTTTTTCGACTCAACAGCCATTGCTCCCTGTGTTAAACATTGCTCAATGAGCTTCACTAAAAAGTCATGAATTTGCCGAGGATTACGAAACCGCACTTCGTGTTTGGTAGGATGCACATTCACATCAACTTCATCGGCCGGGCATTCGATATAAACCACATAGGAAGCAAAACGACCTTGCGGAATTAGACCTGCATAGCTTTGTCGAATAGCATGACTCAGTAAACGGTCCTTAACCGGTCGACCATTAACAAAAATAAATTGGCAGTCGGACTCACTGCGATGGTAACTCGGAGCACCCAACCAACCGGAAATTTTTAGCTGATCCAATGTTCCATTAAATTTCAATGACGATTCAAAAAACGTCTTGCCGCAGGCTACTTTTAGTTTTTCGTCCATGCGCTCGACTTGAGTCGCTGGATATCGCTTTACCGTCTTTCCATTGTGTTTTAATACAAAAGCAACTGATGGAGTCGCAAGAGCTTCGCGACGCACCACGTCTTCAATATGGGTGAACTCGGTTTTTTCAGTTCGTAAAAATTTTCGTCGTGCGGGTGTGTTAAAAAACAGGTCTCGCACTTCAATACAGGTACCTTCGGGTGATGATGCAGGCAACACCTGCACACTCATATCACGACCTTCAGCTTCCGCTTGCCAACCTTGCTCGTCTCCGCGTTCGCGACTGCGTAGTAATAATTTGGAAACCGATGCAATACTCGCCAAGGCTTCACCACGAAAACCTAAACTTTTTACTGCACACAAGTCATCGAAATTGGAAATTTTACTGGTGGCGTGACGACTCAATGCTAATGGCAGATCATCTTTATCAATACCCAGACCATCATCAATAATTCGGATCAAACGCGCACCACCACGCTCAATATCAATTTCTATTCGCGAGGCGTCAGCATCAATGCTGTTTTCAATCAGTTCCTTGACCACAGACGCAGGCCTCTCGACCACTTCTCCGGCCGCAATTTGATTGGCCAGTTGGTTGTCGAGCTGTTGAATACGTCGCATGAAAATAAACGGTTTTTTAATTAATTCGGAATGCGAAGTTGCTGACCTACTCGAATACGATCATCGGTCAAGTTATTCGCTTTTCGTAATTGCGCCAATGAAACATTAAAACGCGATGCGATTCCCGATAAGGTATCGCCCCCTTTAATGGTGTAATGACTAGGGTTACGCATGGCATACATAGTGCCATCGGGAGGATTTTGCTTAAAGTAATCTTTTAACCCATGAAATACCGCAGTGGCGAGTTTTCGCCGGTAAGCATAGGTGTTAAGTAATTTTTCCTCGGTAGGATTAGTGATAAAACCCATTTCTACCAACATACCGGGGATATCGGGCATCTTCAAAACCACAAAGGCCGCTCGTTGAACATAATTCTGATGCATTTTTGGAACATTGGCAGCCATGTGTTTTCGCACGTAATCGGCAGCATCTAAACTGGCGCCAACGGAATAGGTGGTTGATAAGTCAAGCAGCACCTGTGCCAACAAAGGGTCTTTGTCGTTGAGCGCTTCAACACCACCGAGCATATTGGATTCGTTCTCACGTTGCTCCAGCCAACGACCCATTTCAGACTGTGCACCTTTTGGCGAAACAACCCAAACCGATGCACCTTTGGCACGCTTATCGTGAAAACCATCGGCATGGAATGAAACAAAAATATCAGCCTGATGCTGTCGCGCGATTTCGGGTCGTTTACGCAAGTCAATGTAGTAGTCACCTTGACGCACCATCACCGCTTTCATGCCCGGTTCATCATTAATCATTTCTGCCAATTGTTTGGCGACTTTTAGCGCAATGTCTTTTTCTCGCGTACCTCGCGAGCCAACCGCGCCAGGATCTTCGCCACCATGACCAGCATCAATGGCCACCACAATATCGCGCTTACCCGTGCGCGTATCTATTTTTGGCTTTGGAGGTTCTTCCTGTTGAGTTTCATCGACTAAATCAACTACCAGCCGATGACCGTAACTCTGATAAGGCGGTAATGTGAACGACTTGTAGGCGCTGAGTTTTTTTAAATCAAGGACAACTCGCACCGAACCGTCTTGCTCGCTGGTGCGAACTTTACTCACCAGATTCGATTTAATTTCCAGATCAGCAGGATCAAAATTGAGCTCAGACTTCGAAAGATCGATGACCATGCGCTCTGGATTAGAAAGAGTAAAAATTTTATGCTCCACCGGATCCGACAAATCGAGCACCACCCGGGTGGAGTCGGGAGATTGCCAAAACCGCATCCCTTTTATTTTTGCCGCGTGGGCCACGCCAGAAAAGATAACGGCGAATAACAAAACTCTGATGAACTGATTTCCCATAATCGACTGCTAATTGTTATTGAATCTTAAAAAGGCGATGCCTGTTTCGACCTGCGAAAGTGCGAACAATTCCACTAGATACACTATTTTTGGTCGGCTGTCCGTTGGTGAAAAATCACTTCCGCCCGCCGATGCTCATTATCATAACTCAAATTGATGGTTATGTGTGGTTCTGGCAACCAACCTTCGCCGCGTTCAGGCCATTCAAATAGCAACAGCGCCCCCGGCTCCGAGACATAATCGTCAATACCGATAAACTCCAGTTCTTCGGGATCGCCCAGTCGATATAGATCGAAGTGATAGACTCGAAAGTCATCAAACTGGTAAGGCTCAACTAAAGTATAGGTTGGGCTTTTGGTACTGCCATTAAACCCAAGCGAGCGTAACAGGCCTCGTACCAATGTGGTTTTACCAGCGCCCAGATCGCCATGGAGAAATACCACGCCACTGCCGTTACACCAGCCGGCGACTTGCGCCCCTAATGCTTCGGTAGCTTCGGGATCAGCCAGATGAATGTGTGTCGTTGTCGATTGGGACATAATCAATTAATTTAAGGGTTTACCAGCTGGCGAATATACGGGAAAAGATCGGTGGCTAACAAGCCCCGTTCGAGCCGAGTCCCCGTTGCGGTAACCGCCAACTCGGCAGCTTCGCCATGAATGGCAGCCCCCAGTCGGGCGGCTTCAAAAGGAGGGATCCCCTGCGCGACCAGTCCCGCGATAATTCCGGTTAATACATCACCCATTCCGCCACTGGCCATTCCCGGATTGCCGGCACGCACCACATTGATTTTATTTCCTTCAGCGATAAGAGTACCGGGGCCTTTGAGTAAACAAGTTCCACCGTATTTTTGTTCCAGCTGCGCAATCGCAGCGAAGCGATCCTGCTGCACCTGTGTTACTGAGGCCCCCAGCAATCGGGCCGCCTCTCCGGGATGCGGCGTGATAATCCGATGACTCATCGAGTTTGGTCGCTCAGCCAACAGGTTTAACGCATCGGCATCCCAGACAGTGACCAAACCCGGTCGCTTCTCGGCAGACGCCTTCACATAATCTTCCAGCATCGCAACAAGATTTTTGCCCCATTTAAAGCGACCTAGTCCAGGACCAATAGCAATCACATTGGCTGAATCGAGCAGCGACTTTAATCCTTCTTTTGAAGCGCTTTCCGCTGCTGAATGGCACATAATTTCAGGGCAGTTCAATCCAATAACGTCGGCATGTTGAGCGTGGGTTAACAACGACACCAATCCCGAACCGACTCTCGCTGCCGCTTCAGCACACATCCGCGCAGCGCCGGAAAAACCGGGAGCTCCGCCAATGACCAGCGTATGTCCATTAAATCCTTTGTGACTGGTTTGCCGACGCGGTTTTAAAAAGCGCACTCCGTCCTGATACCGATACAAAAAGGCCTTTGGCCGCACCAGCGCAAACACACCCTGCCCGCATTTCAGATCATTAACCAACAACTTGCCGCAATAATCGGCTGCCAGTCCGGTAGTCAATCCTCGCTTCATGCCAATAAAGGTCACCGTCACATCAGCGTGAATAGCACATCCACCAATATTGCCAGAATCGGCCATTAGACCACTGGGAATATCCACTGCGATTACTGGTTTGTGCGCCCGGTTAATGTCTCGAATGATGGCTGCTTGAAGATCACGTACATCACCCTGTAGGCCAGTACCCAGAATGGCATCGACGATGAGTTCATGCTGCTCCATTAAGCCCGATTGCCACTGAGTCACTCGTGCCGAACTGGTTTTTAAGCGTAAAAACGCACGTTCAGCATCACCTGTGGGAGCATCAGCTCCGGGCAATAAAGCCACCGTCACGTCCAGCCCTGCCATGGCTGCAAGTCGCGCAACCACAAAGCCATCACCACCGTTATTGCCCTTACCACATACAACCAGAATGCTCCGCAAATCAGGCCAATGTTCTCTCATCTCGGTGTAAACGGCAGCCCCAGCTCGCTCCATTAAAGAATAAGTAGAGCCATCATGAAAACGGGCGTATAACTGTTCCAGCTGTTTGACCTGATCGGCCGTATAAAGTCCATTGGGATCGCCCATAACCCTTTCCTCCTGGTGGCGAGTTTAGCCCGCCCTTCTCTTTCTTATTTTCTCAAATTTTAAAAACGCGTTCGCGGTAAAAACGTAATTCCTCAATCGACTCTCGAATATCATCTAACGCCAGATGAGCGCCCTTTTTTGTAAAGTCCTGCAAAATATCGGGTTGCCAGCGACGAGTAAGTTCTTTAACCGTACTGACATCGATATGCCGATAATGAAAAAACGCTTCTAATTCGGGCATATAGCGCACTAAAAACCGTCGATCCTGACAAACGGAATTGCCGCACATTGGCGACTTACCTTTACTTACCCATTGCTCCAGAAACGCAATGGTTTGGGCTTGAGCATCTTGCTCATTGGTGGCGCTATCTTTTACACGTTGCGTCAATCCAGACTGTCCATGGTGGCGCGTATTCCACTCATCCATTGCGTCCATAACACTGTCAGGCTGATGAATTGCCAACATAGGCCCTTCTGCCAACAGGTTTAGCTCTTTATCAGTCACTATGGTCGCTATCTCTATAATACGATCCTGCTCCGGGTCCAGTCCGGTCATTTCTAAATCAATCCAGATCAAATTATCGTCATTTACCATAGTTACACCGCTGTTGTTTTAATTCAGATATCCGTTATGATCACCAAAATGGACAACAAATACCAGTTTTTCAAGAGCTTAATAACTTTGAAACCGGTATCCTTATAGCAACAGCATAACTCAATGAGGCAATAACACAATGAGCGATCTTATCAACCGTCAATGCAAATACGACGATGAAGGAAAAGCACCGCTGTCTCTGGAGCACATCGAACAACTGGCTCCTGAAGTCTCTGATTGGCAAATTAATGACGAAGGAACCGTTATTCAGCGCGAATTTCTGTTCAAAAACTATTACCACACTATGAACTTTGTTAACGCTATCGCCTGGATTGCTAACAAAGAAGCGCATCACCCCGATATGGAAGTCAACTACGGCCGCTGTCTGGTTAAATTTACCACGCACGATTCAGGCAACCGTCTCACCATTAATGACTTTATCTGTGCCGCTAAAGTGGATGCGCTTTTGTCGGTTGGCAACTTCGGGCCTAAATTAGCCGAAGCCGAATAATGGAATACTTTCGTTAGTGGCCAAACGACAAAAACTCTCGCTGCGCCAAAAACGACGCGTCGCCAGTCGTAATGAAAAAAAGCTGGCAGCAACGACTACGGCGATTGATGACGACTCTCTAGGTGATATTCAGTCGGGTATTGTCATCAGCCGTTATGGTGAACAGGTTGATGTTGCCAATGAACAGCGACAGGTTCACCGACTTTATTTGCGACAGAACCTTGGAAGTTGTGTTAGCGGTGATCGTGTTGTCTTTCGGCTCGATGATCAAGGTCACGGCGTGGTAGAAGCAATAGAACCCCGACAGTCAGAATTAACGCGGCCTACTGCGCACGCAGGCGTCAAAACCATTGTTGCGAATGTCGAACAAATTTTTATTGTTGTCGCACCACTTCCCGATTACTCATCTTTGATTCTTGATCGATATCTGGTGGCCTGCGAACTGGCCAATATTCCCGCGCATATTCTGTTAAACAAAACCGACTTGCTCGACCAACAACAGCAGAAATATTTTGAACAACAACTGACAATTTATAAAAACATTGGCTACCAGTGTTTTACTGCAAACTGCACTCAAGCCATTGGTCTTGAGCAATTGCTGACCGAAATGAAAGGCAAAGATAATATTCTGGTAGGTCAATCCGGGGTGGGCAAATCGTCCTTGATCAATCAACTGTTACCCGATGTGGAAGCCTTAACCGGAGCCGTCTCAGAAAACTCTCGATTAGGCACCCACACGACAACAGCCTCACGTTTATATTTTCTTCCGGAAGACGGATGGATCATCGACTCACCCGGTGTGCGCGAGTTTGGACTTTCACATATTGAACCAGAGCAGCTGATAGATGGCTTTATCGATCTCAAACCCTTTGCTGGAGGCTGTAAATTTCGTAACTGCCGCCATCTAAATGAAAAGGGCTGCGCCCTGGCACAGGCCTCCAACGAACATAAGATATCACAGCAACGGTTCGAAAATTATCAAAAAATTTATCAGCAAATCATTTCGAGTTAACACTTTAATCCGGTGTTTTTAAAAATTAAGTAATAAAAAAACTGTACTTCATAAGCAAGGCTTCTAGGAAATCGTGAAAATATTCGCAGTATTTTCAGCTGGATTCCGAGATAATAGTGATAATAAACACATTATAAATTTCAGTAGTAAGGGAGCAAAAACAATGAACATGAGTAATAAAGTACGAAATCTAAAGTTGACAGGAACGTGCATTGTTGGTGCTTTGAGCCTGCTTTTAGCCTCCGGTTGTGACTCATCCAGTAATGACACGTCTCGCTTTTCACTAGCAGTTAAAGATGCACCCATTGATTCTGCCACTTCAGTGGTCGTTGAATTTTCGGGCATTGAACTCAAGCCTCAGCAAGGTTCAAGTTTTTCAATTGATTTTCAATCACCACGACAAATTGATCTTCTCGACTTTCAGGGAACCGATGCGGCACAGCTGTTTGAAGATGTCATTATTGAACCAGGCAATTACAACTGGATGCGTTTAAAAGTTAATGCCGCCCAACAAACACTGGACTCCTACATCGAATTTGAAGATGGTTCGATGCACTCCTTATACGTACCCTCTGGTGAGCAAACAGGTCTAAAATGGAATCAGGGGTTCACTGCTCCAGCGAATGGCAGCGTTGACTTTACCGTGGACTTTGACTTGCGTAAATCGATACACCTCCCCTCTAACGCTGGTGCTGATTACTTCCTCCGTCCAGTAATTCGTGTGGTCGACAATACACAAGTAGGTCACATCGTAGGAACCGTTGACAGCAACCTGATTGCTGGAGCGACTTGCGGTGAATCTACAGCGGTTTATTTATTCGATGATTCAGCTACCCCTATGGACGATGAAGGCAGCGATAATCCCCCGCAAACGAGCGCTATGGTGTCAACAGATCAAAACAACAATCTGGTATATGCACTGGGTTATGTATTACCGGGTAATTACCGCCTTGGCTTGACTTGTCAGGCCGATAGCGACATTTCCGACACTGACGATGACATTGAGTTTATAGGTGAAGCAACCGCTACCGTTGTGGCAAATGAAACCACTACCGTTAATTTTTAATAACGATAAAATGATAAAAAATAAAAGGTCGCCAACCGGCGACCTTTTTATTTACGCTTCAACAGCACCTTAAAAATCATATCGGAAATTGACTCCAGTTTGTTCGAAATCGTCGATAGAGGCCACGCTAAATCCCACACTAAACTGAGGTAATAGTCGATAACGTACACCCAGCTCAACACCCGACTCATCGAAATCCAAACCATCACCTTTTACTGTTTTTCTTACGGCCAAGGCGTCCCATTCCAGTTTATCAAAAGCGACTCCGCGCAAGCCTATTTTCGTCGTATCGCCTCGATCGTTGTAACGCCATTGAGTAGCAATATTTCCGACAACTTCGGTTTCAGTATCTCTAATTTTTTGCTTGGTATATTCAGCCACAAAATCAATATTGTTGGTTAGTGAATTATGAAATCCGAATCCAAAACTACGTGATTTAATACGATTGTCCCAATTGCCTACTTCTGCTTGAACATTTTCAAAGCCAAGTAAAATTGAGAAGTGCTTTCCCAGCCCATAGGAGAAGTCTACCGAATATCCATCGTACTCAGGTCCATCGCTTACCAGCTGGATATCCGTCATTGAGACATCCAGATAGTCGTAGTTCACTTCTCCAGCCTGAGCTAAAGAGGTTAGTCCCATAGCCACAGCTATACTCAACGCCAAGCAACTTTTTTTCATTGTTGTAACTCCATTGTTTAAGTAAATATCTGAACCGAGTTTAATGCTATCTAGATGAATATAATCTGAACCTATTTCAACTAAATCATTTCCCCACCCCAGCTAAATCGTTAGGGAAGCACTGAAATAAGTAG
>JBFHVL010000020.1:0-23895 GCA_041589565.1 Kangiellaceae bacterium | reverse complement strand
TCCGCATTCATCGCCCACTGAATTGCAGCCGTCATGGCGCCATTGGCAAACTTACCGCCGGTAACCTCAGAAATGGTACCACCGATCATAGCCGCTACTGCGGTACGAGCAAATTTATCCGAAAAGCCCTCACCACCCCATTCACGCAGTCCAGACTTTGCACCAATATACTTGGTAAGGAATGAACTGGCAAAACCATGCCCAAATTTACCACCTTGCAGCTTCGTAATAATAGATTATGGGTGTCCATTTATTCATCTTTTGACAAGATTCTGTAGCGCAAGTTTATTTAAAGTCTTTAACAAGTTGTGAATGCCCAACTTTTTTTGAAAGACAGCTTCGTTTATCGAGGCTGATTTTCTTCAACAACACAATTTATTTTGTTCGATTCGCTATTACTAACAATACTTCTATACTTATCACTTAAATAAGGACTTGCATCAAACTTTCCCTTATACTGCAGATAATAAGAAACAAATGAGCAATCAGTAAGATTTTCAGCTAATATTTTATTCTCTAATATATAACTTATTGCTAGTAAATCACCTTGATCAGCAGCAAGGTTTAAATACCTTTCACCAGTCAAACTGTTTTTATGAATAATCAAATGTAATCCTAATATACGAGCAGCAACACGGTTAAACTCAGCATAATGCTTTAAAGCTCTCAAAGCATCTTCATTTCCCAAATAATTATTAACTGAATACAATATAAGAAATTCATAATACCCCCTATTAGCGCCATAGAATTCCTTTTCGCTTACTAGTTTATTTATATTTTCACCTTCAATTAGCTCTATCCCTTTATCAAAAATCAATTGTGAGTCTTTATGATAATTACAAGATAGAGCCACCTTTACATAATCGGTTATTTGCTCGATTGAATAATGCTTGGAGCTGTCAAAATAGAATTCATTACATTTAATTTTAGATTCACAAGCGTAAGCTTGAATGCATAGCGTAAAAAAAATCCAAACCAAAATTATTTTCAAGTATTTAGTTCTCACTTCAAACGCTCTCCATTTTGGTAATAAACCCACTTACCACCGTCGATAGTTTTTTGGTTTCCATACGAATCGACAGCCCAAAGACCGTCTACCGCTTTAACGATACCTCCTCCATTTATTGCAGAAAGCTTTTGAGCAAATCCCCCCTCAGCACCGACATAACAATGAAAAAGCTCAATATTTTTTCCTTTTACATATCCTAACTTGGAAATATAATCCAAGTATTGTACCTCATCCATTTTTAAGCCAGTATATGCATCGCCTAAAGCGACTTGGTCGTTATTACCATGGCCAGCAGTACTAAACGACTCATAATCAGCGTCTGTAATACGATTAGAACCATGAAAATGTTCCTCTAATACACTAAACATTACTTTATTAACGCGTTTTGACTTTATCCACTTTTTACTTTCCGAATTCAACGCCCACTGAATTGCAGCCGTCATAGCACCATTGGCAAACTTACCGCCGGTAGCCTCAGAAATGGTACCGCCGTTCATATCCGCTACTGCGGTGCGAGCAAACTTATCGCTAAACTCACCGCCGGCAATTTTCTCGAACAGGTTTGCCTTAGTTCCAATATACTTGGTTAGGAATGAGCTGGCAAAACCATAATAAATGTCGAGGTTTTAAAAATATTGCTATCCATTTCAGTCTCTCGTTTAACCGTAAACGACTTAATAGAGATAGACCTTGAAATTCATCAAATCATCTCAACAATAATAACCTACACACATTAAAAAGACAGGAATAAGCAATGCCTGATTATCAGCCCCCCAAAGTCTGGGAATGGGATCAAGAAAGCGGCGGTAAGTTTGCCAGTATTAATCGCCCAATTGCCGGAGCGACACATGAACAAGAGCTTCCCGTGGGAGAGCATCCACTACAGCTCTACTCCTTGGCCACACCCAATGGCGTAAAAGTCACCATAATGCTTGAAGAGCTGCTTGCCGCAGGTGTAAACGAAGCGGAATACGATGCGCATTTAATTAAAATTCTGGAAGGCGAACAGTTTAGCAGTGGCTTTGTGGAAATTAATCCTAACTCAAAAATTCCAGCGTTGGTGGATAGAAGCGGTGATACGCCAATTCCCGTGTTTGAGTCGGGTGCTATATTGCTCTACCTGGCAGAAAAATTTGATAAGTATATTCCCCACTCACACAAAGAACGTACGCAATGTTTTAGCTGGCTGTTCTGGCAAATGGGTAGCGGCCCCTTCTTAGGCGGTGGTTTTGGTCACTTTTATAATTACGCACCAGAAAAATACGAATACCCCATCAATCGATTTACCATGGAAGTAAAGCGCCAACTGGATGTACTCGACAAACATCTGGCCAACAACACCTATATGTGTGGCGAAGACTATACCATTGCCGATATGGCTATATGGCCTTGGTACGGTCAACTGGTACACAACAAACTTTACGAGGCAGCCGAGTTTCTTGATGCAGCAAGCTATAAGAATCTGAATCGATGGGCCGATGCGATCGGCAGTCGTCCCGCAGTAAAACGCGGTTTAATGGTTAATCGAACCTGGGGTGAGCCCGAAGAGCAACTTCATGAGCGACATCATGCCAGCGACTTTGAAACCAAAACTCAAGATAAGCAAAAGTAAACACATAATCCATACTCTAGTCAGCTTTTACTGATTGTTTTATTTCGGGAGTGATGTACTCTGTCCTGCGTACGCGGCTGAGTGATTTTCACTCCTCATTCGATATTTTGATCTATACTCATAAAATAACTATCACTCCAAACAATAAAACACTAAGTGCAATCGTTCTCCTCTTGTAGGTATAACCTCGACTTATAAAGTGATGCTGTTTTATGATTAATCAGTCTGAACACGTAGCTCAATTGCAAAAAGAGCTGCTAAGGATGAAACAGCGTGTTCAGAGTTTGCAAACGACTCTCGATCATATTGGCACCTATGTATTTATGAAAGACACCAAAGGACGGTATACCTACGTCAACGCTTTGGTCTGTGAGCTTTTTCAACTTCCTCATAATAAAATCCTTGGCAAGGATGACTCATACTTTTTCTCTCTCGACGTTTCCGATGATATACGCAAGAATGATCAAAGAGTTATGAAAGAAGGAGTTACTATTCAAAACGAAGAGCGAAATATAATAGCCTCTACTGGAGAAGCTCGTTACTACATGACGGTTAAAAGCCCACTGTTTGACAATGGTAAAATAATTGGCATGTTCGGTGTTTCTACAGATATTACCGATAGAAAAAATATGGAATTGGAGCTACGAAAAAAGCAGGAACTACTTGACTGTATATTAGATAATATTGACGCATATATTTACCTCAAAGATAAAGACTATCGGTTTCTATACGCAAATCCCAAAGCGGTGCGCCTTCTTCAACAGCCTTTAAAGAAAATAATCGGAAGAACGGGTGAAGAGTTTTTATCTCCAGAAACATCCTCTCTGTTTCTTCAGGCCGACAAAGAGGTCTGCGAAAGCGGAGAACCTAAAAGCATGGAAGAAAAATACAAAATGGATGATGGCACCATTCGTCACTATTGGTCGACTAAAATCCCAATGAAAGATGAGTCTGGCGAGGTCGATAAAGTTATTGGCTTTTCAACTGATATAACAGAGATCGCTAACTTAAGAGCAAAGCTTCAGGAAAATTTTGAGAATGAAATTCGAATACGTCAGGAAAAAGAACGACTCGCAATCACCGACCCTCTAACCGGCATCTACAATCGCCTAAAACTAAACGAATCCTTATCCAATGAAATAGCCAGAGCAAGCCGTTATCAACAAGCGCTTAGCATTATCTTACTCGACATCGATTATTTTAAAGAAGTTAATGACAGTTTTGGCCATCAAATTGGCGATAAAGTGTTAGTTGAATTCGCAGAAATTATTCGTCAAAGCGTGCGCCAAGCCGATATTGTTGGCCGCTGGGGTGGTGAAGAGTTTATTATTATTTGTCCGGAAACGGATCAGACCGGAGCCGAGGTATTAGCTAACAACCTTCGCACCTGCATAGAAAATTACGCGTTTGATACGGTAAACCAAAAAACGGCCAGTTTTGGTGTGGCGTTTTTTAACCATAAAGAGTCTGTCGAACGCTTACTTTCCAGAGCCGATACTGCACTCTATCAGGCAAAACAAAATGGTCGGAACCGAGTAGAAATAGCGCTTGCTTAAAGAAGTATCAGTTTTTGGGTGTTTATTTAACCTAGGACAAAGGCCACAGCCGCGACAACCAATGCGCCCGCTAACGCGATTGCGATTGCTACCCGGCCTAAATCAAAGCCAGACTCGTCGTCCTCAAATAAAATAGTTCGCGGAGCGTTGCCTTCACATTGAAAAATCAGATCCATTCCACCAATCGTCACTTCGTCACCATCAATTAGGGTTGTACGAGTGGTCATACGGCCATTCACCAATAAGCCGTTGGCTGCGCCTTTATTGACTATGCTCCAAAACCGTCCTTTTTTGTAAACTTCCACATGACGAGCCGAAACGCTGTTTTCTTCGCGAGATAAATGATGCCCCAGCATTCGACCAATAGGAGAGCCTTTCGAAGAAACTTCGTAAACTTTTCCACGAATGGATTTTGAACGCCCGTGGAAAAACGCTCGATGTACTTCCAGGTGATCGCTGATGGTATCTACGCCACCGGGTGGTGTAGGGTATTTAGAAGTGGTTTTGGTTTTTTGCTGTTGACGTGCCACATGAGTTTCACGAATGGTGGTTTTAAACTCCTGCTGCTTTTGATCGCTTTCATCACCGGTATAAATCACTTTAAAGCCAAATTCATCCAGTCGCACTTCATCGCCATTTTCCAGCGCCACATCGCTTTTCTTTTCGCCATTAACATAGGTGCCATTAGCAGACCCCATATCTTTAATTTTTAATTTCTCTTTATCCAAATACACCTGCGCATGACGGCGCGATACATGAGGCAGTGGCACATGAATATCGCACTGGACATCGCGCCCAATAACGAGCGGCTTATTAACCGGAAAAAGCTGCCCAGAAAAAGGTGCTGTCGTGGCTTGCAGTAGCCAGTCGCTTAAAGCTTCGCGTACTTGGGTTTGTTGGGCCGCCTGAGTTTTACGTGGGCTGCGATTTAAAACCGGATCGACAACTTCGAGTTCAACATCCCCCAGCGCGATCACATCCCAAGCTTTTAGCTGAGTTTCTGCGGCTATTAATGCGCCATTAACAAATGAGCTTTTAACATCGGATTTGTGAATATACTCAATCTTGTCATCGGTCACTCGAATTTCAGCGTGAAAGGGAGCGACCCGATCCGAAGCAATCACAATATTACAGGAGGCATCACTGCCAATGGAAATCAGAGGATCCACTAACCACATATCGGGTCTGGAATTATCCCTGAATCTCAATTTCAGCATCCTTCGAAATCCTCTGTTAATCGACTGGTTTTGCCAATCGGCTCATTTATCAATACCACCGCGGATTATGGCTCCGCTTAAACTTTTAGCATAGTACAGCTGTATCAACAGCGTAAAACTATGAGCAGGGTCGCATCCTAGCGGCAGTTTGCCCCTGGACGCAAATTTTTTGACAGAAATTTAACCTACCGGAGCAGCAAGCTTCATTAAAACGCCACACAACCAGGCTGCATAAGTACCCAGCGCATATCCAAACACCGCCAAAAGCACACCTACGGGCGCCAGCGACGGATGGAACGCCGAAGCAACTACCGGTGCAGATGCGGCGCCCCCCACGTTGGCCTGACTGCCTACGGCAATAAAGAAGGTAGGTGCTTTAATAACTTTGGCAACGGTAAGTAATAATACGGCATGAATCCCAATCCAGATAAGGCCAACAATAAAAATACCTGGGTACTTAACAATCCCCGTGATATCCATTTTCATACCGATGGATGCCACCAGAATATAAATAAATATCGACCCCACTTTTGAGGCACCCGCCGCTTCCAGCTGTTTAACCTTAGTAAAAGAAAGCCCTATACCCACGGTTGTGGCAACCACAATCAACCAGAAAAAATGACTGGTGAGGCTAAACTTGTCTAACTCAGGGAAATTTGCCGAAATATAAGGGGCAATGGCATCAGCCAGCAGGTGCGCAAAGCCGGTCGCCCCAAGACCAACCGCCAGCATCAGCATAAAATCGTTGAGCATAGGCATTCGCGCATGTTCTCGTTGAAAATGCTCCACTTGTAGCCGGACTTCTTCAATTGCCGAAGCATCTGCGCCACGCTTTTCATCCAGCTCTTTGGCTTTACCCGCCATAATCAATAGCACTGCCATCCAGATATTGGCGACAATAATATCGACCGCAATCATCGCCGGAAAAATATCGTCTGATACTTCCCAAATTTCATACATGGCGGTTTGGTTGGCACCACCTCCAATCCAGCTCCCGGCAATTGTGGTCAATCCGCGCCAGATTTCATTGGGATGGGCTCCACCAACGGTTTCGGGACTCACCAAAGACACCAGTAATATAGCAATCGGCCCGCCTATCACAATGCCCACCGTTCCGGTTAAAAACATAATGATGGCTTTAGGGCCTAATTTGCGAATTTTCTGTAAGTCGATACTCAGAGTGAGTAACACCAGACTGGCGGGCAACAGAAAACGTGACACCACATAATAAATATTGGAGTCATCGCCAGAAATAATGCCTAAGGTATTAAAAATAGAAGGGATTAAATAACACAGTAGCAAAGCCGGAACGTACTTATAAACCGCTCGCCATAGGCGGTGCTCGCTATGAGAAGTATAAAAAACGAACCCCAGACTCAGGGCCAGAATACCAACGACTACACCATCGCTGGTGATCAGCGCAGAAGATTGCTCAACAGTCATACGTGTCTTTTCTTGTTATTGTTAATTCATTGTTTAGCTCAGGCGAACTTAATACCTAGTTTTCGGTATATAAACGCAATCACCCAGGCCGGTCCAATTAATAAAAAGAAGATATCTTTAAAAAATGAAGGCTTCTTGCCTTCTATTTTGTGGCCGACAAATTGCAATATCCAGGCAACCACAAATATTGCCAGGCCAACTTGCCAGGCAGGTACAGCAAAAGTCATGTCTACCCAGTAGGTTAAAGCCAGCACCACCAATGAAAACAGAAGCATACCAATGCTAAGTACCACCGATGTCATGACATAAAATACCATAATGACAGCCAGACACAGGGTGGTCCAGTTCAACCAGGGCGCCAGCGGCATAGCCTCAGGCACCGGGATTGACCATAACATCAGCGCCACACTCCAGAATATCGCGGGTACGCATAACCAGTGGATCAGCTTATTGGTGCGGTTTTGGTGGCTTTCGCCGTATTCACTTAACCACTCACTGGCAGTTTTCATCGCTTCACCTTATGATTAGAGCTTCAAACTGGTACCACTATACCACTCGCCCCTGGGATAAAAAAGCTATTCAAATGAGGGACATATGGACCAACCTTCGGACATTACACCGGTATTAACCCTGCTCACCGATTTTGGCAGTCAGGACGGCTATGTGGCCGCCATGATGGGAAAACTGCTAAGTCAGCCTCTGCAATATAGGGTGATTGAGGTCTCCCATAGTATAGAGCCACAAAACATCTGGCAGGCAGCGCTGTCTCTGAAACGATACGCGCCCCATTATCCGCCAGAGAGTATTCATCTGGTGGTGGTGGATCCGGGAGTAGGCTCTCCCCGCAAGGCACTGGCATTGCGCTGCGATCAACACTGGCTAATCGGTCCTGACAATGGCGTCCTGTCTTTAGCCAGCCAGAATTACCGAAAAATTACCCCTTACGCGTTAAAAGACTCCACCGACTGGTGGCAAAAACATACCTCATTCGATGGATTGGCATTGTTTACCCCGGCCGCTATTCAGCTGGCGCTGGGACGGCCCATTCTGGATATGGCCGAAGCATTGGATGAGTTTCATTCCCTCACCTTTCCAGAACCTGAAATGGTTGGGAGCCAGATTATTGGTCAAATTGTAGGTTTCGACCGCTTTGGTAACGCCATTACCAATATCGGTTCCGCCGATATCCCCCATGCGGACTCCCTGAAAGTCCATTGTCGTCGCTTTGAGTTCCCCAAAGCTCAAATTTATTGTGACTCTCCGGCGCATGGTCGGCTGTCACTGATTAATAGTGATCGGCTGCTGGAGCTCGCTATTTATCAAGGCTCAGCACACCAGGAACTGGGGCTGGAAGTGGGTGATACCGTCACCATTGAGCTAGAATCTGCCTCAATGCCTTCCTCATTATGACTATCTCAACAAATATATTTTCTCAGGGGCAAACTATTTGAGTCGCCCCAGCGACTAACTCGATAACTCCAAACAATAACGATTAACTATGTTTTTTAACGACAGCGATCAGCATTTAATCGACAAAGCGCTGGAAGGCTCACAGCGAGCCTGGGTAAAGCTGGTACGCCGCCATGAGTCTCGGGTGTACAACTACTGTCTCCGTATGTGTGGCTCATCTGCCGACGCCATGGATTTAATGCAGGAAGTATTTTTGGCGGTCTACCGAAATCTGCCCAACTTTCGCGGTGACAGTCAATTTATTACTTGGTTATTCCGCATCGCTAGCAATAAGTCGACCGACTGGCTTAGAAGCCGTCATCGTACCCCCACCCTGGGTGCAGAAGAACACGAGCCGCAGCACTCGGTTTCCAATGATTCGCCAGCACAGCAATTACAGGCATCGCAGTCGAATCAACAGATTATTCGCTATCTGGCGCAGCTCCCTGAAGATCAGCGCCAGGTAATAGAGCTGAAATTTTTTCAGCACTTTACCTTCGATGAAATTGCCAGCCAGACTGGCATCTCTTCGAATACCGCGAAAACACGTTTATACAGTGCTCTCAAAAAACTGAGAGGGCAAATGGAGGTTCAAAATGTCGTGTGATCATTCTTTAGTAGAAACACATCTTTTCGATTATCTCGACAGCACTACATCCCCAGCACTGTCGCGAGCGATCGAGCAGGCCATCGATAACTGCGACCATTGCCAAACGCTCTACCAAGCAGCGGCGACCACGCAGCAAATGCAAAAAAACTGGCAGGAACAACCAGTTCCTGACTGGCACAGAACGCGCTTTGCCGTGGCCAAACCCAAACGAATGAGCTGGAACTGGATGAATGGTCTTTCGCTCGCCAGCTCAACCTTCGCGCTTGTACTGGTGTTATTTCGAGTTGAATTTATATCTAACGAAACGGGCTTTTCGGTAAGTTTTGGCGGTAAGGGATCGCAAGCACAGGTCGCCGAATTGGTCGATGAAAAGTTCGATCAGTTGGCTCTGCAACAAATTAATTATATCGACAATCGATTTGAAGAACAGCGGTTGCTACAGGTTAGTGATAACCAACAAATGCTCGCGACGTTATTGCAACACAATCGTCAGGAACGGCGCCAGGATCTGAATACCCTGATGGCCAGCTGGTTGCAACAACGAGATATGGATCAGCAAAAGTTTAATCAACGTGTGGATTACATTGTTGAAAACCAGATTGAAAACAACCGCTACTTAAATCAGGTGCTCAAAGTTTCCAGTCAGCCCGGTGATAAACCATAAGACTTATCATTGGACTTTAGTAATTTCAGTAAAGGTTTCGGAGGAAGTTTAAATGACATTTAAAACCATGCTATTTGCCGCCTTGTTAAGCAGCGTTTTAGTTGCACAGGCAAGCGATTTAAAAGAAATCGATAAAGATATGCGCATTATGAAACGTATTATCGAAACCTCGTTAAGTGACGGTAACCGCTACTCGAATCGAGTAGAGGCTACTTATCTCGCTCGACAAGGTATGGTGTTTACTATCCACTCCGGCGGCGCGCTACCCATTCCAAGTTTTGAAGGCGACTGGGAATCCTGGGGCGAAGCCATGGGAGCCAGTGCGCTTTCCTACGTGCAAGAGTTCATTCCAGCGGTGGCTCCAGTCCTCCCCCCTGAAGCTGTCATGGAAATGGAAGCCGAGGTTACCGAAGGCATGGCTGAACTCTACGGCCATAGTTCAGAAACGTCTGCCAAGCTGCGCGAAGAGTTAGCTCAGATGCGAGATGAGCTTCGTCAAAACAAAGAAGAGTACAGAGATAATTTACGCGAGTTGCGCCAGGTAGAGCGGGAAAAATACCACGCTGAAGAAAAGCAACGTAAAGAGCTGGATAAAAAACGCACCGAGTTGGAAAAGCGCATTGCCGAAAATAAAAAAGCGATGGAAAGCTACACACAAAAAATGGATGAATATCGCAAACAGCGAGTTGAAAAGTATCAGAAAAAAAAGTCAGAGCTCATTCAGGAAACTTTAGTGACCGTGTGCGATTATCGAGCTTCACTCCGAGCCCTTAACAGTAATGAGCACGTAACTTTGATATTTGATAACTTCGGTGAAAAACGCGGCCAGGATAAGATCTACGTGTTTAAAAAATCCGATATCGCTGATTGCGAGTCTAACAGCAAAGGCATCGAACGATTAATAGCCAATGCCGTAGTCTATTCGCAATAAAGATATATCTCAGTTGCTCTCCCAGCCCGGCAGCTCACTCGACGAGCTCCGGGTTAAACTCTATTTCACTCATCGGTAATTTATACACCATTGACTGTCTTTCTCGCCCTCTCTTGATTAGAATAGAGACTCAACTGAACTTCTGGAGACATCAAAATGATCAAGGTAGGCGATAAACTTCCCAGCGTTTCTTTTCAATTATTAACGGCTGATGGTGCTTCAAACCCAACCACCGAAGAGCTTTTTTCCGGTAAAAAGGTCGTACTCTTTGCCGTTCCCGGTGCTTTCACTCCCACCTGTTCCGAGGCGCACCTGCCTGGCTTTGTAGTGAATGCCGATAAAATCAAAGCCAAAGGTGTCGATAGCATCATCTGCCTTTCTGTGAATGACTCTTTCGTAATGAAAGCCTGGGGTGAAGCCAACAACGCAGAAGACATTATCATGTTAGCCGATGGCGGCGCGGCCTTTACCAAAGCCATTGGCTTGCAAATGGAAACGGGTGACTTTGGTGGTCTGCGTTCGCAACGTTACTCAATGATTGTTGACGATGGTGTGGTAACTCATTTAAATGTTGAGCAACCCAAGCAGTTTGAAGCTAGTACGGCCGATGTGATTCTCACGCAAATTTAGTGAATTCATTAACCAAAAAAAACTCCCCTTTTTGGGGAGTTTTTTTTGTTAAATTGATTATTTGTAGACTATCCCTTCCTTCATTACGAAAGTCACCTTTTCCATTAATGAAATATCTTTTAACGGATCACCTTTAACCGCAACTATATCAGCAAGCTTCCCAGCTTTTATCGATCCCAGTTTATTGTCAATGCGCAGCAGTTTTGCACTCTCAATGGTCGCCGACTGAATGGCTTCAATGGCTGGCATACCCGCTTCCACCATATATTTGAACTCGCGACCATTTAAACCATGAGGAAAAACACCCGCATCAGTGCCAAAGGCAATTTTTACTTTGTTTTTATAGGCTTCGGCAAAGGTGCTTTGAATTTGCGGCCCTACAGCTCGCGCTTTGGGCTGCACCACTGGAGGATAAGAGTCGGCGTATTGGGCCACCCACTTGCCAGCAGTAATTGTTGGCACATAGTAGGTTCCGTGTTTACGCATAAGTCGCATAGCTTCTTTATCCATGTAAGTTCCATGCTCGACAGAATGAACACCGGCGCGAATGGCTCGTTTCATACCTTCAGCACCATGCGCATGAACCGCAACAACAAAGTCATAGTCTTTTGCAGCGTCCATAATCGCCGCCAGTTCATCATTAGTGAACTGCGGATTGTCACCGCTTTTCGCCAAACTCAATACACCGCCAGTCACTGTTAACTTGATGACATCACTACCTTCTTTGTAACGCTGCCGAATCGCTTTATAAGCGTCCTCTACGCCATTGATCACCCCTTCTTTCGGACCTGGATCTCGCATCAGTTCATGATTGACACCGTTAGTAGGATCAGCATGACCGCCGGTTGTGGCTATACTTTTTCCAGCATTAAAAATACGTGGGCCAGGGATGATTTTATTGTTAATCGCGTCGCGAAGTTCGCGCGTCACTTTAGGATCACTACCCAGATCGCGAACTGTAGTAAAACCCGCCATTAAGGTCTTCTTGGCATTAACCACGGCACGAATAGCAAAAAAGGACTCTTCATGAAAAAACTTTTCAGTATAAGAGTCAGCCGTCATCTCATTCATTAAATGCGTGTGCATGTCCATCAAACCGGGCATTATGGTTGAGTCTTTTAAATCAATAACCGTCTCTCCATCGATGTATCCCGAGCTGATCGACTTGATGCGGTCGCCCTCGATAACAATGGAAACCTGCTCCAAGACTCGCCCTGCATCCGTGTCGATCATTTTTCCTGCATGGATCACGGTTTCGGCCGATATCCACATACTAGAGCACAGAGCAATCAATACCACGAATAATTTCATTTTTTGACTCCTGTTTTTTCTTTAACGGCACATTATCAGATGTGAATCCGATATGCCATTGAAGCATAATATATGGTTGACCCTCGTCGGTTCCCATAGCAATCTTGAAGATGCAGAAGTCGGCTCAACAGCTAGACTTACCGGCTTTCATCCGGAAAATAATCAACCCAATCACTTATGGAGCTTTATTTCATGAAAGTGCTGAAATTCGGTGGTTCATCACTGCAATCCTTCGATGTATTCCTGTCCAGCTGTGCGATTACAACACAACAACTAACCGGTACTCGAGGAGTCGTGGTGGTTTCAGCGCTAGGAGGAGTGACCAATCTGTTACAAGCCTCACTGTCGTTGGCGTTATCTGGCGAAGATTTTCAAACGTCATTAGCCAGGGTAAAACAAGAACACAATGATCGTGTCAATGAACTGCAAGAACAATTGACTCATTATGATTTCAGTGCTTGCCGGATCAAGATCAATGACCTGCTCGATGAACTACAACGACTACTTACTGGCATTCATTTGGTGAAAGACGCCAATGAGCGCACTCAAGCGCGCGTGCTTGGTTTTGGTGAGCGTTTATCGTGTCAGCTATTTTTTCATACGCTCAACGCCCAGAATGCCCACATCGAGATTGGTCTGCTAAACAGTGCGGATTACATCAAAACTGAAGGTTCCAGCTTAGAAGGGAGCTACATCGAAGACAGTTGCAATAAACTGATCCAGGCCATTCCTCTGTTACCCCAACAATGGTTTGTTGCTCCCGGATTCATCGCATCCAATGAAGATGGCGACCCGACGCTGCTTGGTCGAAATGGTTCCGACTTGTCAGCGGCCATTTATGCAGCAGGACTCAAAGCCGATGAACTACAAATTTGGAGTGATGTTGAAGGTATTTACAATGCCGACCCGGTTCGCATTAATCAGGCACAGGTTGTACCGCAACTTAGCTATAACGAAGCCATGGAGTTATCCTATTTTGGTGCCAAAGTTCTACATCCAAAAACCATCGCCCCTATTGCCAGCCATAAAATTCCAACAGTTATAAAAAATACCTATGCGCCCGAACAACCCGGCACACTGATTGTCGAGCAGAGTTTGTCCAATGGTCATACCGTGGCAGGCATTACCATGCTAGATAACCTCTCCATGATCAATCTTTCCGGCGTTAACCTGAAAGGTAAAACCGGTTTGGCCGAGCGGGTGTTTCGATGTATTTCACGCGAAGATATTTCTATTGTGCTGATTTCGCAATCATCGTCGGAATACTCCATTTCGTTTTGTGTTCAGCAGAAAGAAGTTAAACGCGCCAAGCGAGCTCTACAAAAAGAATTTGCGTTAGAAATAAAACACCAGCAGGTGAATCCGGTTGATGTTCGAGAAGAGCTGACATCTATCACCGTTGTTGGTGATCAAATGAAACAACATCACGGTGTTGCAGCAAAATTATTTTCGGCATTAGCAACGGCCAGCGTAAATGTAGTCGCTATTGCACAGGACTCTTCCGAGCGTTCCATCTCAGCCATTATTCGTCAGGCCAAAGCTGATGTAGCTCTGAGAAAAACCTATGAATACTTCTTTGAGTGCCCGCGTGTGATCTCGGTGATTCTATACGGCGTAGGCACCATTGGCAGCGAACTGTTACGTCAAATTCAAAAACAACAAGATGAATTACTGCAACAACGTATTGATTTACGGGTCGTAGGCGTTGCAAACTCCAAGCAGATGCTTTGGCAGCCACAAGGATTATCACTCACCCATTGGCAAGATCAACTAAAACAAAGTCAGCTAAATTCGAGTATTTCGCAGTTAAGCAAACGACTCAAACATGAGTGTCCACTTAATCCCGTATTTGTCGACTGCACCAGTAGTGATGCCCTGGCTTCCGAATACGCAAATTTATTTGCAAAAGGAGTTCATGTGGTTGCGGCAAATAAAAAAGCCAATACCAATAGTTACGAGTACTACCAAGAATTACGGAGTACTGCTCACCAGTCGCTTCGTCAATTTGGTTATGAAACCAATGTAGGCGCTGGCTTACCCATTATAGCTAATATTCAAAATCAAGTGCGTAGTGGCGACAAGCTTAAACGTTTTAGCGGAATTTTGTCAGGTTCAATGTCATTTATTATGGGTAAGCTGGAAGATGGCTACAGTTTTTCTCAAGCCGTCATTGAAGCGAAAGACAAAGGATTTACTGAGCCTGATCCACGAGACGATCTTTCAGGGATGGACGTAGCACGCAAACTATTAATTATTGCGCGAGAGTTTGGAGCCACTGCGGAACTCGAAGACGTCAGCATTGAACCACTATTAAATGAAGAACTGGTGAATGCTGAAAGTATTGACCTATTCTTAGAAAAGCTACCGACAATCGACACCGATTTTGCTAAACGACAGCAATCTGCTGAACAAGCCGGAAAAGTGCTGCGTTATGCCGGTACCATAGAGCCCAATGGTAAGATGGAGGTAAAACTTCTGGAAGTCGAACCACAACACGCGCTATTTGACATTCGTGATGGTGAAAATGCTTTTTCGTTTTCGACCCAACGTTATCACCCAGTACCTATGGTCATTCGAGGTTACGGTGCAGGAGCCGATGTTACCGCAGCTGGTGTGTTTGGTGATATTCTGCAAACTGTCGTGGCTTAACTCGAACTTTTAAGGACTTCGTTTATATATTATGAAATCGATTAAAGTATTTGCACCAGCAACCGTTGGAAATTTTATCTTAGGCTTCGACGTGCTCGGTGCATCCCTGGCAACTAATGATCGCATACTGGGTGATGAACTGATTATTAGCGATCGCACACCAGCGGGATACACCGCAGTCGGTGAATTCGCCTACCGACTGCCAGAAGATAAAGATAACCTGGTCATTAAAGCAGCGAATTTTTTTAATCATAAGCTCAAACAAAAGCCACAAAAATTACATTTTGAACTGTCGAAGAATTTACCTATCGGTAGCGGCTTAGGCTCCAGTGCGTCATCCATAGTTGCGACGTTGGTAGGGTTAAATGAGTGGTATGACAAACCATTCAGTAAAGAGCAGTTAGTGAACTGGTCTGCTGAAATCGAAGGCGGAAATTCAGGCAGTATACACTATGACAATGTGGCCCCCTGTGTCTTGGGTGGACTGCAACTGATTAATACGGAAAAAGAAGAAGCCTGTCAAAAAATTCCTTTTTTTAATGATGTCTATTTTGCAGTTTGTTTTCCTGATATTGAAATCACCACTCGTCGTGCCCGCGAAATTCTACCCAAGCAAGTATCACTGCAATCTGCCATTCAAATGCAGTCTCGTTTAAGTGCTTTCATCGCTGCTTGTTTTCTTGAACAAAAAAACACTGCCTTAACCTTAATGAAGGACGATGTAGTAATACCATGTCGACAACAACTTATTCCAAACTATGCCATTGCGGAACAAGCTGCACTAGATATGGGCGCAGTAGCTTTTGCTATTTCTGGCTCCGGCCCCACCTGTTTTGCACTATGCTTAAATAAAGACACTGCAGATGGTATTGCCAAAGAAATGTTCAAAAAACTAAAGCAGGGAAAGCATGCTTTTTACTGTGTTGCCACACTCGACCAAAACGGAGCGATAATTGTTTAAGATTTTACTGGAGTTAAGTCAATTGTAATTTTAAGTCCACGACCATTTTTAGCATCCACATTTTCCAGCATAAGTTTACCGCCAAAGTTATCTTCGATAATGGCTTTACACATATATAAGCCTAAACCGGTACCTTTTTCGTGTGATTTAGTTGTGAAGTAGGGCTCGAAAACTCGCTCCATGTTCTCCGAATCAATACCACCAGCATTATCAGAAATAGTAATCGTACAGGGATTAATTTCAATACGAATCACCTTTTTTTTGACATTTTTTTCATCGTAAGCATCTTTTGAATTCGAAACCAGGTTTAACAAACACTGCTGCAATTCAGGTCGAGAGCCATAATATTCAAAATCCTTTCCACCAATTACAACCTCAATATCATGAGCTAACAACTGCCCCTTTTGTAGTGACACTACGCTATTGACCACTTCCAATATACTAAATTTTGAAGGCGCTAGTGTATTTGCAGTGCCGGATGGAGAGGAAGCTCTAACAGCGTTTGAACGTAGTCGGTTTGATGTAATTCTTATGGATATACAAATGCCAAAGCTTGATGGCGCATCGGCTACCAAAGAGCTTAGAGCGCGCGGCTGTGCGTGCCCCATTATTGGAATTACTGCGGCATCTCAAGCAGAAATTGATAAATTAGGCAGTGTCGGCTTCACTGGTTTTATTCAGAAACCGATTCTTGCGACCAAACTGACCCACCAAATTACCGATCTGTTAGAAGTCGCTTAAATAATTAGACATCTTTCAAAAGGTGAAGCCATAACACGGCTCACCTCTGCAATCTA
Organism: Kangiellaceae bacterium; assembly: GCA_041589565.1. Lineage (GTDB taxonomy): Bacteria > Pseudomonadota > Gammaproteobacteria > Enterobacterales > Kangiellaceae > Pleionea. The sequence continues at coordinate 7,056 of JBFHVL010000020.1, read as the reverse complement.
ATTGCACTGGCGCTAATGACAGCTCCTCCACTGCAGTCGGATGACTGTACATCAAATAGTAAATGAGAACGGTCACTCATTTGCAACGCAATCGACAGACCTCCACCCACATTATAACAATACACATTGCCGTCGGGAGTCACATCTTCAAACGCTCGGTTTGTCGTACCGCTGGAGTTTGGCGTAAAAGTCAGAACCTGAGCATCGACATTAGAGCCAATATTGCCGACTGAAAAAGCATAAAGACTGGGGTCAATACTGTCTTTAGCCAGGGCCACACTGATCGACTCTAGAAAGACATTAGGATCTACAGGATCGAGTACCCAGGCGCCTGCCGCCGTTCCGGGCTCGTCAAAACTTACTTGGCCACAACGCGGTTCTGCAGTGCGTTGCACAGAGCCATCCCACCTTCCGGTTATGCTAAATAATGCGTCTTTCTCTGACTCGACAAAATATTCCATCGGACACACAGCGTTTCGAATAAAGCCAAATCGGTTAGGGTTAGCCAATGTATGATTCACACGGTTATCGTCCATACCAAAATCCAAGGTGCCGTAATAGCTGACGGTGCCTAACAAGGTTCCTGCAGGAATATCCAAGGCTAGCTGCTTGGTACACTGAGTTACCGTTTCGGTACTGGTGGAATAGGTTTCACAGTTGTCATTGGGAAACTCACCAACCATCGCCTCAAAGCTTTCATCCAGCACCATTAGATGGTTGAAATACCCCCACACATCGTCACAGATAAAAAAGCGCATCGAGTAATCGGTTTGATAAGGACGCCAGCTTGGATCATACGTCACTTTTTGCACTTCAAAGACACGTATGTCTCCGGGTGCATAAACATAGGCGAGCTGATCGACAGGAGGAGGATTGCCGGGATCGCCTGCGTACCAATAAGTATGCCGAGTCGGCTGAGTATGATCCGGTGGATTTAAGGTTCCTAACGGCGTGATGCCCCATAATTCCGAAAAACTAATGGGACTTTGCGTCATAAAGTAATTACTAGAACAGCTTTTATAATTTGCAGATATTTGATTGCCTGAACCCGACGAGTCGCCACTTGAGCCACCGCATGCAGCAAGCATTAAAAACAAAAACATGGAAAGGCTGAAACAAAGAAGTGTTTTTCGATTCATCGTCTTATCCACACACCAATCGACTACTGTAGATACTTTAACTTTAGATAAAACAATCGAATATTCCACTTTTAGATCCAGTATTTTAGTGAGTGGTTCACTATTACCGATAAAAGTGCAGATCCATCATTCGATAGGATTATATTACCGATGGACTCAGTTATTGAGGTCTATCGGAAGCATATGAGACTTAACATCCGCCAACAACTAAACCAGAATATCTTTTAAAACTTCTTTGGCTTTTTCTTCATCGTGACAACTGATGGAAACAATATTGGCGCCATCATGTTGTTCCACCATATTCATACCTCGAATATCCACATTGCTTTCAGCCAGTCGTCGCGAAATTTTTGCCAGAGCACCGGGCTCGTCCTTTACTTTTACCAAAATGCCTGCACGCGACACCAGCTTGAATCCTTTGTCATTTAACACATTGAAAGCGTTCTCATTATTATCGGTGCGAATACGAACCAATGCAGTCGTGTCGGCCAGGTCGGCGTCAATCGAAACGATGTTAATTTGGTTTTCGGTTAAGCATTCGGTGATATCAGCAATTAATCCACGATAATCTTTTGTAACCACTGTGATTATTTTCATCATGTTGAAACCTGTTTTTAATTCTTCAATGCTATTTTTAAATCAGCAATAAATTGATCGATATGTACTTTATCAACATTGGGCATACAAATGATATGCGTAATACCATTGGCTGTTGCCAGCTGGTATTTTTCTTTAATTGAGTTAGGTACTTCAGGCAACACAACGGTAATAGCGTTAGGGTTGCGCCAGGCGTCAATACCAATCGACTTTAATTGTTGCTCGGTATATTCTGCCACTTGCAAACTATGAAGCGCCCGTTTTTTTAATCCTTCAATACCGTGTTTTTTAATGGCCGACCATAATACAACTGGCGTAAAGCCATTGCGGGATCCGGTGATAGTGGTATCCAAACAACCGATATACGCAATCGATCGTGCAATCCGATCAACACGATCTTTTCTGGCGATGACAATACCACAAGGGATTGGTGAACCAATAAACTTGTGCCCACTAATAGAAATGCTATCTGCCCCACTGGAAAAATCAAAAGGTGGAACAGGATTTAAGAACGGATTAATTGCGCCACATAATGCTGCATCCGTGTGAATATAATACTGATTAATAGCGAACTCATTTAAGATCGATTTAATACGCGTGATATCGTCTTTCGCCTCAGTCATAGTCGTGCCACTGTTAGCAAAAATAACGGCGGGCAAATCTCGATGGATACGTAAGGTTTCTCTCAAATCGTCATAGTCGATTTCACCATTAGGTTGCGAGCGAATCATTATATGGCGCATATTGAGTAAGTGCAGATTCTTTGCCACGCTGTAATGCGTTTCTTGTGAAAAGTAGCAAATGCCATTGGGATAGATTTCGCGCGCCAAATAAAGACCGTAAAGATTCCCCTCAGTGCCACCGTTAGTCACATAGCCCCACCAGTTATTTTCCGGTGCACGCAGCAGATCCGCGAAAAACTGAATGACTTCGCGCTCAAATTGGCGGCTATCAACCTTCCAGGTAGAGTCGATAAAAGGATCGCCAAGATTGTTCAAGGGATATTTTAAAAGCTCTGCGAGCTCGGTGTAGTCGAAATCTTTACTGACCGGATAACCAAGGTAGGCCTGAGTTTTCGCTTCCAGCTGCGAGATAAACTCACTTAATTGTGATTGATAGTCTTTCATAGTCATTATTGGCAAACAAAAATGCCGTACATAAGAACCATGTACGGCAATTTAAATAATTTAAGAATCTAGCTTATAAAATTATAGACTACTTCTTATCGGGCATATTCTTTGAATAAAAGATCTCAAGCATTTCAGTTTCGACTTTTTGCTTAATCTCTTTGATCTCTTCTTCACTAAAATCACTCTCACCGGCACCGAACAAGTAATCGTCGACATCCAGTTCTTTACGGATCATTTTGGTGTGAAAGGTGTTTTCCTGATAAACGTTAACATCGATCATCTGGAAATCATCTTGGGTGTCTTCCGACAGGTAGTTTTGAATCGAGTTAATTTCGTGATCGATATAGTGCTTGGTACCGTCGACGTCTCGGGTAAAGCCACGAACACGATAATCGATGGTCACTATGTCCGACTCAAAACTATGGATCAAGTAATTCAGCGCTTTAAGCGGTGAAATAACGCCACAGGTGGATACGTCGATATCGGCTCGGAAAGTACTGATCCCGCCATCAGGATGGCTCTCGGGATAGGTGTGAACCGTGATGTGACTTTTATCGAGGTGCGCGACGACCGACTCGGGCAGAGGACCGGGGGCTTCTTCCATTTGTTCCGCTTTAGGCTCAATTTCGTGCTCGGCGATTAGAATGGTTACCGAGGCGCCGTGGGGATCATAGTCCTGTCTGGCAATATTCAGCACATGAGCGCCGATTATTTCAGTCACATCGGTCAATATCTTGGTCAAACGCTCAGCATTGTATTGCTCATCGATATACTCGATGTACTCTTTCAAATGCTCTGGGGTTTTCGCGTAATTAATGTCGTAGATATTGAAACTCAGCGACTTGGTCAGGTTATTAAAACCGTGCAGTTTTAATTTACTTTCCATTCAGTGTAATTCTCGTGCAAACAGGACAATAAACCCGATATTTTAGTTGAGTTGGGTTCGATTGGGTACCTCTTATCGGGAAGAAGTGGACTAATGAGTCAATGATTTGCCAAAAATCGACGATTTTGACGTTCAATCGGCCGTAATCGGGTCAGCTATAGCGCCTCAGCACTCCAAGTACACTACTGAGGTAACTGGTGCCAAACAGATTCAAATGATTGAGCCAGTGGTACAGGTTGTAAATATCGACTCGCTCTCGCCAGTCTGATGCAACATTCCCTTCAGCCTCATAACTCTCATAAAACCCCCGATGAAAGCCGCCAAACATTGTGGTCATGGCGAGTTCCGCTTCAGCCCAGCCATAGTAGCAGGCAGGGTCAACAATACAGGCTCCTCGAGTACAGCTCATAGCATTGCCGGACCAGAGATCGCCATGGATCAACACCGGAGGCTGGATAGGGATGAGCTCGGGCAGACTTTCGCATAGCCGTTCGATGTCGTCACACTGGGGTTGCGACAGGTAACCTCGTTCTCGCGCAAGTTTTGCCTGAAACAATAGTCGGTATTCGGCGAAAAATTCAAAACCATTATCCGTCGGCGCATTACGCTGGAGCGTAGCACCACAGTGGTTGTCGATGGTAAAACCAAAATAAGACTTAGGCTTTCTATGCATTTGAGCCAGCTGGTGACCAAGCAATTGCCAATAGCTTTCGGATTCTCGCGCAGGCTCCAGGTATTCAAGTAATAATGACTGGTCGGAAACAGCAAGTACCTGAGGCGCAAAACTGTCCACTTCGTCATTAATAGCGTTTAATCCGGCCGCCTCGGCATGGAACAGTTGTTCACTCAAATTAACTTTTAAAAAATAACCGTCACCGCTTTCCATAACTATCTTATAAGCGTCATTAATACAGCCACCACCGACCGGCTCAGCACTTACCACACCCTGCTCAAGCTGCTCTGACACCCACAGTTGTATAGCCTTAATTAACATCCCGCTTCACTCGCTTCAGGTCACTTTATCAATACACAAAATCTGATACACTCGGGCTACCAAATTACCAACAAAAAGAAAGTCATGAAATTTATTATTGTTTGCTTTACGGCTCTGCTTTCCTTTGCCACTACGGCAGCCCCTACCCTTATTCATAACGTTAAAGGTTACACCCTGACTGGGCCAGCTGGAAATAACGCGCAACTTAAAACCTTCGAAGCACTGGTATTTGATCAAGGTAAAGTGCTTTTTGCAGGCTCACTCAAAGATGCCGAGTCACAGTTTGCAGATGCAAGCCGCATCGATGGTCACGGCAAAACCCTATTGCCGGGATTGATCGATGCACACGGTCATATTCTGGCGCTGGGTCAGGGACTTTCTATTGTCGAGCTACGCGGCGTAGCCTCCGAACAGGAGGCGGTTGAACGCGTCGCCGAATACGCGCGGCAGAATCCTAAAGCCAAGTGGATCGTCGGTCGTGGCTGGAATCAGGTGCTATGGCCGAATAAAGAATTCCCAACTAAAGCATCACTCGATGCACTCAAGCTAAATAAACCCATCGTATTGAGCCGAATTGATGGTCACGCAGCGTGGGTCAACTCCAAAGCACTGGCCATTGGAAAAATCACCTCAACAACACCCGATCCCGATGGCGGCCAGATTATCAAAGACGAACAGGGCGAACCCACCGGTGTGTTAATCGACAATGCCGAATTTCTGGTCACACACAAAATGCCACCGGCAACGGATCTGGAAAACAATTTCGCACTCGATAAAGCCTTTGAACACCTGCTGAGTTTAGGCATTACCAGTGCACACGATGCAGGAATAGGCGAAGATCTTTACCGACTGTATCAGCAACGCGCCAAACAAAAGCAACTCCCCATGCGGGTTTACGCCATGCTCGATGGAGCATCATCAAATTTAACGCGCTGGCTAAAGGCGGGCCCCGTTAAAGATGAGCAAGACCGACTTTCCATTCGCAGCGTTAAACTCTATTCCGACGGTGCCTTGGGCAGTCGCGGCGCAGCCATGATTGAGCCCTACTCCGATCAAAAAGATCACAAAGGCTTATTGGTAACTCAGCCCGAAATCCTTAACGATAAAGTTGAACAAGTATTGTCGGCAGGGTTTCAGGCCAACATTCACGCCATTGGCGATTTGGGCAATCGTGTGGTTATGAACTCAATAGAAAAAGCCTACCAGAAAGAACTGGGTAAAGGGCTGCGTCACCGTATTGAACATACTCAGGTGGTAGAACTTAGCGATTTAAAGCGGATTAAACAGTTAGATTTAATTGCTTCCATGCAACCCACCCATGCCACCAGCGATATGAATATGGCAGAAGATCGCGTGGGCGCAGATCGCATTAAAGGCGCTTATGCCTGGCGAACGCTACTGGATCAAGGCACTATTATTGCCGCTGGTTCCGACTTCCCCGTTGAACTGGCCAATCCGTTCCATGGCATTCACGCCGCAGTGACTCGACAAAACCATAACAATGAACCGGCCGGTGGTTGGATACCCGAACAAAAAATGACGCTCACCGAAGCGCTGCGCAGCTTTACTTTAGATGCGGCCTTTGCTGCTCATCAGGAAGATAAACTCGGCACGCTGGAGAAAGGAAAGTGGGCTGATTTTATTCTCGTCGACCAGGATATTTTTAGCATCGACCCGAAAGAACTATGGAAAGTAGAAGTTCTGCAAACCTGGGTCGCCGGTGAAAAAATATTTGAGAAAAAGTCCGAGAAATAAATTTAATAGAACCCCCTCCTGCTCCCCCTTGAAAAGGGGGAGAGAGGTGCTGAGAAGTTCCCAATATCAACTAAAAATATTCCCTATATAAACGGGATGTCAGTTGTGGTCATTCAGAGCTTTAGCGGCGCCAATATGCGCACCTTCTGCGTAATTCTGTTCCTCCCCTTTTAAAGAGCAGGCTAGGTAGGGTTATGTTTTTCAAATCGTTTCACTGCAAAATCGAAATCGATGAAGTTCTTTATTTATCACCCACCCAATATCGCTGGGTTCATCTGCCACAGAGTAAAATTTAAGTACGCTGCAAAACCTACCCACAAAAGGTAAGGCACCAATAATAACGCAGCGACTCTACTCTCTCGCCAAAAACTGTAAATGGTAAAAGCAATCATCAACCATAATGCAATAATTTCAAAAAACGCCCAACCACCCGAAGTCCAGGCAAAGAATATCCAGCTCCAAAGCGCATTTAAAATCAACTGAACCATAAATATCGTCAACGGTTTTGTTTGTTGCGACCATCCTCCTTTACGCCACACCAACCATGCTGCAACC
>JBFHVL010000019.1:0-23997 GCA_041589565.1 Kangiellaceae bacterium | reverse complement strand
TCAGGGCGGCAGCTCCAAAGTGATGGATCAGTCTCAGGATGTGGAGGTACATACGTTTGAACTCCACCATACTTAAGTGCCATATAGCTTAAATGAATGTCTTCGCCATTATCCCAAGTATGGGGTTCTTCGCGCCACATATATTGGACATGGCATTTACGCATAAACCAAGCATGTCCTACCAAATCAACAGGCACAGTATGGTTTAGATGTTTGCCATTCCAGCCTGCTTTGTGCTTGCTGGAATATCCGCCTTCTTCGGGAAGAATAACGCCAGAGCCTCCCAAAATACCATCAAAGCCTTGTTCAATTGTGTTTAAACAATTTTCAAACCAACGTGGTTGCGGCAAAATATCATCGTCGAAAAAAGCAACAAACTCCGTTCGAACTAACTGCGCCAGAGCGAATCGCCCCCAAAACAAAAAGTTAGTATTAGACACAACCACTCGATCGGCTAACTCTGAAACGTCGAGTAATTCCTCTTCACTCCTATTGGACCAAACCCATATCTCTTTGGGAGGATGAGTTTGATTCCGTAACGCTTGAATTTGTTCAGCTAAATACTCGGCACGACGATAAGCCGTTAAAATCGCAGTGACGCCGTCTGATGGAGCTACCATTGGTTCGGCGTCTCGATTGAACTCAATGCTTCCGGCAGCAGCTAGTTTTTTGCGCTTCGCTGCACCAGCAATTTTTACCCGCCACAACCCCATTACTCGGGTATTCCACCACCAGGATATATGCTGTGATAAAGTCTTCTTTTGCTTTTTAGCCATATCTTAAACTCGATTTTAGAAACTTACTCTTGCATGTGTCGAATTTTGCTACGCAGCTTTGAAACTGATGAATCCTTTTTGTAACGGCCTTTAGTCACATGACGGATCTGGAAAACATTTGGCACTTCAACCGGGACACCACGACTGCCAAGCAACCAACGGAAGGCTTTATCTTCATAAGTTTTACGCCAGGCATCGGCAGGGGTTTGATACAGACGAATGTTTTCGCAATAACCAATCGCTCGCGCTACATCCCCATGAACAATTTGAAAGGCGCCCTTAGCTTTGTCTCGCGTGTGTCGCAAAAAGTCAGAGGTATCGATATCAACAACTTTGGGAGTGGCTCCTTTTTTCAGTAATGGATTGTCATCATCCAACATGGAAGTAGTGCTTTCTTCACGTGGAAAAACCAAAACATCCGTACGACCTTGCAGTTGCTCAGCCAGTCCATCAAGACAACCTTTACCAAAGATAATGTCGCAGTCGGTAAACCAAACCCAGTCTGCCTTGGTATTTTTCGCAGCGCGATTTCGACCAATACTACGGCGAAATAACTCGTTTCTCGTTAAGGGCTGCCAGTTCCAAGATACATTTGGCACCTTTTGAGTCGCGAAAAACTCTAACAACTGATGAGTGCCTGTATCTTCGCGACAATAAAATACGGTAACGGTCACTTCCGCTTGTTTGGGCGGATTTAACGCGTAAGAACTCAATTGGTATGCTAGTAGATGCGAATAGTTCCAACAGTGACTAACCATTTCCAACTTAACTGTGCCATTCACGGCTTTTCTTTGATCTGCTTTAGGTATTGGATTACGGAACCAGGAAGCTGGTAACAGACCGGTAGAAGCTACCCGATAAAACACACTTAATATTTCGTCGTACCAACGAGGTTGATGCATGAGTGATCTCGCAATGTTTCTTTAAAGCCGAAAGATAAAATCGGCCACATAATAGCACAGACAGCTAAGTAGCGGTTAGGGCAGAAGCAAACTTCAGGCATGGAGTTCGAATAGGCTATAATCTGGCACAGGCAAATACACTGATGGTTTTACGTGAGTTCGAATAATACCCATAAGCAAGGTCCAGCAGGGCAAAAGTCCCTCGGTTTAGCGCTTTTTTTTACCATAATGCACCTCATCGCGCATTTACCCTACAGCTCACTGGTGCGGATAGGAAAGGGCTTTGGCTGGATAATGTACAAACTAGCGCGGTCGCGTACTGAAACCGCGCGCATTAATATAAAACGTTGCTATCCAGAGTTAAGCTCGGAGCAGCAAGAGCAATTAGTCAGACAAAACCTGATCTCGACCGGTATAGGTATGCTCGAAACAGCCATGCTATGGTTCGGCCCCGAGCGCGATTGGTCACAAATCACCGAAATTGTAGGTTTGGAGCATCTGGAGCAGGCCAAACAACAAGGTAACGGTGGATTGCTGCTAGCGTTCCACTTAACCAGCTTGGAAATTGGCGGATGCCTGCTAGGAAAACATTTTCCTATAGCAGCGCTATACCGACGCAACGAACATGCCTACATCGAAACGAAAATGACCGATGGAAGAAGTCGGTTTGTTCAGCCTATAGCGCGCGAGAATACAAGAGAAATGGTGCGCTGGATCAAGAAGAATGGTTTTGTCTGGTATGCCGCCGATCAGGACTATGGGCGTAAACAAAGTATTTTTGTTCCCTTTTTCAATATACCTACAGCTACCATCACAGCAACCACGCGCTTTGTCAAACTCACCGGCGCACCGGTGATACCCATGACGCAAGAGCGAATAGATGGGAAAAAAATACGTATTACCCTACATCCTCCACTTCAAGACATGGGACAGGATGCAGAACAGGATGCTTTGACTATCAATCAGTTTTTGGAGAACTATCTGACTAAACATCCAGCAGAATATTTGTGGGTACACCGACGCTTTAAAACACGTCCAAACGAATCTGACACGTCATTTTATCCAAAAAAAATGAGAGCCCGGCCGGTAACACCTTTGCGATATAAAGATATTATTGAAGGCGCCGAGTGGATAGAGAATGATAGTAAAAATCGTCCTCGTCGGTTACTGATAGGTGACAGTATTATTTATTTTGTTTATCGAGATTCTACTCTTCATGGTAGTCTTAAAAGCAAGACTAAACGACTTACTCAACAGCATGACAAGGAAGTTTATGAAGGCTTTGAGTACAGGTTTCAGGGACTTGTTCGACCGTGTAGTTTTAAACAATGTAATCTGGTTTATCTGGAAAAACAAAAAAGCCCCAATTAAGGGGCTTTTTAAATTTTCTACACAATTACCTAACGAGAATAATTTTTACGAATGACCTGAAAGTCTTCAACCATTTGAGGAATGTTAAATTCAAACCCCTCAGTTGGATTGGTCATTGACTTATCGAATATCGCATGACGTAAACCTTGGGGATCAATTAAAAACACTTTTGCAGTGTGATCCACTAAATAGCCCTCACCTTCTCCAACTTTATAATAAATCGCGCCAAACTGACGGGCAAAAGATTGAAGCTGTTCATGAGGTGCAGTCGCACCTCTAAAAGAAGGATGAAAAGCGTTGGCATACTGCTGAAGTCTTTTAGCGTCATCTCGCTCTGGATCAACAGAAATTAAAACAACCTGCGTGTCTTTTTGTGCTGTTTCCGGCAACGATAAATAAAACTCTTTTAACGCTGCCATGGTTGTTGGACATACATCTGGGCAATAGGTATATCCAAAAAAGACAAAGCTCCACTTACCCTCAAGATCTCGCTCGGTAAAATACGAGTCTCCAGACTGTAAAGAAAAATCAGTCATAGGTTTAAAAGCAGGGTAAACTCTTGCCTGAACCGGATCTCGTTTGGTTTCACCAAAAGTTTGGTACACGCCTACACCGGCAAGAATACACAATAAAGTAATACCAGAATAAACTAGAGTTTGTTTTAAATATTTCATATTTCAATTGTATAGTAGTGATCAACTAGCATTACGATAAATAGCAACATCAGGTACACAATGGAGTAACCAAATGTTTGCATTGCGAGACCTTCACGATCAGCATACTTTAGCCGTAGTGCGTAAATCAGAAAAATTATCCCTAGTACTGTTGAGCCAATTAAATAAATTAAGCCAAACATCTTGATTAAATAGGGCAGTAAGGTCGACAGTATTAATAAAATCGTATAGAAAATAATGTTGGTTTTGGTGAATTCAATACCATGAGTAACAGGCAACATGGGAATGTCTGCTTTGGCATAGTCGTCACGACGATGAATTGCAAGCGCCCAAAAATGCGGTGGTGTCCAGACAAATACAATCAAAACCAACAGTAAGGCTTCTGGCGGAATTTGACCATTGTGACCAGTTACAGCAACCCATCCTAATAGTGGAGGTATCGCACCCGAAAGCCCGCCAATTACAATATTTTGTGGCGTCGCTCGCTTTAAGTACATGGTGTATACAAAAGCATAACCAACCAAACCAAAAAAAGTTAGCACCGCAGTTAGCGGATTGACCCATAGCGCAAGAATCATCATTGAAAGAGCCGCAAGCAATCCACCAAACAGTAAGGCTCTTTTAGGTTCAATTGTTCCTGTAGCTACCGGACGATTTATAGTTCGCGCCATTTTCGCATCAATTTGTGCATCAACCACATGATTAACAACTGCAGCGGCACCCGAAGCCATTCCTATCCCCAGAGTTCCTAAAATTAAAATATCCCATGGAACCATTCCTGGTACTGCCAAAAACATTCCGACTACAGCGGTTAATAAAATGAGTGCAACTACTTTAGGTTTGCACAACTCAAAATAATCTAGCCACCGAGCCGTGGATTTTACGTGAGCATTACTCATCGTAAGGTTTCCCCATTGGCATAACGCTGGGTTAACCAAAACTGTGTGCGTAATGCGACCAAGGTAATTAATAATAGCGCCGCCACCATATTATGGGCAACGGCCACTGTAAGCGGTAAGCTAAAGATCACATTACTAACACCAAGCGCAATTTGAATAACAAGCAGCGCTAAGATGGACTGTGCAAAGCGAGTCATGGTTTGGCTCTGTTGTCGCATAAGTCGCAAGCAAAGCAGGCCAACGGCCAATGCGGTGATAATGGCGCCAATACGATGACTCACGTGAATCGCTACTTTGGCTTCATTACTGAAAATTCCATACTGATAGGTTTCTGCTTCATGTCCAAGAAAGGTAAAGCCTTCTGTGAAATTGGTATGCTCACTCCAACCTTCAAAACATATTGGTAAATCCGTACAAACAAGTGCAGCATAATTCGCGCTGGTCCAGCCGCCCAAAGCAATTTGTGTGATCACAACAAGCATTACTACCGTTACCCAAGCTTTATTGTCTCTGACCATACGCTCGGAAATATCCGTCATGGGTTTGTACAAACGCAATGCTAATACTGCTAGCAAACTAAACGTCGCAAAACCACCCAATAAATGCCCCATCACTACGAAAGGGTGCAACTTTTCAGTCACTGTCCAAGCACCGAGAGCGGCTTGAAAAATAATGAGTACGAGTAAACCAGTGGACAACTTGACTGCCGTTTCGGTTTGATGACGTCGCTTTATCGCGATGATAAACAAGGCAAAAATAAGTAACCCTAAAGTACCCGCAAAATAACGGTGCACCATTTCCGGCCACGCTTTATTCAGCTCATACGGATGATCTGGAAAGGCTTCATTGACCTTTGCTATGGTGTGTTCCTTCAAAGGAATTCCAATATGCCCATAACATCCAGGCCAATCAGGGCAACCTAAACCGGCATCAACTAGCCGAGTAAAAGCTCCCAACCCAATAACAACTACAACCAGAGCAAGTGCAGCTAAAGTTAGTTTCTTTTGTGTTTTATTCGTCATTTTTCTTACTTACATCCAAAATACGTAATACTCGGCTAACATCAGCACGTAAATCTTTACTTTTTAATGGAGCTTCATTTTTTGAAGAGATTAATGAATAGCGCATAAAAATATTCCCCAAAGGATCGACTAAATAGATCGCATTGGCGGCCATCGGTTGTTTATTGAATCCGTCTCTAGGCGAACTCTCAATAGCAACCTTGCCTTGGTTCATTTCAACCTGAGCGTAGGCTACACTGGCCCATTCACCTTCAAGTTTTGGAGTAGCTTGATTGAGTAGCAGTAGGTAATTGACCTTCTTTACATTTTTCGCCAATCCCAGACGCGTTTGCTGCAGCAAAAACCAGTTAATCTGACACTGTTCATCACACTGATTGTTGTCTAATACCAACAACCAATTCCACTTGCCCATAAACTCGCTGTCCTGCCAGTTACCAAAGCTGCTGTTTTGCCAGACAACATCATCGATGTGCCAAGGAGGGTCAATAATTTCTCCTTTACTTTTACTACCACCGCCAAACCAACCACCAAAATAAGCTAAATAAGCAAATAAAACCGGCGCAATAAAAATTGCCGCAAGAGCAATTAGAGTCATGCGATTTTTTGCGACATTTGCCGCGTTATTGTCTGGAACTTCATTAAAATCCATAATCGAACTCGTGTTTATTGTTCTGACTGTTTTCGAATACTGACAAACCCGCCAAGTATCAATAACGCTATTGCCAGTCCAAACCATTGAATGGCATAAGCGATATGCTTTTCAGGCGACATGGAAAGCCATTGCCATTCCCGAACAAAACCGTGACTCGCGTCCGGAGCCAACCGGATTATATAGGGTAAAACGTCTCGATTCCTAGTCGAGCCCACCTGAGACAACAACTTAAAACTTAACGCCTGAATAACCCATTGATTTTGCGTTGTTTCCGAAAGTGCATGTTCAAATAGAACCGGTTCACCCTTGCTGTAGTATGCAGTACCATGAGCGCTCCAAAACTCGGGTAATGGAGAAACCTCGGGCAAATACCGACGATCGGGTAAGGCTTTAATCCATCCACGATTCACCCAAACCAACTGGTTATTACTCAATTCAATAAGATTCAGAATATGATAACCATCTTGTCCTTGGTGCGGCTCATTCGCGACATAGACAGTTAACTTGGGAACCGGCGTCCCGGCAAAGGTTACCAGCTGGTAATCCATGACCAACTCAAGGTTATCCGATATGTCAATCGCCGTGGTTGAACGCTGCAGTTCCATTTGCTGCTGCAACTGCTGCTTTTCATCAGCACGTTCAAGTTGCCAGAGGCCCAGAGAAATCAATACATATTCTAGTGACAACAATAACAGCACCAATAATCCGTTGAGACAAATAACTCGCTGCCCCAAAAGCGGCAATTGAAAGTTGAACCAGAACTGGTTTGGCTGCTTTCTCATAATAGAGTTCGTATAATGGCCACTGTGATCATCGTTCAGGAAAAACTCATGCTTGGTAAAATCATAATCATTGTACTCATGCTGGCCATAGTCTTTAACTTGTTTCATGGCTTGTTCTTTCTTGTGCGGGGAAAAGACAAAGGCTCAAAAAAAGTGGTCAATGCATTAAGCTGGCGAATTGGACTGTCTATTCTGTTATTTATTTTAATCTTTGTTTTGAACTACTTTGGACTTATCGAGCTTCACTCATTACCCCAGGTACAACAGCCAAAATAATGATTTTTACAGTCTCTTCATAAAAAAAGCCGGATAAACCGGCTTTTTTTACTTGCCGCAATCACTTACAGCGCATAGACAAAGATAAATAGGAATACCCAAACTACATCAACAAAGTGCCAATACCAGGCGCCCGCTTCATAAGCGAAATGATTTTCCGGAGTGAAGTGCCCTTTAGAGCAGCGGATCGACAGGACAATCAAGAAGATAGTACCAATAGTAACGTGCAATCCGTGGAATCCAGTCAGCATAAAGAATGTGTTACCGTAGATTCCAGAGCCCAAAGTCAATCCCAGATCGACATATGCGTGATAGTATTCGTATGCTTGAAGGCCTAAGAAGATGACACCTAACAGCGCAGTAATCCAAGTAAATAATATCAACGTCGGTCGGTTTTTATCGATCAACGCATGATGCGCTATGGTTAAGGTCCAGGAGCTGGTTAACAGGATAGCGGTATTGATCGCCGGCAATCCCCAAGGCCCCATTGCTTGAGTACTTGCTCCGGTACCTTGTTTCGCATCCATCGGTGTTTCAACCAGTGGCCATACATTTTGGAAGCCTTCCCATAATAAAGCGTTCGTCATAAGGTTGTTACCTTCACCACCCAACCAAGGAAGTGCAAAGGTACGTACATACCAAAGTGCCCCGAAGAAAGCAGCGAAGAACATAACCTCAGAAGTGATAAACCACATCATACCTTGGCGATAAGAGCGGTCGAGCTGTGCGCTATTCATATTTGCCATACTTTCGCGAGCTGCTGTACTCCACCACTTATACATCAGGTAGAAAATGATCAGTAATCCAAAGGTTAATAAATAAGGCCCCATTGATGCCATAAACGCAGGCAAAGAACCCTCTTCAGCTTTAACAACACCGGTCGAGCCTTGAATAAAATTGCCCGCACCGAGAACCGTCACGAACAAGCCAATCGATCCAATAATTGGCAAATTACTTTGCTCGGGGACGTAATAATTGGTTGGTTTTTCTGTTTTTTCAGTCATTGTTTGTCTCCCTTCAGAATCTAGTTGGCCGCGACCGACTCAGACTCTTTGGACGTTGCATTAAACAGTACGTAGGACATGGTTACCGTGTGCACATGCTCCGGTAAATCGGGATCGATATAAAACCGCATCGGCATATCGATGGATTCACCGGGTTTTAGCGTTTGCTGATCAAAACAAAAACACTCGGTTTTGTTTAAATAAAACGATGCTTGTCCAGGTGCCACACTGGGTACCGCTTGTCCAGTGATGGTTTGCTTAGAAAAGTTTCGCGCAAAAAACATCACTTCGTTTAATTCTCCGGGATGGACTTCCAGTTTATTGACGGTGGTTTTGAATTCCCATGGCATACCTCGGTTAATATTAGTGATAAGCTCGACGGTAATCGTTCGAGACTTATCAACTTCTACTTGCTGGTACAGCGACTCGCTCACAATGACCTTGCCATTAATGCCCGTGATTTCGCAAAACACGTTATATAAAGGCACCATCGCAAACGCAAACACCGTCATCAATCCAACGATGCCGAGCGCTTTTTTCAAAACCGAAGTGTTCTTGTTTTCGCTCATGGGTTTCATCCACTCGATGCCCCTCTTTCGAGGGGCGCTCAATTACTTAACTTCCGGAGCTTTTTCGAATGAGTGGTAAGGTGCAGGCGAAGGTAAATGAGTAAACTCAAGCCCTTCTGCGCCTTCCCAAACTCGATCAGTCGCCTTACCTTTACCGCCTTTAATACAGTCGATCAAAATCCAAAGGAAAATGAGCTGACCAAAACCAAGCATGAAAGCACCAATCGACGACAACTGGTTAAAGCCTTCAAACATCATGTTGTAGTCAGGTACACGACGTTGCATTCCGGCTAAACCAGAGAAGTGCATTGGGAAGAACGTAATATTGACTGCAATAATTGACCACCAGAAGTGAATCTTACCCCAGAACTCGTTGTACATATTTCCAGTCCACTTCGGTAACCAGTAATAAACCGCTGCAATGGTTCCGAAAATAGCGCCCGGGAAGAGTACATAGTGGAAATGCGCTACCACAAAGTAAGTATCGTGGTACTGCTTATCCACCGGAGTCATCGCCAACATCACGCCCGAAACACCACCTAAGGTAAATAGCACGACGAACGCCAGTGCAAATAACATGGGCGTTTCGAAGGTAATAGAACCTTTCCACATGGTGGCAACCCAGTTAAAGATTTTCACCCCGGTTGGAACGGCAATGATCATGGTAGCGATCATAAAGTAGAGCTCACCCGCCACCGGCATACCCACAGTAAACATATGGTGCGCCCAAACAATGAATGACAGGAAGGCAATGGATGCTGTTGCATAAACCATTGACGCATACCCAAACAGCGGCTTGCGACTAAAGGTTGGAATGATATGCGAAGCGATACCAAAGGCAGGAAGAATCATGATGTACACTTCCGGATGCCCAAAGAACCAGAAAATGTGCTGGAACATCACGGGGTCACCACCACCAGCAGCATCAAAGAAAGATGTGCCAAAGTGACGGTCGGTCAACATCATAGTCACCGCACCCGCTAATACTGGCATTACCATGATCAACAGGAATGCAGTAATTAACCAAGTCCATACGAACATTGGCATTTTCATTAAGGTCATGCCAGGTGCACGCATATTAATTACGGTAACAATAACGTTAATCGCACCCATGATGGATGAAATACCCATCAAGTGAACACCAAAGATAAAGAAGTCAGTACTTGCTGGTCCGTATTTGGTCGACAGAGGTGCGTAGAAAGTCCAGCCAAAGTTAGGAGGGCCATCAGGGAACAACTGAGGAACCAATGACAGTAACAGCAGAGTAAAGGCGAATGGCAAAATCCAGAAGCTGAAGTTATTCATTCGCGGTAACGCCATATCAGGCGCACCAATCTGCATGGGCACTAGCCAGTTTGCCAAACCAACGAAGGCAGGCATAACCGCACCGAATACCATGATTAAACCGTGCAGAGTGGTTAATGAGTTAAAAAAGTTAGGATCCCAGAACTGCAATCCGGGCTGGAACAACTCCAGACGAATACCCAGTGCCAGTAATCCACCAATCAAAAACATAATGAATGAGAACCACAAATACATAGTACCAATGTCTTTGTGGTTGGTGGTAAACAACCAGCGCTTAATGCCGGTTGGGTGATGATCGTGTGCCATGATTCAGTCTCCTCAGTTTCCGGCTTTCAGTTCAGCAACGCGACCTGGTTGCAGAGTCTCGCCTGTGTCATTGCCCCAAGCGTTTCTTTCGTAAGTAACAACCGCGGCCAACTCAGCATCAGTCAGTTCCTGACCAAACTTAGGCATCGCATTCAATCCAAAAATAACCATTCGAGCATGGTCGTCAACGGAATCAACTGTAGCGACCTTACTGCCTTTGAGGGCAGGGAAAGCACCTAAACCTTCACCATTCGGCTGGTGACATAAAGCACATTTGGCATCGTAAACTTCTTTACCCAATGCCATTAAGTCATCCATCGACCAACTTTTGGCAGCCGCTTCAGCAGCCAAACGCTCAGCTTCAGCTTTTTCAGCCAGCTTCTGTTCAATCCACTGATCGTACTCTTCTTGAGTCACAGCACGAACAACGATAGGCATGAACCCGTGTAAGCGACCGCACAATTCGGCACATACACCTCGGTAAACGCCAGGCTCGTTAATTTTGGTCCAGGTTTCATTGATAAATCCAGGAATTGCATCCATCTTGACGGCAAAATCGGGTACCCACCATGAATGAATAACGTCATCTGCAGTGATCAGGAAACGAATTTTCTTGCCAATCGGAAGAACCAGCTCATTATCGACTTCAAGCAGATAATTCGGGTTTTTCTCGGTTCCTGTACGATCGTAATCCTCGTACTCTGAGGCAGGCGTTGATAAAGATGAAACAAATTCAATGTCTTCATCCAGATATTTATAACGCCACTTCCACTGAATACCAGTTACCTGTACCGTCATGTCAGACTTGGATGTATCTTCCATATCCAACAACAAGGAAATTGCAGGCTTAGTCAGATAAATCAGAATAAGCATGGGAATCACAGTCCAGATGATTTCCATCGTAGTACTGTGACTGAAGGTGGCGGGAGTAGGATTATTCGACTTTCGATATCGAATAACCGCATACAAAATCGCCGCAAATACCAGGCCCGCTACCGCAAACATAATCCAGACAACCTCCATATGAAGGTCGAAAACTGCTTGCGAATTGTCGGTTACCCCTGGTCGAAGATTAAGTGTTGAATACTCAGGCTCGGCTGCCCATAAACTGCCCATAAACAGTGAAACGAACAGCACCAAGCCTGACATTACCCTCTTTAGTAATGACATGGTGTGCTTTCTCCATCAACAACCCTGGCCAAAAATTGACCATTCTATTTTTAAATAAAGTTTTGTTTTTCTATTGCCTGACCAAAGTTCAGACAGTGGGCGTAACCATAACTCAAAAGGGCAGTTTTTGGCTATCCCAAAATGGTTAGAGCAGATAAAATTTTTTCTAAAAATGAAAGAAAAACAATCAAGTAGCTGATTAAAAAACCAGCTACTTGATATAAGGACGGATTAATTTATCGATAGGGTAATCTGGGTATTGGGCAACGAATGCTTTTAACTCCTGATTCATGGATTGGTAATTACCATCTTGCGCCAATCCAACAATGCGTTTTACCCAACGCTCGCGCTCATCGGTTCTGACTGCCAGCTCCTCCGATTCTCCAGCGTTTTCCATTGGCATATCGTAAAAGGCTTCTACATTAATAATGTTGGCAGTTCTACTCATTTTCTCCGATTTTCGCGACTGTTTCTGCGGTGTTAAAGTCATTTCGCCGATAGACTCCTCCGCTTCGAAAGTGAAATCTTGATACTCAACAGACTGTGGCTCAGAGCTTTCAACCGGGATTCTGGGAATCTGCGAATCCTGGATTTCGATCATTGGCCACATGACATGAGCCAAGGTTAATGTCATCACCATCGCCCCGGCCATAGAAACCGGCAACCTTAACCGATCCCAAAAGGTGGTTTTCAGTTGAAATGGGCTCGATTTTTTTTGCTCTTGCAGGCACTCTCGATGCGCTGCAGCAAGAATTATTTTACCAACGTCAGATGAGGGCATTTCTTGAGAATGATCCCGATAAGCTTTCAATAGCGCTTGCTCATCTTTTGTATAGAGTGAATCATACTCTTGGTTCATGATTTTAGTTCTCCCAATTGCTCACGCAACTTGCTCATTGCATAACGCAAGCGGCTTTTAATCGTTTCACGGCTGGTGCCAGAAATGTCAGCAATTTCAGCCAAAGTCAGCACCCCTTCCTGCTGCATTAATAGAGCCTCGCGCTGCTCGAACGGCAATCCCATAATAGCTTCATGAACTGCGGCATTGACTTCGGATTGCTCCAAAGAGTCAATTTGCGAAAAGCCATCACCTGTTTGTTCAATCGTTTCCTGATGATCGCCATTAATGCGTTTGGAGTATTGCGAAGATGACAAGTGACGGTAGTAGTCGATCAATCGATTGTGCGCCACCCGGTATAGATAAGTTGTAAACTTGGCACTTTGCTCGTAGCTATCTCTAGCATTAACTAGTTTCATCCACACGTCTTGAAACAGCTCTTCAGCAATATCATGGCTATGGCACTGTCGTAAAAAAAATCGATATAATCCACCCTTATGACGAGCATAGAGCTTTTCAAAAGCCACAGCAGAGCCTTCACAATACTGCGTCATTAACTGCTCATCATTGTCATCATTCGAGTTAGCGTGTTGCGCCATATATTTTGAAATCGGGGCAATCTGTTCACCAGCTTTCAATGATATAGAATTCATAATTTACTGTCTTCCGAATTCGAATTATCGTTATAAAGGACGACCTTCTTTGTAATGCCTTATGATATCCAACAATTTCACTCAAACACCTTGTGCTAACTCAGGCTATTTAAGCCCCCAAGCGATACCTATTGGCTGTGGTTATTGTTAACGAATCCTTTTTGACTTTGGGTCTAAATAAATTATCAGCCCTTGTCTTTAGTTTGGGTTTACAAAGATTTCCCTACTAAACATCAGGTCGCAGCCTATCGAATGACAATTTATTGATGTCACCTATACGTTTGGGCGCTAGAATTATTTTGTGCAACCACTACAATTGCCCATCCAATTTATAGCCAGGAGAGAGTCGTGTCAGAAATCCGTTATTGGAACCAACGAATTCATAACGAAATTCCAGCAACTGAGATGTTGGGTATTGAAATTGTCGAACTTTCGCCATTGGCAATAAATGTTACGGCTCCATTGGTGAAAAATATTAACGGTCACCAAACTGCTTTCGCAGGTAGTATTTATACTTTAGGAATCACTACCGGTTGGACACTTATCTCTTCTTTATTAAGAAAGGAGAATATTTCTGCTTCGGTGGTAGCAGGAAAAGCAGAAATTCAATATCGTAAACCCTTGACAGGAGATTTAGTCAGCCATTGTCAGTTTGATCAGCATCCATTGTCCATTTGGTCAGAGGCGTGGAACAAACAACGCTCCGCACGTCAGAACTTATCCATAGAAATCGGCAATAAAACCGAATCAGCCGCAGTATTATCTGCTACCTTTTATATAAAACGTCTTTAATCGAACTTTTTATGCCCTTAAAACTTCTCTACTTCGTTTTAACGCTGCTGTTAGTTTTCGACATTAGCGCTGCAGAAACTAACATGCCAAAGGCTAGTAGTACTAACTCCGCTATAACACCCCTTGAGCAAATTGCTAGTTCGTATGCCACAGAAAATGTATTTCTTTTGGCAGACAACAATAGCTTGATAATTCGTTTACCAAACCAGCACACAATCAATTATGGCAGTATCCTGTTGTTAGTACCGGCCAACCGAAACCCGGCCACTTTGGATATTGGACAGTATTTTCAAAGTCAATTACCCAAACTAGGATGGGAAGTTTTTCTCCTCTTCCATGATTCCGTCGGTAGTCATCCTAATATAGAACAATATGAAACAGTCATTAATCAGGCCATCCAAGTAACCCAGCAACAAATATCAACCCCGCTATTTGTGATCGCTGTTGATCAAGCGGCACTCTCTATGATCAATTTAACTGCAAAAGAAGCGCCAAATATAAATGCTGCAACACTTATATTACCTCAACCTGGAAATAAGAATGTCAATTTTCCTACCCGTTGGGCCATTCCTTTGTTCGTTATTAGTGATCCTCGTGACTCTCATTACATTGTAAAATTAAGAAAAACGTCTACGGAAATCACTCATAAAACAATTGCACATGAAAATTTAGTCAGCACATCGGGACCTTTTATCACTCTACAGATACATGGATTTTTCAAGAAAATCGTTCAGTCCAAACAATGAAAAAGATGAATTAAGCTGACTTTGTTACTTCTACAAATGAAAAACTCACTCGCCAAATCAACTCCAATATTGTTCCTTTTTTTTTAACTTTGCTGCTTTAACATAACAAAAAGGGTGCAATTGAAAAAAATTTGCCTTTTTTTGCCTAAAATCGACGAAATTCTGTTGATTTTTTTTGAAATTCACATACTTACGCTATAAACTTTGTTGTGAGCTCGTTCACTCATTAATCTTGGAGGTTTACAATGGCTAAAGGTGCTATTAAAAAGAAGAGCCGTAAGGCAGCTGCAAAGAAAACAGTAAAGAAAGCTGCTAAGCGCAAAGTTGTTCGCAAAGCAAAAGCGACCAAAGCTGCTAAAGCAACTGGTTCAACTGCAAAGGCATTAGCGGCTGCAGAAAGTGCAGCAGCAAAAGCGAGTAAAGCAGTAGACAGTGCTGAAAAGAAATTGGCTGCTGCAGCAAAAAAAGCTGACGCTGCTAACAAATCGCTGAAAGCAAAACGTGACGCTGCTAAGAAGCGTAAATCCAAAGCTGCTAAAGCCGCTGTTGCAAAAGCAACTGCAGCTAAGAAAAAAGCAGCAGAAGCAGTCAAAGCAGCTAAAGCAGCAGTTAAGGCAGCTAAAGACAATGCTAAAGCGGCAGCAGCTTCTGTTAAATCCATCAAAGGCGTTGCCTCTAAAATGGATAAAGCTTCTGCGAAAGCAGCAGCAGCAGTTGAAAAGTTCCGTGCTAAGCAAGACGCTCAACTGGCCAAGCTTGAAGCTAAGCTGGTAAAAGCAGCTGCTAAACCTAAGAAGAAAAAAGCTCGTAAGAAGAAGAAAGCTGCGAAAAAAGCTTAATTCTTTTTGAGTAAAGTAAGACAAAAGGGGAGCTAAGCTCCCCTTTCTTATGTAACCAGCCTCATTTCTGACTACTTAATTCAGCCTGGTCAGTCAAATCATGAGGAAAAAGCTCGCTTGTTTGGATTCTGTCTTCTAAATACTATCGCTTAAGCGCAGAGAACTCTTTAAAGTCCCAAAACCGAATTGCTAATAAAGCACTAAAGCCATTTCGTTCCGACAGAGGTAGCTGACTATCCTGCTCCACCATCTGATGGATTTCCTGCTCCATTTTTTCCAGCTTTTGTTTGATTTTGAGCATGGCGTTACGCGACAACAGTCCGGATACAAATTTTAGAGCTTCTTCTGATTGCTCAAATCGAGCCGCCAAAAAGGCATCTTTTACCTTATCCATGACAAAAGACTCGATTGGACCATGCTTAATCCAGCGAAAATCACGAGCAGTAATTAAACGAATACGATTTTCCGGTAACAACTCAATAATTTTCATTCGATCAAGTCGGGCAAGCAGTTGGATCAGTTCCGGCTCACTAAACGTATAGTGCTCAACTATTTGCTGAAAAGTCCATCGATTTAATACCAGGTAGGTGACCAGCAGTAGTTTTATATCTGAGACTATCGCTTTTTCTTGCTCCAATGTCAGCGTATTGATTTTGTCACGTTCACGCTCGGCTTCCAATGCCAGCTCGCTCAAGCTTATACCGATTAAATGGCATATTTGCTCGAGTCGTTGAAGCGTAAAATTACTACTTGCGAATAACCGTTTAACACTGGCTTCACTGAGCTTGAGCTGACGCGCAACATCAGAATAAGTAAAGTGATGTTTTTTTAGCTGCTTT
This sequence comes from Kangiellaceae bacterium, assembly GCA_041589565.1. GTDB lineage: Bacteria > Pseudomonadota > Gammaproteobacteria > Enterobacterales > Kangiellaceae > Pleionea. The sequence continues at coordinate 7,582 of JBFHVL010000019.1, read as the reverse complement.
TTTAATTGGCTGATAAGGTGTGGAATATCACTCATCCGTTGAACCTTCAAGAACTTTACATACCGCGTCAAACAACCTTAAAACTTCCTGTCGGGCTTCACTGGCGCCATAAATATCAACATCGAACACAGACTTTCCAGCCGCGATTGCACGAGAGTAGACGCTGCGACTCTTAATCAGATGTGCGCCTTCGGAATACATACGCATGGCAAGTAATCGCTCATCATGTCGTCTTACATCTACCGCATTAACACATTTCACTATTGGCTTGTGCAACGCGTATCGAATCGATTTATTGACCGCTCTTATGTCCAGAATACTTGCACGCAAAGGAATCACTACCAGATCGCCTTCTATCTCGACATCATTTCGCGGAGGCAAATCGAGAAACATATAATCCAGCATTGGCTGGATGCTAGGCTTACCTTTTAATACGGTGAAGGGTAATTTTTTGTCTCTGAATACATCTACGGCCGACTCTTGAGGATCCATATCGCAAAGCATCACCCGCTTACTACGAAAGTAAGCAGCAGCGGCCAGATTGATGGCAAGAGTAGTTTTTCCAACGCCGCCTTTTGGCGACCAGAGTGCAATCCTTTTCATTCCACTACCTTTTTGCATTCCGATATCAGGATTCAAACTTAATTAGTGTTGTTTTTGCGGAATGATTGGAGATACCCAGACTAATTGTTCCATTACCCAACAATGGCAATTCTTCGCGCCTTAAGTAAATTTCCTGTGCATCTTCAGGTTTGATATAGGTTCCGTTGGTGCTGTGATCAATTAAAACAAACTTGCCACGACGAAAAACAATATGGCAATGGTCGCGAGAAACCAGTTCGTTATCTATAGCCAGATCTACTTGATTTTGATTTCGACCAATAATAAAGGGTGTATTTTCTGGTTTTATTTTAAAACGCCTATCACCAACGATAATGGTGATTTGATTGTCATCCAAATGCTCGTTCACTGTTTGAACGCTAAATACCTGTGTTTCTGAAAACCCCGAAGTTGGCGTTTTCCAAAACAATCGATAAATAGTGGAATCATCCATTGAGCCTTTAATAGTGACCTGATCAAACTCCTGAGTTGATTGTCGTAAAAGCTCAGGTAACTGCTCAACCACCGAGTCGGTCAATAAAATTTGAGAACTTTTCGCTATTCCTGTTACGAAGGCCGCGTCATTAACGGCTTCACCAAACAAGTCATTTCCATCATCAATGGTTTTGCCATAACCGATGCCAATACGAACACCTAACGTATGAGTGTTGCTTAGCGTCTCGATTTCACGCTGCATGGCCATGGCAGCACGACAGGCTTTCTCGCTGTCATCAAAACAGGCCATAATTTCATCACCAATGGTTTTAACAACGCGCCCTTCAAATTTGTTGGTATTAAACTTCATTACCTTGAGAAGTTGATCAATGATTGCCTTAGCCTGCTCATTGCCAAGGGACTTATATAGGGCCGAGCTGCCGGATACATCGGCAAACAAAATTGTTTTTTTCTTACCCCGCGAAAATAACATCGATGAAGGATACCCAATTTATATCTTATTATAGTGTAGTCTGGCCGCAGCAGTTTTGGTGATGCCAGCTGAAAAAGCTGTTTGAATTTAACAAATCCCCATGCTTTACGCTATAGCGAAGCAGATTAAGCCGTGAAGTTTCCCGCACTTTAATGAGAAACGACTCTCAACTAAACAATGATCAGTCGATTGACCTTGATATATCCTAAACGAGATTAAATAGAGTTATATTGCTCGTGCAAAAAAAAGCCCCGGTGAACGGGGCTTTTAATTTGTGCTAAACAGGATAGCCGGCTTACATCATTCCGCCCATGCCACCCATGCCGCCCATGCCACCCATATCAGGAGCACCACCAGCATCTTTCTTCGGCAATTCAGCAACCATAGCTTCAGTAGTGATCATCAGGCCAGCTACAGAAGCAGCGTGTTGCAATGCTGAGCGAGTAACTTTAGTTGGGTCCAGAATACCCATTTCGATCATGTCGCCATACTCACCAGTAGCAGCGTTGTAACCAAAGTTGCCATCACCTTGAGCTACCTTATCCAAGATAACTGAAGCTTCGTCACCCGCATTAGTAGAGATTTGACGCAAAGGCGACTTCATCGCACGAATTGCAATTTGAATACCCGCATTCTGGTCGTCGTTATCGCCTTCCAGAGTTTCAATTTTTGCAGCAACACGAACCAGAGCAACACCACCACCAGGTACTACACCTTCTTCAACGGCAGCACGTGTAGCGTGCAGAGCATCTTCAACACGCGCTTTCTTTTCTTTCATTTCAACTTCTGTAGCCGCGCCAACTTTAATAACTGCAACACCGCCAGCCAGTTTGGCCACACGCTCTTGCAATTTTTCGCGATCATAGTCTGAAGAAGTTTCTTCGATTTGCTTGCGGATTTGGTTAACACGCGCTTCGATAGAAGCTCCATCGCCGGCACCATCAACAATCGTGGTATTTTCTTTGGTGATAGATACCTTCTTCGCAGTACCCAAATCATCTAAAGTTGCGCCTTCCAGAGACAGACCAACCTCTTCAGAAATCACAGTTCCACCAGTCAGGATAGCAATATCTTCCAACATGGCTTTACGACGGTCACCAAAGCCAGGCGCTTTAACCGCAGCTACTTTAACGATACCGCGCATGTTGTTAACAACCAGAGTTGCCAAGGCTTCGCCTTCAACGTCTTCAGCAATGATCAGCAATGGCTTACCAGCTTTAGCAACGTTTTCCAGCACAGGAAGCATATCGCGGATGTTTGAGATTTTTTTGTCGAACAGCAAAATAAAAGGATTTTCCAATTCAACTGACATGCTGTCCTGGTTGTTGATGAAGTATGGAGACAGGTAGCCACGGTCGAACTGCATACCTTCTACTACGTCCAGCTCATTGTCTAAGCCAGAACCTTCTTCAACAGTGATAACACCTTCTTTACCTACTTTCTCCATTGCATTGGCGATAATGTTACCAATGTCGCTGTCGGAGTTGGCAGAGATTGTGCCTACTTGAGCAATGGCTTTGCTGTCAGCACAAGGCACAGAAATCGCTTTTAATTCTTCAACGGCTGCACGAACCGCTTTGTCGATACCGCGCTTCAAATCCATTGGGTTCATGCCCGCAGCAACGGTTTTTAAACCTTCGTTCAGGATAGCTTGAGCCAAAACAGTTGCAGTAGTCGTACCGTCACCGGCAACGTCAGAAGTTTGCGAAGCAACTTCTTTAACCATTTGCGCACCCATATTCTCGAACTTGTCTTCCAGCTCGATTTCTTTTGCAACCGAAACACCGTCTTTAGTTACAGTCGGCGCGCCAAACGCTTTATCCAGAACAACATTACGACCTTTAGGTCCCAAAGTGGTTTTAACAGCGTTAGCCAGAATATTTACACCCGCAACCATTCTTGTGCGAGCGTCATCTCCAAAAAGTACCTCTTTAGCAGACATACAAAATTCCTCTTAATTTGAATTCGTTAACAATTATGGTGCGATGGATTACTCTACGATCGCCATGATGTCGTCTTCACGCATCACCAATAATTCTTCACCGCCTACCTTTACTTCGGTGCCAGCGAATTTGCCAAACAGCACTTTGTCGCCAGTTTTAACCGCCAATGCACGAACATCGCCGTTATCTAATGGCTTACCATTACCTACCGCAATCACTTCACCACGGCTTGGCTTTTCTTTGGCATTGTCTGGAATTACGATGCCACCAGCAGTTGTGGTTTCATCTTCCAGGCGACGGACAATTACTCGATCATGTAATGGACGAATGCTCATTGGATTCATCTCCTAATGTATGGATGGTTAATTAATAGATAATGACGTCGAATGGCGCTGTATATGGGGACGTTTTTTTAGCACTCAACCCCTTTGAGTGCTAAAAATTCAATTTTTCTTGTCAATTTTTGGGGCGTCTTGATCAAGATCGGTAAACTCACCGTCAACGGTGCGCCCCTCATTACCGGATGAAGAAGACGAATAGTGCTCTTCTCGATGGTAATTGTAGTGGGCTGAGTGGACTGAAACTTTTGATTTGAAGCGCTTTTTGACGATAGCAAGCACCCACTTTCTGGAAAAAGGAAGCAGGCAGATCAGGCCGATGGTATCAGTAATAAGTCCGGGAGTAATCATCAGGGCTCCAGCAAGCAAGATAACGACACCTTCGAGCACCGACTGGGTCGGCATTTCACCTTGCGCCAATTGCGACTCCACCTGACGCCAGGTTTTGAGTCCCTGATATCGAAACAGGTGATAGCCAATCATCGCGGTTAAAATAATAATGCCCAGGGTGGGCCATACCCCCAGTGCAGCCCCCACTTCGAGCAAAATCATCAACTCAGTAAAGGGGATTACGATAAAAAGCACTGGCAACCATGGCATAGAAACACTAACCTTTGAATTTAATGAACAATTTGTACAGAATTCTCAGCTTTGACTGAGAAATTAGGTCATCATTCTAAGCCATATTAACCTTCGAATACGAGACGCAAGCGTAACGCTTTATGAATAGCCCGCAAGTTGATCACAAAAGTGCCGATTTTAAAAAGATTATCTGCCGTCGAGTGCCTATTAAACTTTTACAGTTTGCTCGACTGCTTTCCGAAGTGCTGGATACGGAAATTGATCCCGTTCGTATTAAGGCTATGGAAAGTCAAATTCGTAAAACGCGAGAGACCTGCCTCGAATACGGTGTCGAGTCTACAGCCTCGCTGCTTGGTAATATTGAATCGCAACTAAAGCTCGATGTAGATGCTCTACAGTCGCAAGTTCCTTTGATTCGCCGTTTTGTTCAACGTCTGGAAAGCCATGCCGAGCGACTTAAACTTGGTCAAATTGATTCCGGAACTTCGCAACAGGTAAAAGCTCAATCAGCACCATCTAACACTGAACAATCGCTTGGTGAATTAGACGCATCGGCAGATCTTGAGCCCATGCCTCAAGCTGAAGAGCCAGAAACGGTCATTACCGATCCCAATGACTTTGACTTTGGCGATTCGATTATTGAAAGCACTGGCAATACTCAAGCTATAGAGACCACTAAAACAGAGGTCTCTGGTGCCGAAGTCGCAACTGAAGAGTCAGGTTTCCATTTCACTGCAACCGTTGGCGAAGACAAAAAAGTATCTTCCGAATTGCTCAATCAAGTGAGCGAACTCACGGTTTACTGGTGCATTGCCGATGACCAACATCATGAGTTAGTTAAAGAACAACTGTTCGACTTTGGTTATAACGTAGAAGATGCCGATGTCAGTAGAGCTATCGAAATAGCCTCGGGCGACTCACAAAAAGTGGTCATTGCTCGACTGGAAGACTTTGAATATGAAGAAACCATTAATCACACTAGCCACCTGATTCTGCTGGCCGATCACGACACCATCGAAAATCGACTTAAAGGCATTCGTCTGGGCTCTACTCTGTTTTTCGCCGAGCCGGTAGATACCGTAAAGTTGATGGAATATCTAGACACGCTAGAGCACAGTAAAGACGATGCTCCTTTCAGGGTTGCCGTGATGGAAGATTCCAAAGCACAGGCCAAATTTAACGATAAAGTATTAAAAGGCGCCGGATTTGATACCTGCACTGTAATTGAACCCATGGAACTGCTGAATGCTTTAAGCAGCTTCGATCCCGAAGTGATCTTTATGGATATGCAGATGCCCGGATGTAATGGAATTGAACTCACCAAGCTGCTGCGACAAATTGAACGTTTTTCTACCGTTCCGATAGTTTTTCTATCAGCCGAGGAAAACTTCGATAAACAACGCGAAGCGATGACTTCGGGCGGAACGGCCTTTATCGAGAAGCCGGTTAAGAAAGAGCAACTTCTGTTTACCGCAGAGCTTTACGCACGACGAACCCGCAACTTACAGCCTCACCTGGCACGCGACTTTCAGACCGGACTAAATTCATCTGCGCTGTTGCGTGAGCAACTGACCATAGAAGCTGAGCGTGCCATGCGAAACAACGACACTATGTTTTTTGCACTGCTTGAAATTGATGGCTTCAGTGTTCTCAATAAAGAGCAGGGCTACGCCTTCGGCGATCGGACATTACAGCAATTAGCTCGACTGCTGCGGCAACGTCTACGTAAAACCGACTGCGTCGGCTTTTTTGAAGGTCACCGCATTGGTGTCATCCTCAATCATTGTAGTGAACGCGAAGCAGAATCCATTATGAGTTACCTGACTCAAGCCTATGCCGGAACGCCCATCGCCTTTGAAGGTCAACAAATAGATGTATCACTGAGTGTTGGGCTGTCACAACTGGGACAGGATTATGATATTCAGCGCTTGGTTAAACGAGCAGAAGCCGCTCTGAAACAGGCTCAAACTACTAAGGATAGTCAGTTAATCTGGGCTTATGAGGCGAAAAAATAGGTTCAAAGGGCTTAAAAGCTGGCTCTGTGGCCTATGCCCAACAAACAATTATCGATTTACCCTACAATGTGAGCAATAAACCGATATCCTGATCACAATGCAAACTACTGAAAATACCTGCCTGGTGCTGACCACAGCACCAGACCAGACCACCGCCAGTCACATAGCCGAGCAATTGATATCGCTTCAACTGGCCGCTTGTGTCAATATTCTTCCACCGATGCAATCGGTCTATCACTGGCAAGGCAAGGTCGAATGTGAACCCGAATTGCAACTTTTTATTAAAACTCAGCGTAATAAACTAAGCGCTATTGAGTCATGGCTAGCAGAGCATCACCCCTACGATGTTCCCGAATGCCTGGTATTTAATGCAAACGCTGGTAGTCCAGCGTACTTAAACTGGATAAAAGAGTTACTCGATTAATGAAAAAGCTGATTTCCCTTATTTTTCTTTTCTGGCTCAGTGGCTTTGCTCATGCACAGCAGTCGAACGATCTGTCGGCGCTGTTCTCACAAGACGATGAGTTTTTAGACGTCGATGATGCTTTTGCTTTATCGGTCGATGTTTTTGATGATGAGTTGATCGCAAACTGGAAAGTAGCGCCTGGCTATTATTTGTATCAACACCGTTTTAAAGTCGCACTGAAAGACGCCAAGCTCGGCGAAGTTTTTTTGCCAGAAGGCAAGCACAAGGTTGATGAATATTTTGGCGAAGTTCAAATTTATACCAAGCAAATGCAGCTGGGTATTCCCTATTCTTCCGAAAAGAATGCTATTGTCGTTGAGCTAGAATTTCAGGGCTGTGCTGATGCCGGCCTATGTTATCCACCCACCAGCCGCTACTTCTCGATTAATCGAAGTAGCAAGTCGGCCGAGCTTATCGACCTTGATCAATATGAAGCTGTGGCAGGCGAAGTCGCCAGCTGGTCTGCGCCACCTTTAAAATCATTATACGAACCTACGAATGCCGATAACCCAGCAGAAAAAGTCAATCAGACAACTCAAACAAAAGCACCAGAAGCAACCACTTTCATTTCGGAAAAAGATAAGATCATTAATACCCTGAACGACTCTTCTATCTTATTCGGTTTCATTTCATTAGTCGCATTAGGCATAGGTCTTGCCTTTACACCCTGTGTATTCCCAATGATGCCGATTATTTCGAGTATTATTGCC
>JBFHVL010000018.1:0-24293 GCA_041589565.1 Kangiellaceae bacterium | reverse complement strand
GACGAAGTAGTCGGTAACGAGACTCGTGTCAAAGTAGTTAAAAACAAGGTCGCACCTCCCTTTAGACAAGCTGAGTTCCAGATTATGTATGGTGAAGGAAGCTCATTAGAAGGCGAGCTGATCGATCTTGGGGTAAAAGAAGGTCTGGTCGATAAATCGGGCGCATGGTACAGCTATAACGGCGATCGAATCGGTCAAGGTAAAATGAATGTCATCAATTTCCTCAAAGAGAATATAGAAATTGCTCGTGACCTAGAGCAAAAAATCCGCGCTAAACTGCTGCCCTCTAAAAAAGCATTAGAAGAAGCTCAAGTAGCGGAAGAAGTTGAAAGCTAAAAACACACCTGCAGAACAATCGGCGCGCGAACGAGCAATACATTTGCTCGCGCGCCGAGAACACTCCCGAAAAGAACTCCGCAATAAGCTGATCCAAAAAGGATTTTCGGCTGAACAAATCGATCCCGAGCTGGACTCGCTCGAACATCGGGGTTGGTTGAGCGATTTGCGATTTACCGAAAGCTGGATTCGGCATAGAATCCAAAGCGGCTACGGACCCTATCGAATTCGCAATGAATTGGCTGAAAAAGGCGTTTCCCGAGATTTAATTGAGCAATCTTTTGAAGAAATGACCGTAGACTGGGTAAAAATGGCTCACAAAGTCTGGCAGAAAAAGTATAATGCCATGCCTCAAGACTGGCCTGAAAAAGTTAAACAAATGCGGTTTTTACAGTATCGCGGCTTTTTTAGTCAGGATATCGAAACTATGTACGAGATGATTAAATCTGAACAAGGTGACTCATGAAGTTCATGACCAGCAGTGACATTCGCGAAGCGTTTCTTAAATACTTTGAAGATAAAGACCACCGTAGGGTAGCCAGCAGTTCGCTGGTACCTGGCAATGATCCAACGCTGCTGTTCACCAATGCCGGAATGGTGCAGTTTAAAGACTGTTTTTTGGGCACTGATAAACGAGATTATGTACGAGCTGTGAGTTCGCAGCGATGTGTGAGGGCAGGGGGCAAACATAACGACCTCGAAAATGTCGGCTATACCGCTCGTCATCATACTTTTTTCGAAATGCTGGGTAACTTTAGCTTCGGCGATTATTTTAAAGAAGAGGCGATTCGTTTTGCCTGGGAATTCTTAACTCAAGTACTTCAGTTACCGGAAGAAAAGCTTTGGGTCACGGTTTATAAAGATGATCAGGAAGCGGAAGATATCTGGTTCAATAAGATTGGCATTAACCAGCAACGCTTTTCTCGGCTTGGTGAAAAAGACAACTTTTGGGCTATGGGTGACACTGGCCCCTGCGGACCTTGTTCAGAAATTTTCTATGATCATGGCGAAGACGTCGCTGGAGGGCCTCCGGGGTCTCCGGACGAAGACGGTGATCGTTACATAGAAATCTGGAATCTGGTATTTATGCAATTTAACCGCGATAAGAGCGGTAACCTTACCCCCTTACCAAGCCCTTCGGTTGACACCGGAATGGGGCTCGAACGAATTGCAGCGGTAATGCAAAAAGTACACAGCAACTACGAAATTGATCTGTTTGATGGATTAATCAAAGCGGCAGCCAAAGTTTTAAGTATTGCAGACACCAACCATAAGTCGTTGCGAGTCATTGCTGATCATATACGTTCTTGTGCATTTCTGATTGTTGATGGTGTAGTGCCTAGCAATGAAGGCCGTGGATATGTTTTGCGCCGAATTATGCGGCGTGCAATTCGACACGGTCATAAACTTGGCGCCACGGAAAACTTTTTTTATAAGTTAGTCCAACCACTCGCTCAGTTAATGGGAGAGGCCTACCCAGAGCTCAAACAAAAGTGCTCTACTATTGAGCAAGCTATTTTAAGAGAAGAAGAGCAATTTGCCAGAACTCTTGACAAAGGAATGAAAATTCTAGAGCAGGATTTAGAAGAGCTTAAAGGCTCAATCATTTCTGGTGAAACTGTATTTATGCTTTATGACACCTACGGTTTTCCGATGGACTTAACCGCTGATATTGCACGAGAACGTGATTTATCCATCGACGAAAAGCGCTTTGAAGAATTGATGCAGGAACAGCGCAAGCGCTCTCAGGCTGCGGGTCAGTTTAGTGTTGATTATAACGACAATCTTGACATCGATATTTGTACCGAGTTTCTTGGCTACGATAGGCTCGATAATAAAGCCTCTATCGATAAACTGGTGGTTAATGGTGAGTCCGCCGATACAGTTACTACGGGACAAGAAGCGTTACTGGTTACTGAGTCAACAGCGTTCTACGCAGAGTCGGGCGGACAAGTTGGCGACAAAGGTTGGTTAACCAGCGCCAGTGGAAAAGCCGAAGTGTTAGACACAGTCAAAATTAATAATGCTTTTGCTCATAAAATTAAAGTAACTGAAGGTGAACTAAACCAGGGACAGTCGATTGACCTATTAGTCGATGGCGAAAAGCGACAGGCCACAGCTATTCATCACTCTGCAACCCACCTTTTACATGCTGCGTTAAGAAAAGTATTAGGTGAGCATGTCACTCAGAAAGGCTCTTTGGTGGATCACCAGCGATTACGGTTTGACTTTTCTCATCCGGAAGCCATGACCGAAAAGGAATTACTGCATGTAGAGCAAATGGTTAATCAGCAAGTAAGAGCCAATTTACCGGTTCATGCTGAAGTAATGGCAATGGACGATGCAAAGCAAAAGGGAGCGATGGCCTTATTTGGTGAAAAATACGGCGACGAGGTACGTGTGCTAACTATGGGGGAGTTTTCCATTGAACTCTGTGGCGGTACACATGTTTCAAGAACCGGAGATATTGGTCTGTTCAAGATCGTCCAGGAGTCGGGAATCGCAGCAGGAGTACGCCGAATTGAAGCAGTTGCGGGAGAACCAGCGTTAAGTCAATTGCAGTCGCTGGAGCATCAGGTTAAGCAGCTTTGCAACCAGTTAAAGACGGAGCCTTCCAAAATTGCCGAGAAAATCGGTCAATTAACGAACAAAAACCGAGATTTGGAAAAGCAACTGGAACAGCTTAATGCCAAATTAGCATCGAGCCAGGGCAGCGATCTGATTAACGAAGCTGTAGAAACCAAAGGTGTCCGTATAATTGCTAAACAATTAAACGGTGTCGATCCCAAGGTATTGAGGGATTTAATGGATCAAATCAAAAATAAGCTGGGTTCGGGAATAGTCGTATTAGGTCTCGAGAATAACGGCAAAGCCAACTTGATTGCAGGTGTAACCAAAGATCTCGTGGGCAAAATCAAAGCTGGAGATATCGTTAAACATGTCGCTGAGCATGTAGGTGGAAAGGGCGGTGGGCGCCCCGATATGGCTCAGGCTGGCGGGCCTAATCCTGAAGGATTACCTAAAGCCATTGAAGCGGTGCTGCCATTTGTTGAGCAACAACTTTAATACCGTTCAAAATGCTGCTCCTTAACGGAGCAGCGCGCTCATACACAACTTTAAAAAGTACATCTAACTCTTTGTTTAAAATTAAGAATGTATCATTTTATGATCATATCTTACATTGCGCTAAGGAATCGACTACACTTGGCTGAGGGAGCAGTTCACCTTTTGGAGCTGGCTAAAGCAGGGATAAGGGATTCTAGGCAACGCAAGGACATGCAATGTCGACCGAACTCCAAACATCTCTGAGTTAGTTCAAACCTTAGCCTCTGCGCCTGCTACAGAAATACAAAAATTAAACAATAATAAAACTTGCTGCTATAATGCGGCGCCTCATATCAAGTGCTGAAAAAAATTCCCTTTTGGAAAGGGAGCAAAAAGGAGACTTTAGGATGTTAATTTTAACTCGACGAGTTGGTGAAACTTTAATGATCGGTGACGAAGTTACTGTGACAGTATTGGGAGTAAAAGGCAACCAAGTACGAATTGGTGTTAATGCTCCTAAAGAAGTTTCAGTTCACCGTGAAGAAATTTATTTACGCATTCAGCGTGAAAAAGAAATGTCAGGCAATTCAGCTGATTAAGTTTAGAATATTACTTGCAATTTAATTTTATTAAGGTAATATTTGCGGCCGCTGAAAGGAGAGATGGCCGAGCGGCTGAAGGCGCTCCCCTGCTAAGGGAGTATACGGTTTGTCCCGTATCGAGGGTTCGAATCCCTCTCTCTCCGCCACTTAATTTGAGAGAGTATTAGATTAATGCAATTAATAATTAAGTGGCTGCAATAATCCTCGTATTATTGCTGAAATGTTGGGCGCTCAAGGTATCAAGTTTTTATTAACTTATCGTTGACAAGAAACTTCGAGATACGCATAATAGCGCCCCTCTCAGAGGCAGGCTGAAATCCTGACCACGACGCGCACGTAGCTCAGCTGGATAGAGTACCTGGCTACGAACCAGGCGGTCGGAGGTTCGAATCCTTCCGTGCGCGCCACTTTTAAAAAAACCGCTTCAGTTGAAGCGGTTTTTTTATGTCTGAAGACTTTTATTTCTTATTCGTCCGTGTGAGTCACACAGAGATCTACTCAATCCTTTTGATGTGGTACTCTTAAGCTTAAAGAGTTCGAATAACCATTTGGATAGACTATGGATCTCAGCCAAAACCTCAATGAAATCCTCATTATTGCCGCGCTATGTTTAGGCGGGCTATTAATAATTGGTGTTTTACTGCTGGTTAAGTTATCAAAGCTTACAAAAGTAACCGAATCAAAGATAGCGGAAACACTGCAAGAGCAAATGCTAGGTTTGAGAGAATTTCAACTGGAAAAATTTTCGGATGCCAATTTAAAAACCGAAAAGCTAATCAGTGACACCAAGTCGGCAATGGTGAATTCAATTAATGAGTTTCAGCAGGCGACCCAAGTGCGTTTTGGCGATTTAAAAGAATCACTTTTAACACAGCAAAACCAGTTCCAAGCTGTCATTGCCAAGCAGTTCGAACAAAACAAGCAGGAAGTCAGTGATAAGATTAGTGATGGTAAGCTATCTCAGCAACGAGCACTAGTAGAGTTTAAAGACAACTTATTAACGTCACTTAATTCTATAAACGAATCCACCAGAAACACGCTGATGGAACTTAGAGACAAGCTTTCTCAAGATTTAAATTCCAATATTAAAGATATCCGTGAAGAGTTAAGTAAAACACTTAATTTGAATTCACAGAATATGCTCAAGGGCATGTCCGATCTTACACAATCTACCGATCAAAGGTTAAAAGAGATCAGTGGCCAAGTGGAAAAACGGTTGTCAGAAGGATTTGAGAAAACCACACAAACATTTAATGATGTGCTGAAACGTTTGGCGTTAATTGATGACGCACAAAAGAAAATTACAGAGCTATCCAGCAACGTAGTAAGTTTGCAACAAGTACTCGCCGATAAACGTTCACGCGGTGCTTTTGGTGAAGTTCAATTAAATGCGTTGGTCAAAAACGTTTTGCCAGAAAATCATTTTTCTATTCAATATAAGTTATCCAACGAGAAAGTTGCTGACTGTATTTTATTTTTACCCGAGCCTACAGGCAACGTCGTTATTGATGCAAAGTTTCCGCTAGAGTCATATCAAAAAATGACAGACTTCGACTCAAGTGAACTCGATCGGCAGGCCGCTTCACGACAGTTCAAGCAAGACATCAAAAAGCATATTAAAGATATCAAGGAAAAATACATTATTGATGGTGAAACCGCAGCAGGTGCCATGATGTTTATTCCAGCAGAAGCAGTGTTTGCTGAAATACATGGTCACTTCCCAGAACTTGTAGAGTTGGTACATAAAGAAAAAGTGTGGATGGTTTCGCCAACAACGATGATGGCGATTCTTACAACCGCTAGTGCAGTCATAAAAGACGAAGCGACTCGTAAACAGGTTCATATTATACAAGAGCATTTAAGCTATCTTTCAGAAGATTTTTCTCGTTTTCGTACCCGTATGGACAACCTTTCTAAACACATCGGCCAGGTAAGCAAGGATGTTAATGAGATCCACACCTCAGCTCGAAAAATAACCAGTAGATTTGACAAAATCGAAAGAGTCGAGTTGCCTGAAGAAGAGGGGCAAGAGCTGCTTAACTCATCTCAATAACGTAATATGCGGCGTAATATCGAGATGAGAAGTTTCAGTATTGAGAACTGATGCATAAAAATTATCTCAAATTTTATGAGCACCTTTAAAATCTTGTCTATATTTAACTAAATACATCTCTGATTTTTATCGCCGTTTGGAGAACACATGAGCCTTCCTAAAGCCGTTTTAAAACACTTGGAAGAACTTGAGTTGGAATACGAGGTCGTCGAACATGAGCCCGTTTCAACTCACTCCCAGTTAGTCAGTGTTTTGAATATTAATAGTCAACAGCTTCTACGCTGCGTTGTTCTCAAAGGTGATTCGGGAAAATATATGGCCGTATTGCCCAGTTCATTTTTACTGGACTTCGAAGTTCTTCGCCGATTAAAGGTTGATGATTTTGATATTGTATCGGGTGAAGCCTGCGATAAGTTGTTCAGTGGTTGCGATCCCAGTAGTCACCCGCCAATTCCCGCCTTAGCTAGTATACAAGGAGTAATCGATGAGGCGGTATTTCATCAAAATGAAGTGTACTTAGAGTCTGGAATAGGTGGAAAAGTAATAAAACTCACGAAAGTTAACGTTAATCGCCTTTATCAAGACATTGAGCGTTTGTCGTTTGCTTGTGGACCCGAGAAGCTTTACTCGGGTAAGAATGCGCAACAGGATCTGTCTGAAACGGTTAATCAGTTTACCCCAATTCGAATTAAACAACGGATTGACGAGACCTTTGATTTGCCAGCCATGCCTGATATTGCTCAGGAAATCATGAAGTTAAGGGTTGATCCCAGTGCTGACGCAAAGAAGCTTGGAGATATTGTAGCGAAAGATCCCAGCTTAGCCGCACAGATCATAAGTTGGGCCAGTTCACCCTATTACGGTTATAAAGGAACAATTGACTCAATAGAAACCGCAATATCCCGAGTACTAGGCTTTGATTTAGTTATGAATCTGGCACTCGGCATTTCCATTGGTAAATCACTTAATGTACCGCATGATGGACCTTTGGGAGTGCAGTCATTTTGGCGACAAGCAATTTATTCAGCCAGTTTAGTAGAGAGGTTATGCCGACTGATACCACCGAAACAGCGGCCGGAGAGAGGGCTGGCTTATCTGGCTGGTCTTTTACACAACTTTGGGCATTTGTTGCTGGGGCATCTTTTTCCGCCTCAGTTTTATCTGGTAAATCGCTATATCGAAGCAAACCCCGGTATTCGCGTCGAAGATATTGAACACTTTGTTATGGGCGTTACTCATCAGGAAATTGGAGCTTGGTTAATGAAAAACTGGCACATGCCTGATGAGCTCATTGTAGCGGTTCGCTGGCACCATCAAGAAGAGTTCTGGAGTAAACATGCGGTTTATTCCAACCTGGTTTTATTGGCGGGCCGATTGCTTAAGCGAATTGAGCTTGGCGATGCGGTAGAAGAATCTTTGCCTCAAACAACACTTGAGTTGCTGGAGTTGACTGAAGACAAGGTTAATCAAAGTTTTGAGCAGTTGCTAGAAGAGCGAACTGCACTCGATGTTATGGCGAAGCAGTTGGTGGCTTAAACGGCAGTCTGTGTTGCAGATAAGTCAAATAGGCATCAAGCTGTTGTTTCTCTTGGTTAAAGTAATTTTTCATGGTTGCTATGAGAGGCGCATGAAAATAATAATAGGCGCTGTTAACCAAATAGGGTTCAAATCCCCGCCTAACTTTATGCTCTCCCTGAACTCCTGGATTAAAAAAAGGTAATCCTCTCTCAATACAAAACTCCATACCCTGATAAAAGCAACATTCAAAATGCAATCCACTGTCACGGTCTAAGCTTCCCCAGTATCGGCCATACAGCGTATGTTGATCGAAAAGAAAAAGGGCGGCCGCGATCAGCTGTTGGTTGCGACTGGCCGTGACAATAAGTGCGCGATTCTTATTCGCCATTAACCATTGACGAAAAAAGGACAAGTTGAGATACCCCTCATGGCCTGAGCGCATCAGGTAGGTTCTTCGGTACAAGAGATAAAACTGTTCAATTAACTCATCAGTAATATCCTCACCCGTCACTTTATCAATGATAAAGTTAGACTTGAGAACTTTTCTTCGCTCGCGGCGACATTCTTTAGCTCTTTTTTGTGTCAGACTATCGAGGAAGTCATCAAAATCTTTAAAGTCTTTATTTTGCCATTTAAAAAAAATACTGCGTCTAATAAGCGCTCCTGAATCCTGCAGGGCGGATAGCCAGGCACCTGGAACATACAGATACTGAGCGGTTAATAGTCCAAGCCTATTAAACTCTTGCAGTGATGCGTCGAGAATCTCGGGTAAATGTTTCTGGCTAATAGCGTCGGCTATCTCTATCGGTGTGAACGGCAGTTGCATGACCCACTTAGGATAATATTGGAAGCCAGCATTACTCAGGGCATCGGCAATGGACCAATCAAACACATATTCGCCATAAGAGTGGTATTTGAGGTACCCGGGTAAAAAGAACTCTGTTTTCGATGGGCTAGAGTAAAAATGGCAAGGTTGCCAACCGCGCTCTGGGCCAACACAACTCGATGTCTCAAGACCTTGAAAGAACGAAGAGGAGTAAAAAGGCGACTGAAACGACTCAACGTAGGCCTTAATTTTCTCAGGTATATTAGTAAAGCTGTTAATGGTATTAATATGTTCAGATTGCATTCAGTTTACAAGCGCTAATATTGGTACAAAGCTAAGCCAGTAGGTGCTCATCATGTCGAAACATTTCTTTTGGTCTGTACTGCTCAGCGGTTTGTTAATAAACCAACCGAGTGCAGAGGAAAGGCCCTATTCTACCGTAACTTATCAGTATGGCACGGTGTTGTCAGCAAAACCGATCATCGAAGTGGTTAAGGAATACCAACCCACTAAAATCTGTTTTGAGCAAGCAAAGCCGATTGAAAGCAACAAAGATACAACTGGAGCTCAGGTCGTGGGAGGGATTGTAGGTGCAGTGATAGGAAGCAAAGTCGGCAAAAAGGGCGGTACCAAGGTATTGGGCGCTACAGCAGGGGCCATCATAGGGTCATCAATAGGAAAAGAAGCTGCTGCCACGTCAGATACACCAGCTCCTGGAGTAAAGTGTAAAATGGAAAACAAGCTGCGCGAGTTTGAGCGTCATGCCGGGTTTCGTGTGGTGTATTTATATCAGGGCGAACAATTCGTAACCGAGTTGCCCTACGACCCAGGTAACGAACTTAAACTAAAAGTTGAAGTCGCTCCTGTAATTGACAATGATTAGGCACTATTGCAAGATTGCTTAAATAAAATATTGCCTGTTAAATCAATCACTAATCTTCGGAGCAACCTATGAGGATAATTCCCGTACTCTTGATTTTAAGTCTACTGTTTTCGGCGAGTACCGAAGCTGCAGACTCCAAATCAGGTTGCAAAGTTATTTCAAAAGCTCAAGCCATTTCAGCGGCGCAAAAAAACATCAAAGGTAAGGCCCTTTCGGCAAGCCTTATCGAAAGCAAGGGGCCGCCTGTTTATCGTGTAAAAGTTGTTTTAGAAAATGGCCGAGTCAAAACCATTTTGGTCGATGGCTGTAGTGGTCGCGTAATCCGTTTAAAAAATTAAGGTTGATTATGAAAATTCTGGTAGTCGAAGACGAGGCGGCGTTACAGGAACAGCTAAAAAATGCGCTTAATAAACAGGGCTATGCCGTTGAGCAAGCATTCGATGGCGAGGATGGACTCTATTATGCATCTGAATACCCCATTGATATGGCAATTATTGACCTTGGCTTGCCAAAGCTAAATGGGCTTGATTTGATTTCCAAGTTAAGAGAGCAGGATAAGGAATTCCCAATTTTAATCTTAACTGCACGATCTCGATGGCAAGAAAAGGTCGAAGGTCTCTCTCGTGGAGCGGATGACTACTTGGTAAAGCCTTTTCAGGTCGAAGAGCTATTAGCGCGCGTTAATGCTTTGTTGCGCCGTTCTTCGGGCTTTTCTTCCCCCCTTATTACAAAAGGACCGATCGAGCTAAACTCCAACAGCAAGGTTATAAAACTTCATGGTGCCGAAGTTGAGTTGACTGCCTATGAATATAAAGTTCTCGAATACTTGATGATGAATCCGGAAAAGGTGGTTTCTAAAACCGAACTTACCGAGCATATTTACGAACAGGATCACGACAAAGACAGTAATGTGTTAGAAGTATTTATTCGAAGACTGCGTAAAAAAATCGATCCTGATGGTGAGTTACAACCCATCGAAACTTTGCGTGGAAGAGGTTATCGCATCAATCCGAAACTTTAATCCTGAGCCGACTGATGCGAACTTCTTTAAAAACACGTCTAATCGTTGTTCTTTCTTTATCCTTAATTGTCTTGGCAACCGGCGTTGCTTTGGTGCTCGAACGCGCATTCGAGAAAAGTCTGGTGAACGAGCTTGAGCAGCGAATGCAAAGCCAACTCTATATTTTGCTGACCGCTGCCGAAGAAGATCAACCTGGAGTTCTGACCATTCCTGAAGTTGTGCGCGATGCCAACTTTAATCAAATAGATAGTGGTCGATATGCGTTTGCTTATGATGGGCATGGTGAAGAACTTTGGCGTTCATTTAGCGCTGTAGATTTAGATGTAAACTTAGCTGAAGTAGTGGCTCCTGGCGAGTTCTTTTTTGATAAAACTCAGGTGAATGGCTTTGATTACTATCGACTACGGTATTCTGTGATCTGGGAAAGCTTTGATGAAAGTGAGCATTACTATTTAATAGTTATTATGCACGAGGCCAGTCTACTTGAATTGGTGATACGCGATTTTCGCTTAACATTATGGAGTGGTCTGGGTTTTGTCTTAATTGCGATGCTGTTAATTCAACTTATTGCACTGAGGTGGGGCCTGTCGCCTTTAGGTTTGATTGCGAAAGATCTAGAAAATATTGAGTTAGGCAAGCAAAAACGACTCTCAAGTCAATACCCTACAGAATTATTACCCTTAGCGAGTAACCTAAATTTGCTAATTGACGCCGAGCGTACGCAACGAGAGAAATATAGAAATACTATGTCCAACTTGGCGCATAGTTTAAAGACGCCTCTGGCGGTATTGAAAGGAGGGCTTTCGGAATCCAAGATACCCAACGAGGAATCGCGTTTGCTTTCTGATCAAGTTGATCGAATGGATGAAATTATTCAATACCAACTTCATCGCGCGATTGGTGGGCAGCAGGGGCATATGTTGGCATCGGTCAATATAAAAATTAGTGTTGAGAAAATTGTTAAAGCTCTGCAAAAAGTTTATCAGCAAAAATCCATCCGGTTTACCTTGGATTGTGACGAGGAAGCTCGTTTTTATGGCGATGAAGGCGACTTCATGGAAATTATGGGAAACCTGATTGAAAATGCCTGTAAGTGGACAAACTCATTGATTGTGATCAAAGTAAAGTCATTGATCGGAAAACAGGCTTATCAATTGTCAATTAATATTATTGATGACGGCCCGGGAATTGAAGTATCGAAGCGAGAAGATATATTAAAGCGCGGGCAAAAGTTGGATGAAAAAGTAGAAGGTCAAGGTATTGGTCTGTCTGTCGTTTCTGAATTGGTTCACCAGTATGGTGGGGTTATTGCGATATTGGAAAGTGAAAAAGGTGGAGCAGAGTTTCAACTAAGTTTTAACTTTAAGCGAGCCTGATCGCGTGGATTATTTCGGTGCGTCATTAATCTATGCGTAAAATCATTCACATCGATATGGACTGTTTTTATGCCGCGGTTGAAGCTAGAGATAATCCTCGATTACGGAATATTCCGCTTGCGGTTGGTGGCCGGCCTGATAAGCGCGGAGTTATCGCAACCTGTAACTATATTGCCAGAGAGTTTGGTGTCCATTCTGCGCTTTCATCCGCTGTGGCCAAGCAGCGTTGTCCCGATTTGGTCATTGTCCCACCAAACCTAAATAAATATCGTGATGTATCTGGACAAATCCATAAAATCTTCAATCAATACACAGACAATATAGAGCCATTATCTTTGGATGAGGCTTATTTGGATGTTTCCGACTGCGACGAGTTTCAAGGAAGTGCAACTCTAATCGCCCGATCGATTAAGGACAAAATAAAACAACAGCTCAATTTAACCGCTTCGGCAGGAGTGGCGCCCAACAAATTTTTGGCAAAAATCGCAAGTGACTGGAATAAACCCGATGGGCTAAAAACCATAGCGCCAGATAACATTGATGATTTTGTATTTAATCTTCCTGTTAGATCCATCCCTGGCGTAGGGAAAGTTACCGCAGGGAAACTGATCAACCTCAACATTCGTACCTGTGGTGATCTGCAGTCTTATGATAAAGGTTACCTGCTGGAAAAGTTTGGCAGCTTTGGTGAGCGATTGTATTTTCTAGCGCGTGGAATTGATAATCGAGACGTTAAAACTCATTCAGAACGTAAATCTATCAGTGTTGAAAACACCTTCGATGCTGACTTTAAAACGCTTGGAGAAATCACCGCTCAGCTACCGGAACTTGTAAAAAAGCTCAAAGTGCGTTTGGAAAGAAAGGGAGCTCAAGATTTTAAAGGTCTTTTTGTGAAACTAAAGTTTAACGATTTTAGCAGTACTACGGTTGAACGCCGTGCTGAGTACTTGTTAATTGACGTGTTTGAACAACTTGCCGCAGACGCTTTTGTTCGACGTAATTTACCAGTGCGCCTGATCGGAGTTGGCGTTCGCTTAAACAGCAATAAAGATAATTTTACGCAGCTCACACTGCCATTTTATTAGCATAAAGAAGAGCGTCAAACTTTTAGCTATGTTGCTTGGTTTGACACCGACTAAGATTCCTGCTTTACTGCAACGCAGCATTTGCCGCAAAGTCGATTAAAACACAGCAAACCCAAGCCTACGCTTAATGAAAGCGAATGTTTGCTAAATTTCAACCTGACGATTATTGTTAATAAGCGGTATAACATTATAAAAAAATAGCTTTGGGACTAAATATGCACGAGTTATCTAATGGGCTTATGCTCATGCTGATCGGCATGGGCACAGTCTTTTCTTTCCTAACTTTACTGGTAATTTGCATTTCTCTTTCTTCTCGAGTCTTAAACCGTCTATGGCCTGAAGATATTCCAGAACCAACTAAAGACTCTCCAAAGCAGGATGAAACTCTGATCGCAGTGATCACGTCTGCGGTTCATCAATACCGCAAAAAGCATCGATAAGAATTGAGGAATTATTTATGAAAGGTAACAAGCTTCTAATAACAGATGTGGTTCTACGCGATGCTCATCAGTCTTTATTTGCTACACGTTTACGAATTGAAGACATGTTACCCATCGCATCCAAGCTGGATCAGGTAGGTTACTGGTCAGCGGAAACCTGGGGCGGGGCGACCTTTGACGCATGCATTCGTTACTTGGGCGAGGACCCCTGGGAGCGGTTACGCCAGCTTAAAAAAGCAATGCCTAATACTAAAATGCAAATGCTCTTTCGAGCGCAAAATATTTTAGGTTACAGGCACTATGCTGACGATGTGGTAGAGGCTTTTGTCGAAAGAGCTGCGATTAATGGAATGGATGTTTTTCGTGTCTTCGATGCTATGAATGATACACGAAACCTGGAAACTGCGATTAAGGCAGTCGTAGCTAATGATAAACACGCACAAGGAACATTAAGTTATACAGTGAGTCCGGTTCATACCATTGATATGTGGCTCGACATGGCTAAAAGACTTGAAGATATGGGCGCCCATTCGATTTGTATTAAGGACATGGCTGGCCTGCTCAAGCCTTACATTGCCGAGGAGCTGGTAACTCGTTTAAAAGAAACCGTTACATTACCCATTGCACTACATTGTCACGCAACAACCGGTCTAAGCACGGCAACTCTGGTTAAAGCAGCCGAAGCAGGTGTTGATATGGTTGACACCAGCATTTCCTCGATGAGTTTAACCTATGGACATTCGCCCACCGAGTCTATTGTTTCAATTTTTGAAAACACTCAAAGAGATACCGGATTAGATTTAGAGTTATTGGAAGATATTGCCGCTTATTTTAGACAGGTACGTAAAAAATATGCCAAATGGGAAGGTAGTTTAAAAGGTGTCGATTCGCGGATATTAAGCTCTCAAGTTCCAGGTGGCATGTTAACCAATATGGAAAATCAATTGCGAGAGCAGGGAGCTGAAGATAAATTTGATCAAGTACTACAGGAAATTCCTAAAGTACGTGCCGATCTGGGCTATATCCCCCTGGTTACGCCTACCTCACAAATTGTAGGTACTCAAGCGGTACTCAACGTATTAACAGGTGAACGTTATAAAAGTATCAGTAAAGAAACGTCTGCTTTGCTCAAGGGCGAATACGGCGCCACGCCTGCATCGGTTAATTCGGAACTACAACAAAAAGTTTTGCAGGGCAAAGAGGCGATTACCTGTCGACCTGCCGACATGCTGGAACCAGAATTAGAAATCTTAAGTGATGAACTGGTAGAAACTGCGTCAAGAGAAAACATTGCGCTCGATGGGGACTTAATCGACAACGTCCTTATTTATGCGCTATTTCCACAGATTGGACTAAAATTCCTCAAAAACAAAACTAACCCCGACGCATTTGAGCCCGCCCCTGAAGTTGAGGCCGCTCAGTCCAATAATCAAGAGCAAACCACCGTATCAACAAAACCATCGACTCCTGAAAGTTATACCGTTTCGGTCAATGGTAAAAGCTACTCAGTAACCGTATCCACTGGAGGCGAAATTTCTCAAATTAAAGAGTCGGACTCCTCCAATGCAGCGACTTCGACTCCCCCAACGGGTGAAATTGTAAAAGCACCACTCGCAGGAAATATATTTAAAGTGTTGGTGCAGCCGGGTGATCAGGTAGAAGCCGGGGAGACGCTAGTTATTTTAGAAGCTATGAAAATGGAAACAGAAGTTAAGTCGCAAGTAAGTGGCGTAGTGTCCGACATTTTAGTCACCGAGGGTGATGCGGTAAAAGTGGGCGATCCACTGGTTGCGCTATAAGCCGAAATACACAAATTAATAAACATAAGAAGATATCGAAAGATGGAAGGATTGCTAACGCTTTGGCGAGATACCGGCATTGCCAACTTTACCCTGGGGCAGGCCATTATGATTTTGGTTGGTCTAGCGCTCTTGTATCTGGCAATAGCTAAAAAGTTTGAACCTTTATTGCTAGTAACCATTGGTTTCGGCGGTATCCTTGCCAATATCCCAAACGCAGGTTTAGCTTTAGATGCAGTAGAGAATGCAGTTTATGCAGCAAAGCCAGAAGTACTCACTGCGTTAGCTCAGTCACTTAATATTGAATTTGAATCATCTAAACAGTTACTGCAAGCCTACGCGCAAGCAGAGCAAAGAGAGCATCTGGCCGCGTTACTGTTAGCACGAGATGCGGGTTATGAACACGGAATGCTGTATAACTTTTATAGCGTAGCCATTGCCAGCGGGGTGGCACCCTTATTAATTTTTATGGGAGTTGGTGCGATGACTGACTTTGGTGCATTAATCGCTAATCCCCGTACCTTCTTTTTAGGCGCCGCAGCACAATTTGGAATTTTTGCGACGCTCATCGGCGCACTTTTATTAAACATGATCCCAGGTTTCGACTTCACCTTAAAAGATGCGTCGGCTATTGCGATCATTGGTGGAGCAGATGGTCCTACCGCAATATTCCTAGCCTCTCGATTATCGCCGGATTTACTTGGAGCAATTGCAGTTGCCGCTTATTCCTATATGGCACTCGTTCCAATTATTCAGCCACCGATCATGAAGCTGCTCACTAACGAGCGGGAACGAGGAATTGAGATGCAACAATTGCGACATGTATCGCAATTGGAAAAAATTATTTTTCCTATTTTGGTCTTGTTGGTTTGTGCGGTGTTTTTACCTTCGGCGGCACCATTAATCGGGATGTTCTGCTTTGGTAATTTAATGCGAGAATGTGGAGTTGTGGATCGACTCAGCAATACGGCACAAAACTCCTTGATAAATATAGTTACTATTTTCCTCGGTTTAAGCGTTGGCTCTAAACTTTCGGCAGATAAGTTTCTTGCACTCGAAACTCTGGGTATCTTAGCTCTGGGTGCCGTTGCCTTTTCTATCGGCACCGCATGCGGTGTATTAATGGCGAAACTGCTAGGCAAGTTTAGTAAGCACCCAATCAATCCGTTAATAGGAGCCGCTGGTGTTTCCGCCGTACCTATGGCTGCCCGAGTCGTTAATAAAGTAGGGCTGCAGGCAAACCCCCATAACTTCTTATTAATGCATGCCATGGGACCTAATGTGGCTGGCGTTATTGGGTCAGCCGTTGCTGCGGGAGTGCTTCTAGCACTGGTGGGCTAAAACGAACTTTCTCTTTTTGGAAACCGTCTATACTGTAAGTGTTCAATACTAATGGAGTTAATTTAAAAATGACGGTTCGTATAATTGATGACCCCTTGTATCAACTGTTGCGAAATGAGCAGGTTGAAGAATTTAATAAGCAACGCAGTTCGTTATCTTCGCTTGATTTTACCAATTGTGATTTTCGTGGATTGGATTTACGAAAACTAAACGCAACAGGAATCGATTTTTCAGGTGCCTATTTTCGAGGTGCTGATCTTCGTGGAGTCGATTTTAGTAACAGCAATTTGCGCGGCGCCAGTATTGCCAGCGCTCAAGTCTCGGGTTGTTTATTTCCTATCGAACTTAGTGCGGCCGAACTCGAGCTCTCAATCAGTCGTGGTATCCGGATGCGCTATAGTCGTTAAAAAGCAATGCTGTTCTTACCAGCGTGGCCAATAGACGGCTAATCTGGTGAATTCCCTGCCTCTATGTTATCGTATCGCCCCAATAATAAACGATAAAAGCAGTCGCTAACGGGCTGTTTTTTAACCATAAAATTGTTGGAGACGGGTTTGGACGCGATTAATAATTTTCTATTGGCTCTCGATGCCTATCTGGGCTCGGCAGGCTACTTTCCGGTACTTTTGTTAGGCACAGGTCTGTTTTTCACCATCTACCTCAAATTCCCTCAAATACGATATTTCGGGCAAGCACTACGTATTGTTCGCGGAAAATACGCCAAGAAAGACGCACCGGGTGATACTTCACACTTTCAGGCACTGACTACTGCTCTATCCGGTACGGTAGGTACAGGTAATATAGGCGGTGTAGCACTGGCGCTGTTCTTAGGTGGTCCTGCAGCTCTGTTCTGGATGTGGCTGACTGCATTTATGGGGATGACCACTAAGTTTGTTGAGGTAACTCTCTCGCACAAATATCGTGTACAAACGGCTGACGGAACCATGGCCGGTGGCCCAATGTACTATATGGAGCGCAAGCTCAATATGAAATGGCTCGCCGTGTTATTTGCTGTGGCAACCATTGTCAGCTCCATTGGTAGCGGTAATATGCCCCAAATTAACAGTATTGCCAGCGCTATTGAGACGACCTTTAATGTCGATGCCTGGGTAACTGGTGTTGTATTGTCCGTGTTACTTGCCTTGGTTATTGTTGGCGGCATAAAACGTATTGCCCATGTTGCTGAAGCCATTGTTCCTACTATGGCTTTAATCTATGTGGCAGGTGCGCTCGTCGTTATTGTTGGTAATTACGAAAATATCTTGCCATCGTTTAAAGCTATTTTTGCCGATATTTTTACCGGGTCAGCAGCCGTTGGTGGATTCTTAGGCGCGTCAGTAGCATTTGCTCTAGAGAAAGGTGTAGCTCGGGGCTTATTTTCGAATGAGGCCGGGCAAGGCTCCGCTGCGATTGCACACGCCAGCGCGAAAGGTAAAGAGCCAGCCTCTGAAGGCATGGTTAGTTTACTTGAACCCTTCATCGATACCATCCTAATTTGTACCATTACCGGGTTGGCTATATTGTCCTCAGGTGTTTGGCATAAAAAGTTTGAAAATAACTTTGACCAAGCGGATATGACTTTTGTGGTTGGTCAGTATACCGATCAAAATGAGGACGACCTTAACCGCCTGTACGCATATGTCAATGGTGAAGACAATGAGGTTGCACACTACAACGGTAAAATCATTATTAGAAATGGTGCCGCAGTTAATCAGGACTTTACTCTGATCAATGCTAAGTCAGTAGCAGAAGATGTCCGCTATGAAAAAGATGGCGAGCCCTATACTGGCGAGCTTCTCATTACCGACGGTAAACCTGATTCCGGAGCTAGTGTCTCAATAATTGGTAAGTCACTGGTGCACTCAGTACCCCTAACCATAGCGGCGTTTAGCAGTGGTCTTGGAGAGTACGGTGAATACATTGTCGCGATAGGCCTCCTTCTGTTTGCCTTTAGTACCGCAATTGCATGGTCCTATTATGGTGACCGTGCGGTTATTTACCTGGTCGGCGAACGAGGTGTTTTACCTTATCGGTTGCTTTATGTGGGCTGCTTTCTTGCAGCGTCAATGATTGATACAACAGTCGTTTGGAATCTGGCCTACGTTACGGTCGCGCTAATGACCATTCCCAACCTGTTTGGAATACTTATGCTGCATAAAGATATGAAGCAGACCGTACATGATTATTGGGAGCACTTTAATAAAAACAGCGCCGATTAATCGTCGCGAAGGTCTAATTAAGTTATAATTCAACTCATTAGACCAGTTTACAGCAACCCTAAAGGGCTTTAGACTTCTGGTTTAAAGCCTTTTTTCTTAAGACCAGTCAGGAATAATTATGAGTTACAAAGCCCCAGTTGAAGACATGACCTTCATTTTAAAAGACGTGTTTGATGTTCAAAAGCACTATGAAGGTATCGCTCAATATGCCGACTTTGACTACGACCTGTACAACGCCGTATTAGAAGAGGGCGCTAAATTCGCTGAAAATGTACTTTACCCTATCAACCGCAGTGGCGACGAAGAAGGGTGTAAACACTCTGGCACCGAAGTAACCACGCCAGCAGGCTTTAAAGAGGCTTACCAGCAATACTGTGAAGGTGGTTGGCAGGGCATTAATGGCGATCCCGAATATGGCGGGCAAGGGTTACCCAAATCATTGCATGTGTTAGTTGAAGAAATGCTGTATGCCGCCAATACATCGTTTACCTTATACCCGAGTCTAACCGCTGGCGCCTGCGCCTGTATTGCCGCACATGCGTCGGACCAACTGAAAAATATGTACCTGGAAAAAATGCAGTCCGGGTTTTGGTCAGGTTCTATGTGTTTAACTGAACCTCACTCAGGGTCGGATTTGGGTATTCTAAAAACCAAGGCTGAACCTCAAGCTGATAGCACTTATAAATTATCCGGTACTAAAATCTTTATCACCGGCGGTGAACACGATCTGGCAGAAAATATCATTCACCTGGTACTTGCACGTCTTCCTGACGCACCTCCCGGACCGCGCGGTATTTCATTATTTTTGGTGCCTAAGTTTATGGTTAATGACGATGGTTCTATTGGTGAACGTAACGGCATCAGCTGTGGATCCATTGAGCATAAAATGGGAATCAAGGCTTCATCCACCTGTGTGATCAATATGGACGATGCCGTCGGTTACATGATTGGAGAGCCTAATCGCGGATTGGCCTGTATGTTCACCATGATGAACAAAGAACGCTTGTCGATTGCTATCCAGGGTATCGGGCTGGCTGATGTATCTTACCAAATTGCTCGTCAATATGCGGAAGAGCGTATTCAAGGCCGCAGCTCACGCGAAGGTAAGCAAGGCGCAGCCATCATTGAACATGCCGATGTTCGTCGTATGTTGCTTTCTATGCGCTCTGTTACCGAAATTAACCGTGCATTGGCGGTATATCTGGCGATGCAAATCGATCTCGAAGAGCATGGTGTAGATGAAAACGCACGCAAAACTGCCTCACATCGAGTGGCTTTATTAACACCCATTGCCAAAGCGTTTTTTACTGACACAGGATTTGAAAACTGTAACCACGGCATCCAGGTACTTGGTGGACACGGTTATATACGAGAGTGGGGACTTGAGCAGTTCGCTCGAGATGCGCGTATTGCGCAAATTTATGAAGGTACTAATGGTATTCAGGCCCAGGATTTAATGGTTCGAAAAGTGTGTGCTGATAATGGCGCTGCCATTAACGGTCTTTTCGACGAGATTAGCGAAGAGGTCAGTCAGTCCAGTCAAAAAGAACTGGCCACTAAACTGAGTGATAAACTCAAATCGGTCCGTGAATTAACCGAGTCTCTTATCGCTCAAAACGAAGCGCAAGGCGCAGCAGCACAAGGTGGGGCAGTAGAGTATTTGCAAGCAACGGCCTATGTGATTGGCGGTTGGTTGTGGATCAAACAGCTCGATGCAATGAGTGTATTACCTCAAGCACAACAGGCCAGAAAACTAGCTGCAGCAGAGTTCTACTTCGATCATTTGTTGCCGCGAGTAGAAAGCCTGAGCAAATCAATTAATAATGGGTACGACAAAGTATTCGCTTTATCCGACGACTTAATATAAGAACGTTAGGCAAATAAAAACCGCTCAATTGAGCGGTTTTTTTAGGCTTAGTGCAGCAGTCGGTCAAAAATATTTTTAACGCTCTTGCTCAGCATCATATGATCGCTTTCGCGACTACGACGTCTGGGAGTATTATCTTTCGATTGATAAGAGCGATTTAAAATCGAAATAACTGAGTCAGGGTCATCTTCCAAACGACAATAACCAGCTTCTTTCATCGCTTTCATTAAGTGGTCGCTGATAAAGTCAAATTCCGTATGCCACAAATGGTGATCAGAATGTTGCTCCATTCTACGGTGTACTCGTTTCATAAGGCTTTTAAGCCGAGGCACGTCGTGAGAGTAGCAGTACTTACCAATTAACTCATTTAATTGGTCGAACTGGGATGTCGTGATGCGAACCGATTCACTTTTATTAAAACGAGGCTTTAACGAGTAAAACAGGGCTGGGATTTGTTGGTACATCATACAAATGCGTCTCCGTGTCGAACATTCAACTGTCAATTTAAGATTAGTCAAAGATTTTGAGATTCACACGCAGTCTATTTTGTATCGGTTAATCGCTAATTCATTAAATAATTGATTTATAAGCGCATTAATTTTGGTTATTATTTTGGGCAATAACCAGACCTCTATTAAGGACTAAATAATTTAAATAGAACCTTATTTGTTACCCTGACGATCATTTCTTACATTTAGAACGTTCCCCAATGTTTTGTCGGTTGCAGGGTGGTCTAAAAAGTAAGGCAGGTTATAATTTTGAGCTTATTGCATGTAAGCATAGCGCCCGTAGCTCAGCTGGATAGAGCGATCCCCTCCTAAGATGGGGCCAGTATAATTAATATACAGGTTTAAGGCTGGTCTACTGTAGGCGAAGTTTAGCTGATAAGAAAAATCCCTACTTAGACGAGTGGTAGTATAAATAATGCACAACCATTCTTCTTCTTTCAAAAAGCGCTCGTAGCTCAGCTGGATAGAGCACAGCCCTCCTAAGGCTGGTGTCGCAGGTTCGAATCCTGCCGGGCGCGCCAACTTATTTTGATAGCCTCAGAGCTTTTTGCTAGTGGTTTTCTTCATCTCAGTCATTAACAAGTTAGCTTATGACCCAACGCTTTAAATTATCCACAGAGTCGCCCTTGACCGTGTGACAGTCAAACTGTCACGAGGAAATTCTAAAATTTCCTGAGACAGACTTAATTTCCTGACTCGTCTAGTCATCTTGTCAAAACGGTAATTTATGGAATTCTACACTTATCAGAACAAAGGTGAATGATGAATATTTTGTTATACGTCGGACTTGTACTACTGCTTTTACTGGATTGTTACATGCTATACGTATTTAAACTACAACGAAAGCGGCTGGCGTGGATAAAAAAATCAGCTAAAAATTCTGATATACAGGAGTTTGATGATTGATTCAGATCTTCAATACTCCGATGTTAGCTTTGGCTCGAAACGTACTTAAAGATCAATCACCTCTGTTCACGCCCACTGATGCACTTATATTCATGTAGTTTAGATTAGCCTCATCCTATTTCTTGGGCGACAACTCTCAGAATAATATTTAATAAATATCGCAAAATGTGAAAAGTACCATACTCTGGTTGTATAACGAATCTTGACCATTATTGCTTGATCTATATAATTCGCTGCTTTGATAAAAAAGGGATGTTTTTTGTTCAATCGACAAGTTATCCCCGGACGTTAAGTGGTATTGGGTTTCTATACATGGCTAAGTTTTTCGCTCGTTTTAGTTTAATCGTCTCATTTGTTATTTCATCGTCAATCGCATTCGCTGGGCAAGTCAGCTTACTGGAGAACACGGAGTTTGTCCGAGGTAAGGGTAAGCCTAAGGTAGAGAGCGTTCAGTTTGAGGGTATTACGGGCGAAGCCTTTGTTTTAAACCTCTATAACGGAGGGGTTGAAAACCAGTTTTGTCGCATTTCCAGTGCGGTCATCACGTTAAATGGGCAAGAGATCTTTTCTCCCAGTGATTTTAACCAACAGGTTTATCACTTAACTCGAGAGGTGATTTTAAACGACGCCAACTTGCTTACCGTAGAACTACGAAGTCGTCCCGGCTGTGGTATTGAGCTGAATGTGGTTGGTGAAGAACCTGAGCCGAACTGGACCATTACATCAACACCTGTAACCCAGGCCGTTGTCTACCAGGAGTACCAATACACTCTTACCACTGAGCCTGTCATTGATTGGTCCGACGTTAGCTTCGAGCTTGTAGAGTCTCCCAGTGGAATGGTGGTTTCCGAAGGAGCACTTAACTGGACACCTACGCGAGAGCAAGAGGGCGAGCAGAGTGTCTCTCTAAAACTAACGCATTCATCCTACGGTGAGCTAACGCAATCCTTTGTGATTAATACCGTCTATAACAATACACCACCTCAAGCAGAGAATATCTCGGTGTCTATCAATGAGGACACCAGCGGCGTCATCGAGCTTATCGCTCATGACGAAGAGTCATTGACCTATCAGATAGTCAGCAATCCCCAGCACGGACAACTCAGTATTTCCGGCAACCAGGTGACCTATACGCCTACATCAAACTATTACGGTGAAGACAGTTTCAAATATATCGCTAACGACGGGTCATTAAACTCCAATGAAGCCGTCGTCACCATTAATATTTTTGCCGTAAATGACAGCCCTCAGATTCTGAGCGAGCCCAACTTAACTGCCCTTGAAAGGCAACTCTACACCTATGCTGTGGACGCTTCCGATCCCGATTTGGATACACTAAGTTTTGGACTTGTCAGTGCTCCACAAGGCATGGTTATCGACGCACAGACTGGTGAAATAACTTGGACGCCAGAAGCCAGCCAAATTGGTGAGCATGACGTATCGTTAAAAGTCAGCGACGGCAAGGGGTTATACGCAGAACAGTCCTTTGTACTGAGCGTTAAGAACGTCAATGATGCGCCGGTGATCAGCAGTAATCCGATTACTTCTGTCAATGAAAAATCGTTGTACGAGTATCAAATCATTGCGGACGACCCAGATGCAGACGACACGTTAACCTTCGCGCTTGAACTTGCACCTGCAGGCATGTCGATTAATAGTCAGTCGGGGTTAATCTTCTGGAATACTACCGCGGAGCATATCGGTACTCATCAGGTTAGCGTTACAGTGACGGATCAAGCCGGTCTTTCCGCTTCTCAAAGCTATGAGTTAACGGTTCTCAACGTTAACGACGCGCCGGTCATTACATCCGCTCCAATAACATCTGGACAAGAAACGGTTACTTATGAGTATCAGGTGGTCGCCAGTGATGAAGATGGGGATGCGTTAACTTATAAGCTTATCACGGGGCCAAGTTCAGCAAGCTTTTCCGAATCTGGCTTACTGAGCTGGACTCCTCAACGGGGCAGTCGTGGAGATCATTTAATTGAAATTGAAGTTAGTGATGTTCAGGGTGCGACTGAGGTACAAAGTTACATTTTATCAATTTCTAAAGCACCTAACTCGGCTCCAGTAGCCAGTGATGTATATGCCGACGGTTTTGAAGATATGGAGATATTCATAACACTGTCTGCAGAAGATATAGATAATCAACCAATTAGCTATCATGTATTAACATCTCCAGCCAATGGTGTTTTGTCGGGAACCGCTCCGAACTTGGTTTACACGCCAAATGAAAACTATTCAGGAATAGACTCCTTTACGTATAACGTTTCGGATGGTGAACTAACCTCTAATATCGCAACAGTAAGTATTCAAATTTGGTCTACCAATGATGCGCCCATCGCAGAAGATTTAAACGTTACTGGTGAAGAAGATAGTCAAATAGCTATTACGCTGTCTGGGGTTGATGTAGACGGTGACTCCTTGGTCTATACAGTTGTTGATGTTCCAGCACAGGGAACTCTGT